>NZ_CP019334.1:1557500-1905000 GCF_002163675.1 Polaribacter sp. SA4-12 | reverse complement strand
AGTGTTGTATTTAGGTCTTCAATGTTTTGTCGTTAATATTAGATTCAATAGTTTAAAGGTATTTATTTTGAGATTGCTTCGTGCCTCGCAATGACTTGGTTGTTTTTGTTAAGGATGAGGCACTTCGACAAGCTTAGTGTTGCATTTAGGTCTTAACTGATTATTCGTTAATATTAGATTCAATAGTTTAAAGGTATTTATTTTGAGATTGCTTCGTTCCTCGCAATGATCTGTGTTAAAAAACTATTATTTATTGTTAAAATTTCTTTTATTTCAGAAAATATAAGTTTTGATGATTTTCATTGTAAATTTGTTTGTTAGTCGCAATAGAAAAAATTTGCTTTATTAATTTATTAGCTATTGCAATTTTAATTACTCTCTCGGGTTTTCCTTTTTCTTTAAGTCGTTCATACATTTCGATACAATTTTTATTTACTCTTTTTGCAGACCAACTACATAAATACAAAAGTTTTCTAATTTGAGGTTTGCCCATTTTACAAATATGTCCTTTACCTTTTACACTTGTTCCTGATTGATATAGCCTTGGACTAAATCCTACAAAAGCTGTCAGTTGTTTATAGTTATCAAATTTTGTGAAATTATCTGTAATAACACTCATCATAATAGCCGTTTTTAGCCCGATTCCTGGTATCGTTTTTATTCTTTCAACCGTGTCTTTATAAGCTAATCTTCCTATTTGCTCTATCTTTTTTTCAAACTTATCAATACGTCTTATTAATAATATTAGTACTTGTTTTAATTCTTTTCTAAGATCCGAACTCAACAAACCTGTTGCTTCAAAGGATTCTAATTGTCTTTTTGTTTGATGTTTTTGTTTTTTTAGTAATTCTAAAGCTGTGTAAAGTTGTTTAATTTCTATACTAGGTTTACTCTCTGGACACCATCTTTTTAACTCATATTGAGCACCATATTCGGCAATTGTCTTTGCGTCTTTTTTATCTGTTTTTGCTCTATATAATCTTGTTTGACTATATCTTCTAATTATCAAAGGATTTAATACACATACATTAAAACTAGATGCATGTAAAAAAGTTGCTAACTGAACATAATAAGGACCACTAGCCTCCATTACAATCCAGTCTGATGCATTAATCAATTTAATAAATTGCTCAAAACCTGTATTTTGATTCTTAAAAATTTTGTGAATCCATTTATCTTTTTCTAAATAAGAAACATCAAAGGTTTGCTTACTAATATCAATTCCTATAATTTTACTCATATCAAATGTTTTTATAGAAAAATTACTACATTTACTTATCAATCCTAAATACAGACTTGATGGTCTAATGATCTGTTCAAGTTTATGTAGTAAGGGGTAAAGTGATTAGCATTGCGAACGGTCTTTAATGACAAATGACGGACTATAATCTTTTCCTTTACCCTTACTTTTCTTGTTAAATATTAAATCTAATTTAAGCTTTTTAAAAACAGATCCTTATTTGACAAACATAGGATGACTTGGTTGTTTTTGTTAAGGATGAGGCACTTCGACAAGCTCAGTTTTGCATTTAGGTCTTCAATGTTTTGTCGTTAATATTAGATTCAATAGTTTAAAGGTATTTATTTTGAGATTGCTCTGTGCTTCGCAATTACGTTGTTTGTTTTTGTTAAGGATGAGGCACTTCGACAAGCTCAGTGTTGCATTTAGGTCTTAAATGATTATTCGTTAATATTAGATTCAATAGTTTAAAGGTATTTATTTTGAGATTGCTCTGTGCTTCGTAATTACGTTGTTTGTTTTTGTTAAGGATTAGGCACTTCGACAAGCTCAGTGTTGCATTTAGGTCTTAACTGATTATTCGTTAATATTAGATTCAATAGTTTAAAGGTATTTATTTTGAGATTGCTCTGTGCTTCGCAATTACGTTGTTTGTTTTTGTTAAGGATGAGGCACTTCGGCAAGCTCAGTGTTGCATTTAGGTCTTCAATGTTTTGTCGTTAATATTAGATTCAATAGTTTAAAGGTATTTATTTTGAGATTGCTCTGTGCTTCGCAATTACGTTGTTTGTTTTTGTTAAGGATGAGGCACTTCGACAAGCTCAGTGTTGTATTTAGGTCTTAATTGTTTTCTCGCTAATACCAGATTATATTGTTTAAAGGTATTTATTTTGAGATTGCTCTGTGCTTCGCTATTAGGTTGTTTTTGTTAAGGATGAGGCAGTTCGGTAAGCTCAGTCTGACATATAGGTATTAACTGGGTTCTCGTTATTATCAAATTATAAATAGTTAAATGGATTTATCTAAAGATTTAGATGTTATGGCATTTTAACTGCTACACTTTAAGATACTTTTAGCTTTTTACTATTTTACCTAATGCTTCTAAGAGTTGTGGTTCTAATTCTAGTGCAATTCTTGCTACTGCAAAGAAATCGCTCATGTATTTGTCTAGAGATTTAAAGGCTATATTTTTTGTTTTAGTTTCATTCTGTGCGTTTCCTTTTGCTAAAATGTATGCTGCTCTTAAGTTTTCTAACTCAGTTAGTTCTGCTAATATTTCTGTTACCTGTAGTTGATTGATTTTAATTGCTGCCAGTTTAGTTAATATATCTGGTTGTGAATTTAATGTGTTGTAAAATAGATTTACAGTTTCTAACCATTTTACATACGACTTAGGAATGATGCCTTTGATACCTAATTCTTTTAATACTAATGTATCTTGTTTAAATACAATTTTGGCTTTCTTACGATCTTTTGCATACTTGGTTTCTATATTCGTTTTTTCATCATCGAAGGCTTTGTATGCTTTTGCTCTTGTATCTTCTAATGTTTGGTTGTTATTAAATTGTGCTTTTGCTTCATTTAATATGGTTTTACCTTCGTCTATTTTTGCAGTATTGTAGCCCAATTCTTCCATTAATGATTTAATGACTAGGTTTTCTTCTACATTTGTTAATGCAATTCTACTTGATTCTAAAATTTCTGTTTGTGATTTACTGTTTTTAAGTGGCATAGCAATTTATTTTTTAATTATTAATACGATTTCTTTTTCTGATTTGCACTGTTCATAGCAGTAAACAGTGACTTTTACTATAATTATGATGACTTATAGACTCAATTTAGTTACTCTTTTATTGTTTAGGGTGACTTTGTTAGTAATCTACGTGACTTTGTTAATAAGCTTACTGACTTAGTATTAGGTTATAGTGACTTTCTTATTCGTAACAGTTGATTTGTTATATAATGTAGTGACTTTATATTTAAAATTAATGGTTGTTTTGTTTATTACTTCTTTTTTGTTTTCTTTTCGTTTAATAATGGTGCTGTGTATTGATTGTATAACTCAAATAGGTATTCTATTCTGTTGGCTTCATTTGTAAAAGCTTGTGGTCTGTAACATAGATCTACCGCTTTGTCTAATGCTTGGTGTGCTTTTACTAATTTTGGAGGCATTGTTAAAGGATGATACAAATCGGCTAAACTGCTTTCTGGAAATTCTAAACGAACGTCTAAAACTTTTTGTGCTTTTTCTTCTACTTTTTGCTTGTTTTTATCACTTACTTTCTGTGCCCAAGGATAATTGTTATAAACAATATCCTTTGAATATCGAAAATCACTCTTTAAACGACCACAGGTATATTTTACCCAACTCATATGCATTTCAGACATTAGCATACCAAAATGATATATTTCTACATTTGGCATTATCAAATTACTGTTAGTTGAAATAGTATCTTTATCAATAAAGCCCATTGGAATATATTTCCTGTTTTCAGATGACACTACTGGAATTATTAGACAACTGTCAGGATTGTTCGTTTCTCTAAAGCGTGTAGGCGCAAGGTTTTGCATTGCTTTATCTGTACTTTTTAACCTATCCTCTTTCACTTGATTTATTCTATCCATTACTAAAGGCATTTTTCTTATTTCATTTGGTGGACAATCAACTAACCAAAGACAGTATCTTTTTTTATTATTAATAAATTCACTTGCACCAATTAGTTTTTTTATCCATTTTTTCGCATTAGGTTCTTCTTTTAATAAAAAAGATAAATCCTTTTCTTCAACTATTAAACCCTTACTTTTAGCATAATAATTACCTTTCATTATGTTTGGAACTTCACATATAGGTTTTCTGTTTTTATTTATTAGTACATTTTTAGAGTTAACTAAATATGCATTAATATTTCTTACTTTAATCGCTTGAGCTTCTCCTTTAATATCTTCATAATCAAAAATTGTTTTATCAGATGTATCAATGTTAGCAAAACCGATTATGACACAATAGACAGCTGCATTTCCTTTAGCTTCATTATTCCATTTAAAAGTTCTATGGGCGAAATGAATTTTAACATCATATTTATTTTGTAATAAACCCCAAAGTAGACTAGTTTGTTCACCTTGTACAATTGAGTTAGTTGATACAAAAGCGGCTTTTATTTTAGTGTTTTGAATATATCTTGAAGCTAAAATATACCAACCAACTACATAGTCTAATGTTCCTCCACCTGATTTTTTATCAAATATATTTGCAATTTGATTACGTTGTTCCTTTTTCATTATATTAGAACCAATGAATGGTGGATTACCTATTATATAAGACAAAATATTATTAGGTACAACTTCTTCCCAATCAATTTCTAGTGCGTCTGCATGAACAATTTTAGCGGCTTTTTTAAGTGGCAGTCGTGCAAAATATTGTCCGAATTCTTCACTGACTCTCATATTCATTTGATGGTCTATGAGCCACATTGCTACTTCGGCAATTTTAGAAGCAAACTCATCGTATTCTATTCCGTAAAACTGGTCTACATCTAACCAAAGAATTGCAGATATGTCTAATACTTGTTCTCCTTTTTTAAAGAGTTCTCTTAAAATATCTATTTCTAAGAGTCTTAATTCTCTGTAGGTAATGATTAAGAAATTACCACTACCACAGGCAGGATCTAAAAATTTTAAGGTTGATAATTTGTGATGAAACTCTTTTAGTTTTTTAGAATTCGATTTTACTTTATCGAACTCTGCTCTTAACTCATCTAGAAATAATGGTTTTATGAGTTTAAAGATGTTTTTTTCTGATGTGTAATGTGCTCCTAAGTTTCTGCGTTCTTCAGGATTCATGACACTTTGAAACAGTGAACCAAATATAGCTGGACTTATTTTACCCCAATCTAAACCCGATGCTTCTAATAGAATGCTTCTCATGTTTGTATTGAAAGCGGCAATTGGTAGTATTTCTTCGAATAACTTACCGTTTACATAAGGGAATTGGTTTAAATGTTCGTCTAAATTGGTGTATCTTTTTTCTTTTGGTGTGTTTAATACTTGAAAAAATTGCGCCATTAATGCTCCTAAATCGCTACCATCTTCATTTGTTTTTTGATCTAGAAATTCTTTAAAGGTGTCTTTTTCGAAAATACTGGTATCGTCTGCAAAAAGGATAAATAGTAAGCGTACTAAATAGACTTCTAAATGATGCCCCTCATACCCAAAGGTTTCGAGTTGGTCGTGCAATTTGCCCATTAACTCTGCTGCCTTAATATTTACTGGGTCTTCTTCTTTAAATGTTCTTTTTTGATACCCTGCAATAAAGCCAAAGAGTTTAACATTTTTATAGAGTTCTGATACATGAAACTCGTGTTCTGTGCCTTCGTCTAAATCGAATAGTTTTATTTTATCGAAATCTGATACTAGAATGTATTTTGGTAGGTCGTGTTCTTTTATTCCTGGAAAATAGTCTGTTGCTTGTTGATATGCTTTGTCTAGGTTTTTTCCTTTGGATTTGTGTTCTACTAATAAAGTCCCTTTCCAGAAAAGGTCTATAAAGCCTTGATTACCGCTTAATTTTTTTACAGGTTCTTCGAAGGTTGCAACGCGTCTTCTGGAAATGCCGAAGACGTTGAAAAAGTCGTTCCAGAAACTGTCTTTTTCTGCTCGTTCTTTAGATTCGTTTGCCCATTCGTTAGAGAATTTTAATGCTCTGTCTTTTATTTCGTTCCAGCTTAATGCCATTGTACTTTTTCTTTTTTTTTGTGCTAATTTTTTTGAAGGACTAATTTAGTTTTTTCTTTTTTGATTGTGTGTTTTCGATACTCTTTTCTTTTCTATTGATGAATGCTGAATTACTTTTAGATTGTGTTTGAAGGTATGTTTTTGGGTTGCTATTGTTTCTTAAGGAATCTTTATACTTGTAGTTTTATATAAACAGATTGCTTCTTTCCTCGCAATGACAGGTATGTAAACAGATTGCTTTGTGCCTCGCAATGGCAAAACTGTTTGTTGTATTGTTCTGGTTTTTTATTGGAATGATAAGGTTGGTTGCTATTTGCGTGAAGGATAGAAATGAAAAGCCCACAGTGAGGTACGAACGAGGACTTGTAATGGATAGCCTGACCATTTTTATGCTATCTGTTTATTCTATGAACTTCGCTTTTTAAAAAATGGGCACGCCCAAAAAGGTTTAATAATTGTTTAGAACAAAGAAAACTCATCAATAATTAAATTGATGAGTTTTCTTTTGTTATAGATTCCTGCCTACGCAGGAATGACAGAACGTTTAATTTTTTTGTTGACTAAATGCTACATTGCTACTAAATCGCCAGAAATATCTTTTGTTGGTAATTCTGATTTCCCCATTAAATAGATGTCTACTTGTCTTGCTGCTTCTCTACCTTCTGATATTGCCCAAACAATTAGTGATTGTCCGCGACGCATATCGCCAGCAGTAAATATATTTGGAACGTTTGTTTGGTATTTTCCGTATGCTGCTTTGTAGTTAGAACGCGCATCTGTTTCTAAACCTAATTTGTCTGCTAGTGTACTTTCTGGACCTGTAAAACCAAGTGCCAATAATGCTAAATCGCAAGGCCATGTTTTTTCTGTACCTGCTATTTCAATTAACTGAGGTCTTTGACCTGGAACCATTTTCCATTCTACATTAACCGTTTTTAAAGCGATTAATTTTCCGTTTTCATCCTTTACAAATTCCTTTGTGTTGATTAACCAGTTACGTTCTACCCCTTCTTTATGAGAAGAAGAAGTTTTTAATTGTAATGGCCAAAAAGGCCAAGGAGTTGTTGGTGAACGATGACCAGGAGGTTTTGGCATAATTTCGAAATTTACCACAGATTTTGCTCCTTGTCTGTTTGATGTACCTACACAATCTGATCCTGTATCTCCACCACCAATAACGATTACTTCTTTATCTGTAGCTAATACTTGGTCTTTTACTTCTTTACCAAATACTACTTTTGTTTGTTGCGTTAAGAAATCCATTGCTTGTACAACACCATCGGCATCAATACCTGGAGTTGGTAAACTACGTCTTTCTGTAGATCCACCACATAAAACAATACTATCGAAAGCTTTTAAATCTTCAACATTATAATTAACACCAACATTCACGTTTGTTTTGAATATAATTCCTTCAGCCTCTAAAATAGCAACTCTTCTATCGATGATTCCTTTTTCCATTTTGAAATTAGGAATTCCATAACGTAATAATCCACCAACTTCATCATCTCTTTCGAAAACAGTAACTGTATGACCCGCTCTATTTAATTGTTGTGCTGTTGCTAAACCTGCTGGCCCAGAACCAATAACGGCAATTGTTTTTCCTGTTCTATTTTTTGGAGGTTGTGGTTTTATCCATCCTTCTTTAAAAGCACGCTCTACAATATTTTTTTCAATATTTTCTATAGCAACGGGATCTTCAATAATACCTAATACACATGATTGTTCACATGGAGCAGGGCATAAACGACCTGTAAATTCTGGGAAATTATTTGTAGAATGTAATATCCATGAAGCTTTTTGCCATTCGCCTTGATGTACCATGTGGTTGAAATCTGGAATTAGATTTCCTAATGGACAACTACTGTGACAAAAAGGAATACCACAATCCATACAACGTGAACCCTGTTTTGTTATTTCCTTTTCTGAAAGAGGAACTGTAAATTCTTTATAATCTTTTACACGATCTTTTACAGAAGTATATTTTTCATCCTGTCTTTCAAATTCTTTAAATCCTGTTACTTTTCCCATGACATTATGCTTTTGTTAATTCTTCAAACATTGGTTCTTCTGTTTCTAAACGTATCAATGCTTTTTTGTATTCAGTTGGCATCACTTTTACAAAGTTGTTTAAACTTGTATCCCAATCTGCTAACAATTCAGCACCTTTTTTACTATCCGTATATAAAACGTGTTTTTCTATGGTTGCTTTTAAATCAGCAGCAACTTCATCAGAAATATCTTCGAATTCTATCGTTTCAGTATTACAAAGCCCGTTTACAAACTTGTTTTCTGGATCATAAACATACGCAATACCACCACTCATACCAGCAGCAAAATTTCTACCTGTACTACCTAATACAACTACTTTACCACCTGTCATATATTCGCAACAGTGATCTCCTACACCTTCTACAACTGCGGTTGCACCAGAATTACGAACAGCAAAACGCTCTCCTGCAATTCCATTAATATAAGCTTGACCAGCTACTGCGCCGAACATACAAACATTACCAACAATGATATTGTTTTCTGCTAAAAAGTCTGCTTTTGCCGGTTTCTTTATAATTAATTTTGCTCCGGATAAACCTTTACCTAAATAATCATTTGTATTACCATCTAAAATAAATGTTAATCCATGTGCGCCGAAAGCTCCAAAACTTTGTCCTGCAGAACCAGTAAAGTTGATATTTAAGGTGTCTTCAGGTAAACCTAAGTGACCATAAATTTTTGAAATTTCATTACTAACAATTGCTCCAACAGTACGATTGGTATTTTTTATTGGATATGCTAAGTTCATTTTTTCTTTTCTATACAAAGCTCTATGAGAATCTTTTAATATAGTAAAGTCTAAAACGCCTTCTAAGTTATGATCTTGAGTTTCTGTATTTCTAACAGTCATACTTCTATAAGAAGTTGGTCTGTGTAAAATACTTGATAAATCTAACCCTTTCGCTTTATAATGCTTGATTGCTTTATTTGCGTTAATTTTATGAGTTTGACCAACCATTTCAGCTAATGTTCTGAAACCAAGTTGTGCCATAATTGCTCTTAATTCTTCAGCAATGTAAAAGAAGAAGTTAATTACATGCTCTGGTGTTCCTTTAAAGTTTTTACGTAACTCTTTATCTTGCGTTGCAATACCTACTGGACATGTATTTAAGTGACACTTACGCATCATAATACAACCAGAAGCAACTAAAGGAGCAGTTGCAAAACCGAATTCTTCAGCACCTAATAATGCAGCAATAGCTACATCTCTACCCGTTTTTAACTGACCATCACACTCTACAACAATTCTACTTCTTAAATCATTAAGAACTAAAGTTTGTTGTGCTTCTGCTAAACCAAGTTCCCAAGGTAAACCGGCATGTTTTAATGAAGTTAAAGGAGAAGCTCCTGTACCACCATCGTAACCAGATATTAATACTACATCTGCTTTTGCTTTTGCAACACCAGCAGCAATTGTACCTACACCAACTTCAGAAACTAATTTTACATTAATTCTAGCTTCACGATTTGCATTCTTTAAATCGAAAATTAATTGTGCTAAATCTTCAATTGAATAAATATCGTGATGAGGAGGAGGAGAAATCAAACCTACAAAAGGTGTTGAATTTCTTGCCTCTGCAATCCAAGGTAAAACCTTTTCTCCAGGTAATTGACCACCTTCACCAGGTTTAGCTCCTTGAGCCATTTTTATTTGTATCTCTTTTGCACTTGATAAATAGTGAGAAGTTACCCCAAATCTACCAGAAGCTACTTGCTTAATAGCAGAGTTTCTACTATCTCCATTGATATCTTTTTGAAAACGTTTTCTATCTTCACCACCTTCACCAGAATTAGATTTTCCTCCAATTCTATTCATTGCAATTGCTAAATTTTCATGAGCCTCACGAGAAATAGATCCATAAGACATTGCACCTGTTTTAAAACGCTTTACAATATCTGTCCAAGGTTCTACTTCTTCCAATGGAATTGGATCTAAGTTATCAAACTGAAACAAACCACGAATTGTCATTAAACTTTCTGACTGTTCGTTAATTGCTTTTGCATAGACATCATAACTTCCTTGATCACTTAATCTTACTGCTTGTTGTAATTTAGAAACTGTAGTTGGATTAAATAAGTGACGTTCACCATTTCTTCTCCATCTATAATCTCCACCAACATTTAAACCTAAGTTTTTATCAATTTGATTATCTGGATACGCTTGTTTATAACGTTGATCAATTTCTTTTTCTACTTCATATAAACCAATACCTTCTATTCTTGAAGCAGTATATGGGAAATATTTTTCTACAAATTGAGAGTTGAAACCTACAATTTCGAAAATTTGAGAACCTCTATAAGAATGTAATGTAGAGATTCCTATTTTGTTCATTACTTTTAAGATACCTTTTCCAATTGCTTTGTTGAAATTATCAACTGCACCTTGCTCATCCATACCAGTAATGAAGCCTTCTTTAACTTGCATTCTGATAATTTCATTCACCATATATGGGTTTACAGCACTTGCGCCATAACCAAATAAAGTTGCAAAATGATGTGGCTCACGAGGTTCTGCAGATTCAATAATAATATCGAAATGAGAACGCTTACGTAAACGGTTTAATTGATGATTTACAAAAGAACAAGCTAATAAAGCAGGTATAGGAGCAAGCTCTTTATTTACACCTCTATCAGAAAGAATAATAATATTTGTTTTTCTTTCTAACGCTTTTTCTATTTTAACGATGATATCATCTAAAGCATCTTCAAGACCATTTAAACCTTTTGCTTTTGGGTATAAAATTTGAATAGTTTCAGCTTTGAAACTTTCAATATCTATATTTCTAATTTTTTCTAAATCTGCATTAGAAATTACAGGATTTTGAATTCTTAATTTTCTACACTGTCTATCTGTAATACTGAAAATGTTTCTATCTTTTCCTAAATTTAAACTGATGTCAGTTACAATTTCTTCACGAATACCATCTAAAGGTGGATTTGTAACTTGAGCAAATAATTGTTTAAAGTAGTTAGAAATTAATTGAGGTCTGTCTGATAAAACAGCTAAAGGAGTATCAATTCCCATAGAGCCTAAAGCTTCTTTACCAACTATTGCCATTGGTGTAATTACTTCCTGAATATCTTCAAAAGTGTAATTAAATAAACTTAGACGGGTTTTAACATCAATAGATTCTATAGGACAGGTTTCACTTGTATAAGGAACATCCTTTAAGTGTAAACGAGTTTTATCTAACCATTCTTGATAAGGTCTTTCAGAAACAATTTTACTTTTAATTTCTTGATCTTGAATGATTCTTCCTTCATTCATATCTACCAAGAACATTTTTCCTGGTTCTAATCTACCATGTTCTTTTACATCTTCTGGAGCTACATCTACAACACCAATTTCTGATGACATAATTAAACTACCACTTTTTGTAACTGTATATCTAGATGGTCTTAAACCGTTTCTGTCTAATAATGCTCCAATATAATCTCCATCTGTAAAAGGTACAGAAGCAGGACCATCCCAAGGTTCCATAATACAACCATTGTATTCATAAAAAGCTTTACGCTCTTTAGACATAGTTGCATGCTTTTCCCAAGCTTCAGGAATCATCATCATCATAATTTCTGGTAATGAACGACCTGTGTGAGTTAATAACTCAACAACCATATCCATAGAAGCAGAATCTGATTTTCCTGGTAAAATAATTGGAAATAATTTATCTATTTGTGGACCAAATACATCACTTTTCATGATTTCTTCACGAACACGCATTCTACTAACATTACCACGTAAAGTATTAATCTCTCCATTTTGACACATGTGTCTAAATGGTTGCGCTAATTCCCAAGTTGGCATTGTATTCGTAGAAAAACGTTGGTGTACTAAAGCTAAACGTGTTACTAAGTCTATTTCTTGTAAATCTTTATAATAAGGACCAATATCTTCAGGCATAATAATACCTTTATAGATAATAGTAGTTATTGATAAACTCGGAATATAAAAATATTTACTTTCAGAAATTTTAGATTTTCTAATTGCATGTTCTGCTATTTTACGAGCAGCATATAATTTTGCTTTAAAAGTAGCTTCGTCAATATCATCTGTTTTACCAACAAACAATTGCTCGATATTTGGTTCTGATGCTAAAGCGATTTCACCTAATTGAAAAGAATCTACAGGAACTTCTCTCCAACCTAAAATAGACAGTCCTTGTTCTTTTATCTCGTTTTCAAACGTACTTTTACAATAATCATATTGATTTGTTACTTTTGGAAGGAAAACCATTCCAACAGCATATTCTCTTTGATTAGGAATAGGAAAATCACATACTCGTTTGAAATAAACATGAGGAATATCTATTAATAAACCAGCACCATCACCTGTTTTTCCATCTGCACTAACACCACCTCTGTGCTCTAGTTTTACTAGAATTTCTAATGCGTCATGTATAATTTGATTCGTTTTCTCTCCATTCAAATTACAGATAAAACCAGCACCGCAATTTTCGTGTTCAAATTCTGGTAAGTATAAGCCTTGTTTCTCCATATTATATTCAATTATATTGGCTAATTTATATTTTTTATGGTGAAAAAGTCAATGTTTCTAGGGTTTTAATATAATTTTTATGATGAAATCAAAAATGTGCTATAAATAATTCAATAATAGTAATAAAATCTTTTTTTACTGAGAAAATGACAATAAACACAAATACCTGCAAATTTTTAAATTTGCAGGTATAAAATAATGTTTTTAAGTTGATTAGTGATCGTTTAAACGGAAGTCTGAATAAGCATTCATACCATGTTCATGAGCATCTAAACCTTCTAGTTCTTCTTTTTCACTTACTCTAATACCAACAGTTTTCTTAAGTGTAAAAATAATTAAGAATGATGCGATTACACAAAAAGCTGCATAACATGCTACACCTGTTAATTGTATTAAGAATGTATGTTCTGGGTTTGTTGAAAAGATTCCAACAGCTAATGTTCCCCAAATACCACAGATTAAGTGTACAGCAATTGCTCCAACTGGATCATCTAATTTAATAGCATCTACAAAGGCAACAGCAAATACAATTATTGCTCCTGCTATTCCACCAATAATAATAGCGCTTTCAGGAGTCATTACATCTGCACCAGCAGTAATACCAACTAAACCACCTAAAATACCGTTTAAGAACATTGTTAAATCTAAGTTTTTGTATTTAATAAAAGATACTAAAGCGGCAATAATACCACCTGTAGCAGCAGCTAAACAAGTTGTAACTAATGTTAAAGAAGTTAATTCAGGGTCAGCAGATAAAACAGAACCACCATTAAAACCAAACCAACCTAACCAAAGGATTAAAACCCCTGCAGTTGCTAATGGTATATTATGACCAGGTATTGCCTGAGGCTTACCGTTCTTGAATTTTCCAATACGAGGACCTAGTAACCAAACAGCAACTAATGCTGCCCATCCACCAACAGAGTGTACTAATGTAGAACCAGCAAAATCATAGAATCCCATTTGGTCTAAAAATCCACCACCCCATTTCCAAGAACCAGCAATTGGGTATATTAAACCAACGTATATAACTGTAAAAATCATAAATGGTCCAATTTTCATTCTTTCAGCTACTGCACCAGAAACGATCGTTGCAGCGGTAGCAGCAAACATTCCTTGAAATAAGAAATCTGTCCACCAAGTGTATCCTCCATCTGCATATTCTGCAGTCATTCCGTTTTCTGGTGGTGCAATTCCAAAACCAGCGAAATCTAAAACTCCAGCTGAACCTTCTGCGAAACCAGGGTACATTAAGTTAAAACCACCAATATAATATAGTAGTAAACCAGATGTAATAATAAAGATGTTTTTAAATAAAATGTTTATTGTATTCTTTTGTCTTGTCAAACCTATTTCTAAAAATGCAAAACCAGTATGCATAAAGAAAACTAAGGCTGTACAGATCATCATCCATACATTATTTGTTGTTAATAATTCCATAATTAAATTTTGTAGTAGATTAGTTTAATGTTTCTCCGCCTTTTTCTCCTGTTCTAATTCTGTAAGCGTCGTTAATGTCGCTCACGAAAATTTTTCCATCACCAACTTCACCTGTCGAAGCAGCTTCAATGATTGTTTTAATGGTGATTTCTTCAAATTCATCGTTTACAACAATAGCAAGATGTCTTCTTTGAATATCACTAGTGCTATAACTTACACCTCTATATACATGACCTTCTTTTTCGTTTCCAATTCCAGTTACATCCCAGTAAGAGAAAAAGTTTACACCAACTTCATGTAGCGCATCTTTTACTACACGATATTTTGATTTTCTTATAATTGCTTCTATTTTTTTCATGATAAAATAATTTTATGAGTTCGTATGTTTTATTAGAAAGAGTAAACAGCTGCCATTGTTAATGTAGATGTACTTTTTTCTCCCGGAAAAGCTTCGATAATGAAGTCGTCAGAAGAATCGAATCTTAAGTCTGTTATAAACTTTAAGTTATCAGTTAACGTTACGTTAGATGTTAAAGTAAATGCAGAAACACTTTGGTCTGTTGCTCCTGTTGTAGTGAAAAATTCTGGTCTAAATCCTAAAGAGAATTTATCTGAAAATTTATTTTGTAAGTATAAAGCTACACCTTGGTACCCTGAATCAGCATCACTAGAGTTTGCATAAGCTGCATTTAAACCTAAGTAGAAAGAATCAGAAATATCAAATCCTCCAGTATAATCTAAAAAGATCCAGTCTGTTGCTCCACCTGCACTTACAGCTCCAGTAATGAAGTTTAAGTATTGACCTTTGTATCCAATTTGAGCTCCTAATTGAGTGTCGTCAGAAAAGTTTCCATCTGCACTAGAAATTCCATGTGCGTTTGTTATTGCTAACATGAAAGATAAGTCATCAGAAACTGCATAGTCTGCTTTTATACCTGTATGAGAAAATGGGCCTGCATTAAATAAATAAGATACAGTGTAGTTAAAATTAGCAGCTGGTGAAATTACCTCATAGCCTAAAAACGTATTAAACTGTCCTGCTGTAAGTGTTAATTTGTCACTTACATTATAGTAAGCATATAATTGGTTAATAGCTCCTGCCATATTTGCATCATCTGCTCTAGGACCAAAAGCAATATCTGCAACTACACCTGCTTTACCTTTTTCATAAGCAAAAACAGTATTCGCAAATCCTAAACCAAAAGCATTCGCATTTTCTGGTGCTGCAATTAGAATTCCTGGAGTTCCAGAATCTTTTGTGAAATTAGTAGTTCCATATACATCTACTGTTCCACTTAATGTGAAAGTTCCTTTATCTTCTTTTTCTTGTCCAGTTACTATTAAGCTACTTGCTAATAATAAAGTAAAAATAATTTTTTTCATAATGTTGTGTTCTTTTTAGTTTGTGTTGAATGATTTTTATTAATTGAACTGGGTCAAAAGTATATATTTAATTTAAACTGACAAGGGGTGTGTTTTTAAAAAGAATGTATTTTTATATTACACCCTCAAAAAAACAGGGGTTATATTGAGATAAGTTTATTTTTTTGTTTTTGAAGGGGTGTAAATATAGTGTTTGTAAAAAAGTATGGTATAATTTTAGGATATTCATAAAAATGAGCCTTTTGTGAAAAAAAATGTAATTATTGTACATTTGCATCTATGAAATACTCATTTTCTTATATAGTAAGGCTGCAGTTTTTAGGTTTTCGGTTTTCTGGATGGCAAAAACAAACAAATGCTAAAACATTACATGATATGGTTGATAAAACCTTGTCGTTTGTTTTTGAGGATGTTAATTATAAAACTATTGGTGTTGGAAGGACGGATGCTAAGGTTTCTGCAAATACATACTATATTCAAATGTTTACAGATGGTTTAGTTGATGAAGCTTCTTTTGTGGATTCTTTAAATGCTAATTTTTCTCCTGATTTTAGAGCGATTTCTATTCAGAAGGTAAATAGAGGTTTTAATATTATTAATTCTCCGAAGATTAAAGAATACCATTATTACTTTTCATTTGGAGGGAAAAATCATCCTTTTGCTGCTCCGTTTATTGTAAATCTTAATGAAGATCTTGATATTGATACAATGATGAAAGCTGTGAAGTTGTTTGAAGGGGAACATTATTTTCATAAATATTGTACAAAGCCTTCTGAAAAAACGATTTTTAAAAGAGTGATTGATTCTTGTGAAATTGTAGAGAATGATATTTTAACAGCGAATTTCTTTCCTGAAAAGTCTTATATATTTAAGGTTAGAGGAAAAGGGTTTTTACGTTATCAGATTCGTTTGATGATGGCAACATTATTTGAGGTTGGGAAAGGGAATCTTGATTTAGAATTTATTGAAGCTTCTTTAAAAGAAGATAATGATAGAATGTATATGCGGAATAATGCGCCTTCTTCTGGTTTGCAATTGTATGATATTGAATTAGAACTGTAGTTTGCAAGTAAGCACGCGCAAAGGATTGAAGCAATTGTTTGAGCTCTTTTTGTTTTTACAAAAAAGCGAGTGCGTAAAGCCTGACCTGAAAGGTTGCGCCCAAAAGAAAAACCCACCTTTTAAAAAGATGGATTTTTAGAGACTATATATAAGGTGTACTTTATCCTTTGATAATTCCACGAGAAATTACGATTTTCTGAATCTCAGAAGTTCCTTCGTAAATCTGTGTAATTTTAGCATCACGCATTAAACGTTCTACGTGGTAATCTTTTACAAAACCGTTTCCACCGTGAATTTGCACAGCTTCTACAGTGTGTTCCATAGCAACTTTACTTGCGTATAATTTTGCCATTGCGCTAGACATATCGTAATTGTTACCTTGGTCTTTGTCCCAAGCAGCTTTCATAACCAACATTCTTGCTGCCTCGATTTCTGTGTGCATGTCTGCTAATTTAAATGCAATTGCTTGATGATTGCAAATCTCTGTTCCAAAAGCTTTACGTTCTTTAGAGTATTTTAAAGCCAACTCATAAGCACCTGCTGCAATACCTAATGCTTGTGCAGCAATACCAATTCGTCCTCCAGAAAGTGTTTTCATAGCGAATTTAAAACCAAAACCATCTTCTCCGATTCTGTTTTCTTTTGGTACTTTTACATCGTTGAATTGTAAAGTGTGCGTGTCTGAACCACGGATTCCTAATTTGTCTTCTTTTGGGCCAACGTGAAAACCTTCTGTTCCTTTTTCTACAATAAAAGCGTTGATTCCTTTATGTCCTTTTTCTCGGTCTGTTTGTGCAATTACTAAATATACATCTGCACGTCCACCGCTTGTAATCCAATTTTTTGTTCCGTTAATTACATAATGATCACCTTTATCTTCTGCAGTTGTTGCTTGTGATGTTGCGTCTGAACCTGCTTCTGGTTCACTTAAACAGAACGCGCCAACAAATTCTCCTGTTGCTAGTTTTGTTAAATATTTTTGTTTTTGATCTTCGTTAGCGTAAGATTCTAAACCGTAACAAACTAATGAGTTGTTAACAGAAACAATTACGGATGCAGAAGCGTCGATTTTAGAAAGTTCTTCCATAATTAATACGTAAGAAATAGCGTCCATTCCGCTTCCTCCGTATTTTGGATCTACCATAATTCCTAAAAAGCCTAAATCTCCCATCTTTTTCACTAATTCTTGCGGAAATTCTTGCTTGTTGTCTCTTTCTATTACACCAGGTAATAATTCTGTTTGCGCAAAGTCTCTTGCAGCATCTCGAATCATTAGGTGTTCTTCTGTTAAACTAAAATCCATATGTGTGTATTTTTATTATATTCGTAATTAATGGCTCCAAAGATATCGATTTCGTAACTTATTATCAATAGACTTTTGTTAATTTTACAATTATGAATAAAAAGGAGTTTTTTGTAGTGGGATTAATGTCAGGGACGTCTTTAGATGGAATTGATTTGGTCTATGTGAAGTTTTTAAATGATAACTATCAAGATTTTGATATTTTACACTCAGAAACTGTTTCTTATTCTAAAAAATGGAAATCGACATTACAGAATTCAATTGGTTTTTCTTCTGATGATTTAACAGCGTTAAATATAGAATATGGTGCTTTTTTAGGAGGTGTGATTAATGATTTTATTGATAAATTTCAGATTGAAGATATCGATTTTATTGCTTCTCATGGTCATACGGTTTTGCATCAGCCTCATAAGGGGATTACACTTCAAATTGGCGATGGACAAATAATTGCAAATGCAACAAAGCAAAAAGTTATTTGCGATTTCAGAACGCAAGATGTTGCGTTAGGTGGCCAAGGAGCGCCTTTGGTTCCGATAGGTGATGAATTACTTTTTTCTAATTATGATTATTGTTTAAATCTTGGGGGTTTTTCTAATATCTCTTTTAATAAAAATGGAGTAAGAATTGCTTTTGATATTTGCCCTGTAAATATTGTCTTGAATCATTATGTAAATAAATTAGGTTTAGAATATGATGATTCTGGGGGAATTGCCTCTAAAGGAAAATTGAATCACCAACTTTTAACTGCATTGAATTCTATTGATTTTTATTCACAAAACCCACCAAAATCTTTAGGTTTGGAATGGGTTAAAGAAAATATTTTTCCTTTAATAGATCGTTTAGAAACTGATATTTCATCCATTTTGAGAACTTTTGTGGAACATGTTGCTATTCAAATAAGTAAAATAATAAAAGATAATAATTCGGTTTTAATTACTGGTGGAGGTGCTTTTAATTCTTTTTTAATGAATCGTATTGAAGATGTATCAAAGAGCAAAATTATGTTACCTAAAACAGAGCTTATCGATTTTAAAGAAGCATTACTTTTTGCTTTTTTAGGAGTGTTAAGGTTTAATAATCAGATTAATTGCTTGTCAAGTGTTACGGGAGCAAAAATGGATCATTCATCTGGAGATATCTTTTTACCCTTAGGAATTTAATAAATATTTGAACAATCATTTATTTACTGTAAGTTTGTACGGTATCAAATACATAATATTTCTAAAAAATTTAAAATGAATCAGCTTTAACTTTTCCCCTGATGGGGATTTTAATCAAAAATTAAAATTGTTTGAAAAAGCACAAAAGATAAGTTAATTTATTAAAATTTTATTATGAAAGAATTATTAAAAATATACGAGAATAAGCAACCAGAAATAGTTTTTAATTGGAAAGATTCTGAAACAGAAGCAGAAGGTTGGACAGTGATAAACTCTTTAAGAGGAGGTGCTGCAGGCGGAGGAACAAGAATGAGAGAGGGGTTAGATATGAATGAAGTTCTGTCTCTTGCAAAAACAATGGAAGTGAAGTTTACAGTTTCTGGTCCTGCAATTGGAGGAGCAAAGTCTGGAATAAATTTTAATCCAGAAGACCCTCGTAAAAAAGGTGTTTTAGAAAGGTGGTTTAGTGCTGTTTCTCCATTATTGAAAAATTATTACGGAACTGGAGGAGATTTAAATGTTGATGAGATTCATGAAGTAATACCAATGACAGAAGATGTTGGAGTTTGGCACCCTCAAGAAGGAGTGTTTAATGGTCATTTTAAACCAACAGAAGCTGATAAGATTAACAGGATTGGTCAATTGAGGCATGGGGTGATAAAAGTCATAGAAAGCGAAAGTTATTCTCCTGATATTTCAGCGAAATTTACAGTAGCTGATATGATTACAGGTTTTGGTGTTGCTGAAGCTGCTCGTCATTATTATGATATTTATGGAGGAACAATTGTTGGTAAAAGAGCAATTGTACAAGGCTTTGGAAATGTAGGTTCTGCAGCAGCATATTATTTAGCGCAAATGGGTGCTAAAGTTGTTGGAATTATCGATAGAGTTGGAGGGGTTATAAATGAAGAAGGTTTTTCTTTTGAAGAAATAAAAGAACTGTTTTTACATAAAGATGGTAATACATTGGTTGCAGAAAACATGATTCCTTTTGAAGAAATTAATAGTCGAATCTGGAATTTGTCTTGTGAGGTTTTTGCACCATGTGCAGCTTCAAGATTGGTAAAGCAAGAGCAAATTAATCAAATGATTGAAACAGGTTTAGAAGTGATTTCTTGTGGTGCAAACGTTCCTTTTGCTGATAAAGAAATTTTCTTTGGATCAATCATGGAAGATACAGATAAAAAAGTGAGTTTAATTCCTGATTTTATTTCCAATTGTGGAATGGCAAGAGTATTTGCTTATTTTATGGAGAGAAGAGTAGAGATGACAGATGAAGCTATTTTTGAAGATACTTCAAATACGATAAAGAAAGCACTGCAAAGAACCTTTGCAAGAAGTGCTTCAAAAACAAAAATAAGTGAAACAGCGTTTGAAATAGCGCTAAAAGAATTGATATAAATTAAATAAACAAAAATGGAATCAGTAATTATTATTGTATTTGTAATGGGGTATTTAGCCATTACTTTAGAGCACAACTTAAAGTTAGATAAATTAATTCCTGCCTTGATGATGATGGCGGTTTGCTGGGCGTTAGTTGCTCTTGGTGTCGATAATTTTACGCAATGGTTCGATTCTGCTAATCATGGTTTAGTAGATGGTTTTGCATCTATGGTTCATGATGATAAATTACATATTGTTGAAGAAACTTTATTACATCATCTAGGTAAAACTGCAGAAATTTTAGTATTCCTTTTAGGAGCAATGACAATTGTTGAAATCATTGATTATTTCGATGGATTTTCTACTATAAAAAGTTATGTAAAGACAAAAAAGAAATCTAAAATTTTATGGATTTTCTCAATTTTAGCTTTTGTTTTATCTGCTATTATAGATAATTTAACAGCAACTATTGTATTAATTTCTATTCTTCAGAAAATTGTTAAAAATAGAGAAGAAAGAATTTGGTTTGCAGGTTTAATTATTATTGCTGCAAATGCAGGTGGTGCTTGGTCTCCTATTGGAGATGTTACTACAACAATGCTTTGGATTGGTAAAAAAGTTACTACTTTAAAATTAATAGAGTATTTATTATTACCATCATTATTATGTATGGCAGTTCCTACTTTAATAGCTTCGTTTTTACCAGCGTTTAAGGGTGAAATTGATTCTGAAGAAGAAGTAGAGAAACCAAAAAGTCAGCACAGTGCAAGAATGTTATATTTAGGTTTAGGTGCTATTATTTTTGTGCCAATTTTTAAAACAGTTACACATTTACCTCCTTATGTCGGTATGATGTTATCTTTAGCAATTGTTGCAACATTTGCAGAGATATATAGTAGATCTAAATTTTCTTTATCAGATTTTGATAGCGAAGAGCATGATGCAGCTGCACATCACAGTCCAGTACATGCATCATTGTCAAAAATTGAAATGCCAAGTATTTTATTTTTCTTAGGGATATTAATGGCAGTTGCTGCTTTAGAATCTTTAGGAATTCTATTTAATTTTGCTTCAACTTTACAAGAATCCGTACCAATGATGGGAACAGAGTTACATGTTCCTGGAGTAACAGGAGTTTCAGATTTAGTAGTAATGTTATTGGGTGTTGGTTCTGCAGTAATTGATAATGTACCTTTAGTTGCAGCAAGTTTAGGTATGTTCTCTGAGCCAATAGATAATGAACTATGGCACTTTATAGCATTCTCAGCAGGTACAGGAGGATCTATGTTAATCATTGGTTCTGCGGCAGGAGTTGTTGCAATGGGAATGGAAAAAATAGATTTTTTCTGGTACTTTAAAAAAATATCTTGGTTAGCATTAATTGGCTTCTTAGTTGGTTCTGCAGCATTTATGATTACAAGAACACTTTTTTAAGTTATAAAAAAATAAATATTAAAATGTCATTTCAAGTTTTATTTGAAATGGCATTTTTTTTGATGTAAAAATAAATTCTATTCTTTTGTTTTGAAACAATTTAAAAAAAGAATAGTCGTTACTTAAATAGAACTTAAAAAAAGAATTGAATGATATCATTTTTTCAAGAAAATAAAGAACTTTTAGAAGAAACAGTTTCAGAAGAAAAAACACTTTCTATCTATAGGCTAATTATGGATGGTGGTTTAGGAGGGCAAATAATAATAGCAATTCTATTTGTGTTGTTAACTGTTGGTTTATATATTTATTTCGAACGTTTTTTTGCTATAAAAGCTGCATCAAAGATTGATGAAAATTTTATGAATCAAATTAAAGACTATGTTTCTAATGGAAAATTAGAGTCTGCTGATGCGCTTTGTAAAAGTAAAAACACGCCAACTGCTCGATTAATAGGTAAAGGAATTTCTAGAATAGGAAAACCTTTAGATGATATTAATACAGCAATTGAAACTGCAGGAAAGTTAGAGATTTATCAATTAGAAAAAAATGTTAGTGTTTTGGCTACAATTGCAGGAGCTGCACCTATGATTGGTTTTTTAGGAACAGTGATAGGTATGATAGTTGCTATTCATGAAATAGCAAATGCTGGTGGTCAAATAGATATTAAATTACTTTCTGATGGTTTGTATACTGCAATGACAACAACGGTTGCGGGTTTAATTGTAGGTATTATAGCTTACATTACATATAATCATTTGGTGGTAAGAACTGATAAAGTAGTTTATCAAATGGAAGCAAAATCTGTTGAGTTTTTAGATTTATTAAATGAACCAGTATAGAATTATTTAATTTTTTAATAAAAAAAATGAATTTACGCGGAAGAAATAAAGTAGATCCAACATTCAATATGTCATCTATGACAGATATTGTTTTTTTATTGTTGATATTTTTTATGCTAACATCAACTTTGGTTACAGTAAGTGCTATTGATGTTCTGTTACCAAAAGCAGGAGGGAAAACAGAAAACAATAAATCTGTAGCTGTAACAATTACTGATAAATCATTATTTTATATTGATAAAACTAAAGTGAGTTCATCAAAATTAGAAAGTGAAATTTTAAGAAGTGTTGGTACAGATAAAAAGAAAACGATTATAATTAGAGGTCATAAAGACGCTCCTTATAAAAATGTGATGAAAGTAATTGACATCGCTAATAAGAATAAATTAAAAATGATTTTAGCTGTAAAAGGCAAATAGAATGTCAGTTTTAGATACCAAACATAAACGTAAATCGGCTATTATTACAGCGATTATCTTGATGCTTTTACTCTTCGGGATTTTCAATTATGGAATGCAATATTTAGATCCACCAAAAGAATATGGTTTGGCAATCAACTTTGGAAATTCAGAAGTAGGTAGTGGGGAACCTGTTCAAAAAACTAAGAAAATTTCTACACCAAAAATTGTAGAGCAACAAGAAATCGTTAAAGAAGAAGTAAAAGAAACTCCGAAAGAAATTATTAAAGAAGAAATTATAACAGATGATACCTCTAAAGATGTACCTGTTGTAGAAAAAGTAAAAGAGGTAAAAAAAGAACCCGTTAAAGAGGTTGTAAAAGAAATTGTTAAAAAAGAAATTCCAAAGCCAAAGCCAAAACCATCAAAAGAAACTCAAGATGCTTTAAATAATTTATTAAACGGAAATTCATCCGACGGAAAACCAAAAGGGAAAGGAGATGATAAAGAAGTTGGAGTAAAGGGAAAAGAAAATGGTGATCCTGATTCTAATAAGTATTATGGAAATACAGGAAGTGGTTCTGGAGGTAATTACAATTTAGCGGGTAGAAAAGCACTTTCAAAACCGAAAGAACAACCAGATTGTCAAGAAGAAGGAACGGTTGTTGTAGAGATTCGGGTTGATAGAAATGGAAAAGTTATCTATGCGAAAGCAGGTGTTCAAGGAACGACGAATTCAAACCCTTGTTTATTAAAACCAGCTAAACAAGCTGCTTTAAAAACGAAATGGAGTGCGAGTAATAAAGCGCCCGTAAACCAAGTAGGTACTATTATTTATAAGTTTTCTCTATCTAAATAGTTTATAATTTCTGTTTTATGTTATTTTTGTAAAAGATAGGTTAAGCGATAGCTTTTAATCATTGAACAGAGCTAATTGATTTTTCACCGATACTTGAACTTTGTTTTATAATTTATATCAGATATTTGAGTAATCAATAACAGATAATAAGAAATTATGTCAATATAAAAGGAGTATTTTTTTATATTAGACGTTTAAAAATTTTATTGTTAAAAACAAAAGAAATGAAAAAACGAGCAATTATTGTTTCAGGATACTTTAATCCAATTCATAAAGGACATTTAGAATACTTTAATAGTGCAAAGGCTTTAGCGGATGAGTTGTTTGTAATTGTTAATAGTGATTTACAAAGAGGGCTTAAAGGTTCTAAAGAATTTCAAAAAGAAGATGAACGATTATTTATAGTGCAGAATATTAAAGCTGTAGATAAAGCTATTATTTCTGTAGACAAGGATAGAACTGTTTGTGAATCTATTCGTACTATTTTTGAAACTTATGGAGATGAATACCAATTAGGTTTTGCAAATGGAGGAGATCAAGATAATAATTCTATTCCTGAAGCGCCAATTTGTAATGAACTGAAAATTGAATTAATAGATGGTTTAGGTGATAAAATACAATCATCATCTTGGTTGTTAAATAAAAAATAAAATCATGAAAATAGGAATTACTTTTAGTGCTTTTGATTTATTGCATGCAGGTCATATAACGATGTTAGAAGATGCAAAGCGTCAATGTGATTATTTAATTTGTGCTTTACAAACGGATCCAACTTTAGATAGACCAGAAAAGAATAGACCAGTTCAATCTGTAGTTGAAAGGTACATTCAATTAAAGGGGTGTAAATTTGTAGATGAAATTGTTCCTTACGCTACAGAACAAGATTTAGAAGATGTTTTACGTTCTTTTAAGGTTGATGTAAGAATTATTGGAGATGAGTATGCTAGTAAGCAATTTACAGGAAGACAATATTGTGAAGAAAAAGGTATCGATTTATATTTTAATAAAAGAGAACATCGTTTTTCTAGCAGTGGGTTAAGAAAAGAAGTTCAAGAAAAAGAAAATCTAAAAAAAGTTAAAAAATAAGTAGTTTTAAAAGTATGAGTAGGTTTGTTTTATAGAAATAAAAGATAAAGATATTTGTGTTTTTTTAGATTAAAATATTAATTACTGAGGGTAATGAGTTTGTAGTTTTTAAATAAAAAATTACAGATTCATTACTTTTTATGTTTTTACTTATAAAGAGAAGTGTTTTATTAGTTATTTGAAATTTTATGACATATAAAGAAACATTAGATTGGATGTTTGCGCAATTGCCAATGTATCAAAGAGAAGGTAAAACTGCTTTCAAAAAAGATTTAACAAATATTTTAGCTTTTACGGAGGAATTGAGTTTTCCTGAGAGAAAGTTTAAATCAATTCATGTTGGAGGAACAAATGGAAAAGGTTCTACATCTCACATGTTGGCTTCTATTTTACAAGAAGCAGGTTATAAAGTGGGGTTGTATACATCACCACATTTAAAAAACTTTACAGAAAGAATTCGTGTTAATGGTAATGAAATTCCAAAACGGAAAGTTTCATCATTTATTAAAAAGCATAAAGGTTTTTTAGAAAAACAAAAACTATCCTTTTTTGAAATGACTGTTGGGTTGGCTTTTGATTATTTTGCGAATGAAAAAGTAGACATAGCCATCATTGAAGTCGGTTTAGGAGGAAGGTTAGATTCTACGAACATAATTATTCCAGAAGTTTCTGTAATAACTAATATAGGTTTAGATCATACGCAGTTTTTAGGAGAAACCTTACCGGAAATAGCATTTGAAAAAGCAGGAATTATCAAAAAGAATATACCTGTTATTATTGGGGAAGAGCAAAAAGAAGTAAAAAGTGTCTTTGTCGCTAAAGCGGAAGAGAAACAATCTCCAATTTATTTTGCTTCAGTTGATAATGAAAACTACAAAACAGATTTGTTAGGCGATTATCAAAAGAAAAATTCAAAAACAGCTATTGCTTCAATCAAAAAGTTAAATGGGTTTTCTGTTTCTGAAGAAAATATTAGAAAAGGTTTATTAAATGTAGTGAAGAATACAAACCTTAAGGGGCGATGGCTGATTTTACAGGAAAATCCAAAAGTAATTTGTGATACAGCTCATAATAAGGAAGGTTTAAGTATTGTGTTAAATCAATTAGAAAAAGAATCGTTTAAAAAGATACATTTTGTTTTAGGTGTTGTTTCTGATAAGAAATTAGAGGAGGTTTTACCGCTTTTTCCAAAAGAAGGGCAGTACTATTTTTGCAAGCCAAACATCCCAAGAGGGATGTCTGAGGTGATTTTACAAGAAAAAGCAAAAGAATATGATTTAATTGGAGAGAATTATTTGTCAGTTAAAAAAGCTTTCAAAACAGCGTTACTTGATGCAAATCAGGAAGATATAATTTATGTTGGTGGAAGTACTTTTGTTGTTGCTGAAATTATTTAAAGAAAGTGTGTTTTTTGTTTGGTATATATAAAATCTGTGTTATATTTGCAACCGATTTAGGGCAATTAGCTCAGTTGGTTCAGAGCATCTCGTTTACACCGAGAGGGTCGGGGGTTCGAATCCCTCATTGCCCACCAAAGTAAAAATCCTTCACATTTTGTGAAGGATTTTTTGTTTTTAAATAAGTTTTAATAAAGAGTGAAATTTTATTGTGTATTAGTTTGGTATGTCTAAAATCTATATTATATTTGCAGCCGCTTAGGGCAATTAGCTCAGTTGGTTCAGAGCATCTCGTTTACACCGAGAGGGTCGGGGGTTCGAATCCCTCATTGCCCACCAAAGCAAAATCCTTCACAATTTGTGAAGGATTTTTTGTTTTTAATAGTTTTAAGAGGTGAGTCAAGTTATTCTTTTTTGTTATATTTGATTTCTTCAAAAAGAGTTAAAAAAGTACTTCTAAATGGATATAGAATTATCAGGAAAAAAAATACTTGTTACGGGAGGTGCTGGTTTTATTGGTGCTAATCTCTGTGAGGTTTTACTTAATAAAAAAAATACAGTTATCTGCTTAGATAATTTTTCTACAGGAAAAAGAGAAAATATTTCTTCGTTTTTAGATGATACAAATTTCAAGTTAATTGAAGGAGATATTAGGAATCTTGAAGATTGTATGTTAGCTGCTTCTGGGGTAGATTATATCCTGCATCAAGCAGCACTTGGTTCAGTGCCAAGATCAATAAAAGATCCTATTACTACAAATGATGTAAATGTTTCTGGTTTTTTAAATATGTTAGTAGCGGCGAGAGATAATAATGTTAAAAGATTTGTGTATGCTGCAAGTTCTTCAACATATGGTGATTCTAAATCTTTGCCAAAAGAAGAGGATGTGATAGGTAAGCCATTGTCACCTTACGCAGTTACTAAATATGTTAATGAATTGTATGCTGATGTATTTAGTAAGACTTATGGTTTAGAGACGATTGGTTTAAGGTATTTCAATGTTTTTGGTAGAAAACAAGATCCAAATGGAGCGTATGCTGCTGTTATCCCAAAATTCGTTGGTCAGTTAATGAACGGAGAATCACCTGTGATAAATGGAGATGGTTCTTATTCAAGAGATTTTACTTATATAGATAATGTCATTCAAGCTAATTTATTAAGTCTTGTAGTTGATAATAACAAAGCAATAAATACAGTTTATAATATTGCGTTTGGAGATAGAAATACGTTAAATGATTTGGTAGGGTGTTTAAAGGAATATTTATCAGAATTTGATGAGACTATCGCGAACATCGAAATTAAATACGGTGAAAATAGAATGGGAGACATCCCTCACTCTCATGCAAGTATTCAAAAAGCAAAAGACTTATTAAAGTACAATCCTCAGTTTTCGTTACAAAAAGGATTAAAGGAGTCAATAAAATGGTATTGGAAAAATTTATAGAATGGAACAAATTAAAATAGCTGTAATTGGTTTAGGTTATGTCGGACTGCCGTTGGCAAGATTATTTGCTACAAAATATTCAGTTGTTGGTTTTGATGTGAATGAAAAAAGGATTTCAGAATTAAAATCAGGAGTTGATAAAACCTTAGAAGTTGATAAAAAAACTTTGCAAGATGTTTTAGTTGATAAAGATTCAGTTGAAAACGGACTTTTTTGTTCATCATCAATAAGTGATCTTAAAGACTGTACTTATTTTGTGATTACAGTTCCTACGCCAGTAGATAAAAACAATAGACCTGTTTTAATACCTTTGGTTAAAGCAAGCGAAACAGTAGGAAGTGTTTTAAAAGAAGGAGATATTGTTGTTTATGAATCTACGGTGTATCCAGGAGCTACAGAAGAAGATTGTGTACCTATTTTAGAAAAAGTATCAGGATTAAAATTTAATAAGAACTTTTTTGTAGGATATTCTCCAGAGAGAATAAATCCAGGAGACAAAAAACATACGGTAGATAAAATATTAAAAGTTACATCTGGTTCAACAAAAGAAGTAGGAGTAAAAGTTGATAAATTATATGCGTCTGTAATTTCTGCAGGAACTCATTTAGCTCCGTCAATTAAAGTAGCGGAAGCTGCAAAAGTTATAGAAAATTCTCAAAGAGACATAAATATTGCGTTTGTAAATGAATTGGCCAAAATTTTTGGATTGATGGATATAAATACGCAAGATGTTTTAGAGGCAGCAGGTACAAAATGGAATTTTTTACCATTTCAACCAGGTTTAGTTGGTGGGCATTGTATAGGAGTTGACCCTTATTATTTAGCTCAAAAAGCACAGGAATACGGATATCATCCTGAAATTATTTTAGCAGGTAGAAGAGTGAATGATGGTATGGGGAAGTACGTTGCGTCTGAAGTAGCAAAGTTGATGATTCAAAATGACGTAGAAGTAAAAGGAGCTGAAATTTTGGTCTTAGGAATTACTTTTAAAGAAAATTGCCCTGATGTTAGAAATACAAAAGCTGTTGATGTAATCCATGAATTACAAGATTACGGAGCAAATGTGACTATTTTTGATCCACACGCGAATGTAAGGGAAGTTAATTCAGAATATAAATTAGATTCAACAAAAGTATTGCCTAATAAGAAATTTGATGCGGTAGTTTTAGCAGTTGCTCATAAAGAGTTTCATGACTTGAATTTTGAAGAAATAAAAAAAGAAAAATCAATTTTATATGATGTTAAGAATTTTTTAGATTCTAAGCATGTAGATAAATCACTTTAAAAGATGAAGAATTTTGCATTAATAGGTGCTGCAGGATATATTGCGCCAAGACATTTAAGAGCAATTAAGGATACGGATAATCAGTTAATTGCAGCTTTAGATAAATTTGACAGTGTTGGTGTCATGGATAGTTATTTTCCAAAGGCAGATTTTTTTGTGGAGTTTGAGCGATTTGATCGACATATTGAAAAGTTAAAAAGGGGAGGTACTCATTTAGATTATGTAAGTATTTGCACTCCAAATTATTTGCATGACGCTCATATTAGAATGGCTTTAAGAAGAGGGGCTGATGCAATTTGTGAAAAACCATTGGTTTTAAATCCTTGGAATTTAGACGCTTTAAAGGATATTGAAAAAGAATCTGGTCAAAAAATAAATACAATTTTGCAATTAAGATTGCATCCTAGTATTATTGCTTTAAAGAATAAAGTAGCTGCTGAGGGTAAAAAGGGGAAGTATGATGTAGACTTAACTTATATTACTTCAAGGGGGAATTGGTATGATGTTTCTTGGAAGGGAGATGAAAGTAAATCAGGAGGAATCGCAACAAATATTGGTGTTCATTTTTATGATATGTTATCATGGATTTTTGGTGATGTTCAAGAGAACATCGTTCATTTAAGAGAGAAAGATAAGTCGGCGGGGTATTTAGAGTTTAAAAATGCTAGAGTAAGATGGTTTCTATCAATTAATGAAAATGATTTACCTGAACATATAAAAGAAAAAGGGCAAAGAACTTTTAGATCAATTACTATCGATAATCAAGAGTTGGAGTTTAGTTCTGGGTTTACAGATTTACATACCAAAAGTTATCAAGAAATATTAAAAGGAAACGGATTTGGTTTAAAAGAATCTGAGGAATCTATAAAAATTGTTCATCAAATTAGGAATATGGCAATTAGTAAAATAGGAGAAAAACACCTGTTTATTAAGTAAATAAATAATTCTATATTTGCAAAAAAAAAATGTTAATGAAAGTAGGAATTACGTTTAGTTCTTTCGATTTGTTTCATGCTGGACATGTGAAAATGCTAGAAGAGGCAAAAAGAGAATGTGATTATTTAATCTGTGGTTTACAAACAGACCCTACCCTTGATAGACCCGAAAAAAACAGACCAATACAATCCGTAGTAGAACGATATATTCAATTAAATGGATGTAAGTATGTTGATGAGGTTGTGCCTTATGCAACAGAACAAGATTTAGAAGACGTTTTACGATCATTTAAAGTTGATGTAAGGATTATTGGTGATGAATACGCAAGTAAGCAATTTACTGGTCGAGATTATTGTGAGAAAACTGGTATAAAACTTTTTTATAATAAAAGAGAGCATCGTTTTTCTAGTAGTAGCTTAAGGAAAGAGGTGCAAGAGAAAGAAAATTTTAAAAATAAAGACAAATAAATATGAATATAGCTGTGGTTGGTTCAGGTTATGTTGGGTTAGTTTCTGGAACATGTTTTTCTGAAATGGGAAACAAAGTAACTTGTATTGATATTGATCAAAAGAAAATACAAAAATTAGAAAACGGAATTATACCTATTTTTGAGCCAGGTTTAGAGCAAATGGTGCTTAAAAATGTGAAAAATAAAAATTTATTTTTCACTACTAATTTAAGTGAAGCTATTAAAGATGCTGAAATTGTTTTTATAGCTGTAGGTACGCCTATGGGAGATGATGGTTCTGCAGATTTACAATATGTTTTGGCAGTAGCTAAATCTATTGGGGAATCTATGGTTAAAGAGTTGGTTGTTGTCGATAAATCTACGGTTCCAATTGGAACAGCAGACAAAGTAAAAGCAACAATTCAAAAAGAATTAGATAAAAGAGGTCTTCAATTAAAGTTTCATGTAGTTTCAAATCCGGAATTTTTAAAAGAAGGAGCCGCTATAGATGATTTTATGAAACCAGATAGAGTTGTTATTGGTGCAGATTCTGATTATGCTTTTGATAAAATGAAGCAATTGTATTCTCCTTTCTTTAGAACGCATGATCGTTTTATAACAATGGATATTCGCTCTGCAGAAATGACTAAATATGCTGCTAATGCTATGTTGGCAACCAAAATTTCATTTATGAATGAAATAGCTAACATTTGTGAAAGAGTTGGTGCTGATGCAAATCAGGTTAGAATAGGTATTGGTTCAGATAAAAGAATAGGCTATAGTTTTATTTATCCAGGTGCTGGTTATGGAGGTTCTTGTTTTCCTAAAGACGTAAAAGCTTTAAAGAAAATTGCAGAAGAATATGGTTATAAAGCAAATTTAATAACTTCTGTAGAGGATGTCAATGATGCTCAGAAGTTAGTAATCGCACAGAAGATTGTGAAGCGATTTGGTGAGGATTTAACAGGGTTAACTTTTGCTTTATGGGGCTTGGCTTTTAAACCAGGGACAGATGATATGAGAGAAGCACCATCCATCTATGTTATAAAAGAATTGGTAAGTAGAGGCGCAAAAGTACAAGCGTATGATCCTAAGGCAATAGAAGAGGCTAAAGAGTGTTACTTAAATGGAGTTGATAACGTAACGTATTTAGAATCTAAATATGAGGTTTTAAAGAATGCAGATGCTTTAATTCTTTTAACAGAATGGAAAGAATTTAGATCTCCAGATTTTGAAGAGATAAAATCTCAATTGATTTCTCCGGTTATTTTTGATGGTAGAAACCAATATAATGCATTTAATTTAGAGGATAAAGGTTTTGAATATTACCAGATAGGTAAATAATTTTTTTATTAATGGATAAGTCAACAAAAATTTATATCGCTGGCCATAGAGGAATGGTTGGTTCTGCAGTTTGGAGAACTTTAGAAAAAAAAGGATACACAAACTTAATTGGAAGAACTAGTCAAGAATTAGATTTAAGAGATCAAGAGGCTGTAAAAGATTTTTATACTACAGAAAAGCCCGAAATTGTTATTGATGCTGCCGCAAAAGTGGGTGGTATTTTAGCAAATAATGATTTTCCATATCAGTTTTTAATGGAGAATATGCAAATTCAGAATAGCTTAATAGATGGTGCGCTAAAATCAGGAATTGAAAAATTTATTTTTTTAGGAAGTTCTTGTATTTACCCAAAATTTGCTCCACAGCCATTAAAAGAAGAATATTTATTAACAGATTCTTTAGAGCCAACAAATGAATGGTATGCAATCGCTAAAATCACTGGCGTTAAGGCTTGCCAAGCCATAAGAAAACAATTCAATAAAGATTATGTAAGTTTAATGCCAACAAACTTATATGGTACTCATGATAATTTTGATTTAAAATCATCTCATGTTTTACCTGCAATGATTCGTAAGTTTCATGAAGCTAAAAATAATAATAATTCAGACGTAATGCTTTGGGGTAGTGGTACACCTATGAGGGAGTTTTTGTTTGTGGATGATATGGCTGAAGCTGTTGTCTATGCTTTAGAGAATAAATTACCAGAATACTTATACAATGTAGGTTCAGGTAAGGATATTACCATAAAAGAATTGGCGGAAACGATCCAAAAAGTAACAGGCCATAGCGGTCAAATTGTTTGGGATGCTGAAAAACCAGATGGAACTCCAAGAAAATTAATGGATGTCTCTAAGATGAAAAACTTAGGTTGGAGTTATTCAGTAGAATTAGAAGAAGGAATACAAAAAACCTATAGCTGGTTTTTAAACAATATTGAAAATATAAAAGAAGTAAAATTAGTCAATTAAACCAAATATGAAAGTAGCATTAATTACAGGGATTACAGGACAGGATGGCTCTTATTTAGCTGAGTTGTTATTAGAAAAAGGCTATATGGTACATGGTATTAAAAGAAGATCTTCTTTGTTTAATACAGATCGGATAGATCATTTATATCAAGATCCGCATGCTTCAGATTTAAGACTAAAATTGCATTATGGTGATCTGACTGACGCAATGAATTTGACACGTATCATCCAAGAGTGTCAACCTGATGAGATTTATAACTTAGGGGCTATGTCTCATGTTGCTGTTTCTTTTGATACACCAGAATATGTCGGTAATGTTGATGGATTAGGAACTTTAAGAATCTTAGAAGCAGTAAGAATTTTAGGCTTAGAAAAGAAAACAAGAATTTATCAGGCTTCTACATCAGAATTATATGGTGGTATGCCAGAAAATAAAAACGAAAGAGGTTTTTATGATGAAGATTCTCCATTTTATCCACGTTCGCCATATGGTGTAGCAAAGATTTATGGATTCTGGATTACTAAAAACTATCGTGAAGCTTATAATATGTTTGCTTGTAATGGTATTTTATTTAATCATGAGTCACCAAGAAGAGGTGAAACTTTTGTGACAAGAAAAATTACACGTGCAGTAGCTAAAATAGCACTTGGTCTACAAGAAAAAGTGTTTCTGGGTAACTTAGAAGCAAAACGTGATTGGGGGCATGCAAAAGATTATGTTCGTATGATGTGGATGATTTTACAAGCAGATAAACCAGAAGACTGGGTAATTGCAACAGGAGTTACAACTACAGTAAGAGACTTTGTACGTTTTGCTTTTGAAGAAGTGGGGATAGAGGTTGCCTTTAAAGGTGAAGGTGTTGAGGAAAAAGCCTATGTAGTAGCTTGTAATCATAAAGATTTTCAAATAGAAATAGGTAAAGAAGTTTTATCTGTTGACCCTACTTATTTTCGCCCAACTGAAGTTGATTTGTTAATAGGAGATCCAACCAAAGCAAAAGAAAAATTAGGATGGGTTCCAGAACATGATTTAGCTTCTTTAGTGAAAGATATGATGAAAGGGGATGTTTCTTTAATGAAAAAAGATGTTGATTTGTTAAAGGCAGGTCATGAAATTTTGAAACAGGCTGAGTAAGACTTTAATAATTATTAGTGACTTACATTCCTATTTGAATGTGATTACTTAAAATTCTATATATGAGAATACCGTATTATAAAAATTTAGATGGTGTAAGAGGTTTAGCTGCAATTATGGTTATGTTCTTTCATTTTTTTCATAGATCATTTAATAATAACTCCATGATACTTAATGTCGTAAAAAAAATATCTATTTTGGGGCAAACAGGGGTTACTTTGTTTTTTGTATTATCTGGATTTTTAATTACAAGAATTCTGTTAAATACGAAAAGTGATGAGGGGTATTTTAAAAAATTCTATTTGAGGAGAAGTCTTAGGATATTTCCTTTGTATTATTTTTTTCTGTTTTTTAGTTTTTTTGTGGCGCCCTATCTTTTTGGTAGTGGAGAGCCTTGTGTTTATTCTCGCTATACGCCAGTATCCGATCAATTATATTTTTATACATATTTACAAAACTTTGCTAGGACTTTTGGTTGGCTGACAACAAACGGTCCTGGACATTTTTGGTCTTTAGCTGTCGAAGAACATTTTTATTTGTTTTGGCCTTTTATTATATATTTTTTTTCAAACAAGAATATTATAAGAATTATTGCGTTAATTATAGTTTTTGCTTTTACTTTAAGGATTTATATGGTTAATAACGGGGTTGGGGTTTTCTATTTTACGTTTACGAGATTTGATTCTTTGGCAATAGGTGCTCTACTAGCATTTTTAGAATTGAAAAAATATTTTAATTCGGATAAATTAAAATTGGTGAAACCTGTGCTTTTAATTCTTGTTGTTTCAATAGGTTTAATTAGTTTTTTCTTTTCTGGAGAAGGAAATAATTATGTACAGGTTGTTAAATATCTTATTTTACCTTTAACTTATTTCTTTGGCTTATGGTATGTTTTATCTATAAAGCATGATAGTTTTATAAATAAGAGCCTTAATTTTAGTTATTTACAGTTTTCAGGAAAGGTTAGTTACGGATTGTATGTATATCACCCATTTGTTTATTTCTTAATTGATTCTTATTTAAGTATTGATTATATAATCCTAGATTTTTTAGTAAAATTCTCTTTATCTTATCTGATATCTTTTATCAGTTTTGAGTTGCTTGAGAAGAAATTTTTAAAATTAAAAAAGCATTTTGAATATTAAAATATTATGAAAAAAAAAATATTAATTACTGGAGGAGCTGGTTTTATCGGTTCACACGTGGTAAGGTTGTTTGTAAACACTTATCCAGAATATGACATTTTTAATTTAGATTCATTGACATATGCAGGGAATTTAGAGAATTTGTCGGATATTGATAAATCTGATAATTATACTTTCTTGAAAGGTGACATTACAAATGAAGAATATATTGAGAGTATATTTAAAGAATATAGATTTGATAGTGTTGTTCATCTTGCAGCAGAATCTCATGTAGATAGATCAATAACTGACCCTTTGTCTTTTGCTAAAACTAATATTTTAGGGTCTATGGTTTTGTTGAATTCATTTAAGAATTTATGGCAAAATAATTGGAATGATAAGTTATTCTATCACGTAAGTACAGATGAGGTTTATGGTACTTTAGGAGAGACAGGTTTGTTTACAGAAACAACTCCTTATGACCCTAACTCACCTTATTCAGCGTCAAAAGCAAGTTCAGATCATTTTGTAAGAGCTTATGGGGAAACTTACGGCTTACCTTATGTTATTTCGAACTGTTCTAATAATTACGGGGCAAATCAATTTCCAGAGAAATTAATACCTTTATTTATAAATAATATTATAAATAACAAAGCATTGCCCGTTTATGGTAATGGTAAATATACGAGAGATTGGCTTTATGTTGTAGATCATGCCATTGCAATTGATTTAGTTTTTCATAAAGGAAAGAATAAAGAGACCTATAATATTGGAGGTTTTAATGAGTGGCAAAACATTGATTTGATAAAATTATTGTGTGTCCAAATGAATCAGAAGTTAGGGAGAAGTGAAGGTGAGAGTGAAAAGTTAATTACGTATGTGAAGGATAGACCTGGTCACGATTTACGTTATGCAATTGATGCATCTAAAATAAACAAGGAGTTAGGATGGAAGCCGTCAGTAACTTTTGAGCAGGGATTGTCTAAAACAATTGACTGGTATTTAAATAATAAAGAATGGATGCAGAGTATAGTAAATGGTGATTATAAAAATTATTATGAAAAGCAATACAAATAAATTATTATGAAAGGAATTATTTTAGCAGGAGGTTCAGGTACTAGATTATACCCACTAACAAAAGCAACTTCAAAACAGCTTTTACCTATTAATGACAAACCGATGATTTATTATCCTTTGTCTGTTTTAATGTTAGCAGGTATACGTGAAGTATTAATTATTTCAACACCAGATGATTTACCTAATTTTAGAAAATTATTGGGTACTGGTTCTGATTTAGGACTAAAACTTTCATATAAAGTACAGCCCTCTCCTGATGGTTTGGCACAAGCATTTATTTTAGGGAAAGAATTTATAGCCGATGATGATGTTTGCTTAGTTCTGGGAGATAATATCTTTTATGGTCATGGTTTTGTTAACCTTTTGACATCTTCAATAAAAAATGTAAAAGAAGAAGGGAAGGCGACTGTGTTCGGTTATTATGTGCAAGACCCAGAAAGATATGGAGTTGTTGATTTTGATGCAACTGGAAAAGCATTATCTATAGAGGAAAAACCAGAAACTCCTAAAAGTAATTATGCTGTTGTTGGTTTGTATTTTTATCCCAATTCAGTAATTGAGATTGCTGAAAATGTAAAGCCAAGTGAAAGAGGTGAGTTAGAAATTACTACTGTAAATCAAGTATATTTAGAACAAGAACAGTTAAAAGTTGAATTAATGGGAAGGGGATATGCTTGGTTAGATACAGGTACTCATGAATCATTATTAGAAGCGTCTAATTATATTCAAGCCATTGAAAATAGACAAGGCTTAAAGGTCGCTTGCCTAGAAGAGATAGCATTCGAAATGGGGTATATTTCAAAAGAAGAATTGTTATTGTTGGCAGAGCCTTTGAAGAAAAATGGTTACGGACAGTATTTGATTAATAGGGTTAAAAATTTATAATGAAATTTATTAGAACAGAAATTCCAGATGTAATTATTTGTGAACCACAAGTTTTTGGTGATGAAAGAGGCTATTTTATAGAGTCATTTAGAGAAGATAAGTTACTAGATTTTTTAGGGCATAAGATTAATTTTTGTCAAGATAACGAATCAAAATCTAGTTTTGGTGTCTTACGAGGTTTACATTTTCAATTACCTCCTTTTGCTCAAACTAAATTAGTTAGAGTAATTAAAGGAAGAGTATTAGATGTAGCTGTTGATATTAGAAAAGGGTCTCCAACTTTCGGAAAGCATGTGGCAGTTGAATTAACAGAAGAGAATAAAAAACAGTTGCTAGTTCCTAGAGGTTTTGCACATGGTTTTAGTGTATTAAGTGAAGAAGCAGTTTTTGCTTATAAGGTAGATAATTACTATAGCCCTGAATGTGATAGAGGTATTACATTTGATGATAAAGACTTAGGGATTGATTGGAAATTGCCTTTGGAAGAATTACAATTGTCACAAAAGGATACAAAGCAATCTAGTTTTTTAGATGCTGAGTATTTTGATTATAATATCGATTTATATGCATAATATATTAGTTACTGGAGGAAATGGGCAATTAGGTTCTGAAATTAAAGATTTAGAAAAAAATTATCCAAAATATAGTTTTTATTTTACAGATATTAAAGAGTTGGATATTACAAATCAATTATCTGTTAAAATTTTTATTGAAAAAAATAATATAGATATAATTATTAATTGTGCAGCTTATACTGCTGTTGATAGAGCGGAAAATGAGCTTGAGTTGAGTGATAAAATAAATCATTTGGCTGTGCGTAACTTTGCTAAAATAGCCAAAGAACAAGGTATCAAATTAATTCAGGTATCTACAGATTATGTATTTGATGGCACCAATTATCAACCTTATATTGAGACAAATGAGCCAAATCCACAATCCGTTTATGGAAAAACGAAATTGGATGGAGAATTAGCAATGCAAGAAATTAACCCTGAAGATTCTATTATTATTCGTACTTCATGGGTATATTCTAGTTATGGAAACAACTTTGTAAAAACGATGATACGTCTTGGAAAAGAAAGAGACGAACTCGGGGTTATTTTTGATCAAGTGGGTACCCCAACGTATGCAAAAGATTTGGCGAAGGCTATTTTAGATATTATTCCTCAATTAGAAACAAAAGAGGTGGAAGTGTATCATTATTCAAACGAAGGAGTATGTTCTTGGTATGATTTTGCAAAAGCAATTTTTGAGTTGAATTATATCTCGGTAAAAGTAAATGCAATTGAAACATCAGAATATCCTACGATAGCTAAACGCCCTTTGTATAGTGTGTTAAGTAAATCGAAAATAAAAAAACAGTTTAATGTTGAGGTTCCTTATTGGAAAGAGTCTTTAACCAATTGTTTGAATATCTTATAACTTTATGTTGAAAATAGTACAACAAATATTTAAAAGCAATAAAAAAATATTAGAAAATTTCTCTTATTTAACAATATTACAAATGTTTTCGTTGTTATTTCCATTTATAACATATCCTTATCTTATAAGAATTCTGGGTTTTAACGTTTATGGTTCAGTAATATTTGCCCAGACTATAGCTGTGAATATTGCTGTAATTATAAACTTTGGATTTAACATTTCAGGAACTAAAGACATTGCACGTAATAGAGATAATTTAACAAATCTATCAAAAATAGTATCAAGTATCTATTCTATTAAATTTTTTCTTTGGTTTGCCTGTCTACTTGTTTATTTTTCTATTATATATTTTGTTCCCTTTTTGAGAAAGGATTGGTTACTTTATATTATTTCTTTCTTTTTAACATTTAATGAATTATTATTTCCAACTTGGTTTTTTCAAGGACTTGAAAAAATGAAATACATAACATTTATTAATATTAGTGTTAGGTTATTATTTGTTATAGCCATTTTTGTATTTGTAAAAGAAAAGACAGATTATTTGATTGTTCCAACACTAAATGTTATTGGAGCATTAATTGGAGGGTTAACAGCGCTGTATGTTGTTTTTGTAAAAGAAAAAATCAGCTTTATAAAACAACCTTATTTAGTTTTAAAGTCTTTTTTTATAGATAGTTTCCCACTGTTTATATCTTCTTTGTCTATTCAAATTTATGTAAATGTAAGTAAGTTACTAGTAGGTGCTTTTTTAGGAATGACGGAGGTGACAATTTACGATTTAGCTGAAAAAATAACTATTGTATTTAAGGTGCCAATAAATATGATTTCACAAGCTACTTTTCCGAAGATTAGTAGAGAAAAGAAAGTGTCATTTATTAATAAGGTTATGTTTATAACAGTTGGTTTTACAGTAGTATCTTTTTTATGTTTATTCTTTTTTATAGAAGACGTTATTTATATTTTAACGGGGGAATATAGTTTAGAAGCAAAAAAAATTGTTTTAATACTATCCTTATCTTCAATTTTAGTAGCCTTTAATATATTTTTGGGAAGTAATAGGTTAATCCCATTTAATCTTGAGAAAATTTTTCTAAAAAACACTATTTATAGTTGTTTATTCTTTTTGATAGGTGTTAGTTCTTTAGTATTTATAAAAGAAATTAATGTTTATACAATTAGTTATATGTCCTTGTTAACAGAGAGCTTTACTTTCATATTATGTCTATATGTAGCAAATAAGCATAAATTATTATTTAATTATTAAATTTTTAAAATGAAACCATTACTTTCCATAATTGTTCCCATTTATAATGTTGAAAAATACTTAAAAGAGTGTTTAGATAGTATTTTAAAACAACCATTTGATGATTATGAATTAATATTAATTAATGACGGTTCTACTGATAATTGTTCCGAAATATGTGATTCATATGCTATAATGGACAAAAGAATAAAAGTTATTCATAAACCTAATGGTGGATTAAGTGAAGCTCGAAATTTTGGTATTGACAATGCAACTGGGAAATACCTTTCATTTATAGATTCAGATGATTTTATTTCCAAGGATTTTTACAAAAATAATGTAGATTACCTTCAATCAAATGAAGATGTTGATTTTTTGGTTTGCCAATACTGTAAATTTGATGGAATTAACAATAATGTGACAAAAAACGTTCCTTTAAAAATAGACAACAAAAAAGAAATATTTGAATATATATTCTCTGATAAATATATTTGCTCTGCTTGGATAAATATATACAAAAGAGAGGTTTTTAAAAGTATTAGGTTTCCAAAAGGGAAAATATTTGAAGATGGTTACATATTGCCCGATATTATTAAAGTAATCAAAAATATTTATTTATCAAATGAAGGAATATATTATTATAGAGTTCGTGAAGATTCTATAATGAAGAGTACTAGAGATATTAAAAAATGGCAAGATGTATTAGATGCTTATAGGAGAATGTTAGATTATATAGAGCTTAACGATAAAACAAGTTTAATCTTTTTAAATAAGTATTGCCATTACTCAATTGGTTTATTAAATGCAATAAATCAACATTCATATAAACCATTTCAAGAATGTATAACTCATTTTCAATCATATAAATATTCAACTTTAAGTATCTCAAAAATTGATGTTCCAATTTTATCCAAATTTCGTCTTATTTTATTGAAAATTTTTGGATTTAGATTAGTTAGTCTGTTATATAAACTTGTTAATAGATAATTTCTTCATTTCTTTTTGATTTTTTGAATAAAAAGAATCTTAGATATGATTAGAAATCATCTCTTTAATACAATATTATTCAATTATATAGTTAAATTTACTTTCTTGTATAAGAAATAAAAAATTAAAAAAAATGTTTTTCTTTATTGATGAGCCGGATTTTTAGGAATAACAGATATTTTATAATATTAATAATAATAAATAGAATGAAATTTTGGTAAGAGTATTAGCAAGAAAGTTAGGTCGGTTTTTGGGAACTATTTTTCCATTATCGATTTTTAAGGCTGTTTTAGGTTTTTTTAGAAACGTTTATACTGGGTATGTTTCTAAAGAATTTGTCGTTTTCGGAAAAAATTCTATAATAAATTTCCCTTCTTTTTTTGTAGGTGAAAAATATATTTCTATTGGCAAAAACGTCTCTATAGGCAAACGTTCTTGTATTACTGCATGGGATAAAAAAAGTATTGCAAACCCGAGTATTTCTATCGGAGATAACACTTATATCGGTGATGATTGTCATATAACTGCTATTAAAAAAATTAAAATTGGTGATAATGTGCTTTTTGGGAAAAAAGTAACTATAACCGATAATTCTCATGGAAATTGTAATAATTATGAAGAACTTCTTTTACCTCCTTCAAGAAGAGAAGTTAGCTCAAAAGGTGGTGTTATAATTAGTGATCGGGTTTGGTTAGGGGATAAAGTTACAGTTTTAAGTGGCGTTATTTTAGGTGAAGGTGTTATTATAGGTGCAAATTCAGTTGTAACAAAGAATATTCCGAACTACTCAATAGCTGCAGGTATTCCTGCAAGAGTTATTAGAAGTTATAAAAAAACTGATAAAATTTTTTAATGGAACCGGCAATAGTAAATAGTTTTTTATACATAATAACGCTTTATATATATATATATATAAGACGTAAGATAGATGTCGGTTTTGTAATATTAACACTATATGCTATTACCGCAGTATTGTGTGTTTTATATTTAAAAGATCATCAAAATGAATGGGATCTAAATTATTGGTCATTTATTTATTTATATGTAATTGTAATGTTAGCAGTTAGGCCATTTTTAATGGATACAAGTAGTTTTATAAATAAAATTAAAATAAGAAATATAAATTTTTTAAATAATTTTATATATATCTATTGTTTTTGTGCTCTTATTGATATCTATTATGGTTCAAGTTTGGCAATTGAAAATGTTAATAGTGGTGAGTGGGCTACATTAAGAATGGATATGTATGCAGGTGAAATAAAATTGTATAATAATCAAATAGAAAGGTTTGCTAAGATATTTGTTAGTTATTTAAAACCATTAGCAATAATAATTTTATTTGTATCTCTTATCTATAAAAATATTAATAAGAAATGGTTGTTTTTTCTAACACTTTCTATTGTTTTTACAACGTTTTTGGTAGCTATTAATACAGCTTCTAGAGGTTTAATTGTATCATTAATTTTCTCTTTTTTATGTGCTTTTATTTGGTTTAAAAATAAATTAAATTCAAAGATTAAGAGAACAATATATTTTATTGGTTCTTCTTTCCTTGTTTTATTTTTGATTTATTCGATAGCCGTTACTAATTCTCGCTTTGGTGATGGTGACCAATCTTCAAGTCTGTTATTTTATTTTGGACATTCAATGTTAGTGTTTAATTATGGATTGACAGATACTATTGAGGCTTTTGGAAATGGGAGCTATTTTTTTGATTGGTTAATTAAATTTTTAGGATATACACCCATAGATATTTCCGATTTAGGGACACATTTTGGAACAAGTTTTTTCACCTTTGTAGGGGCTTGGTATATTGATTTTGGGCCTAACGGTACCTTTATAATAGCATTATTAATTCCGATGTATTTTGTGCGTATACTAAAGAAACAGGTAATAGGTATCCCAGAATTGTTTTTATGTTTTGTATACTTAAACTATTTATTTATGGGGGTATTTGTTATTGGAAGGAATAACTCTATAGCTTGGATTAGTACTATTATTATTTATTTATTGTTAAAAATTAAAAGAGTATGACAAAGATTTTAGCTTTTTATTTACCACAATTTCACCCTGTTCCAGAAAATGATGAGTGGTGGGGGAAAGGGTTTTCAGAATGGACAAATGTTGCAAAAGCAAGACCATTATTTTGGGGACATCATCAACCAAATATTCCAGCAGATTTAGGTTTTTATGATTTGAGATTAGAAGAAACAAGAATAGCACAGGCTAAATTAGCACAAGAACATGGAATTGATGGCTTTTGTTATTGGCATTATTGGTTTGGAAATGGAAAGCGATTGTTAGAAAAACCTTTTGAAGAAGTGGTTAAATCGAATAAACCTGATTTTCCTTTTTGTTTGGCGTGGGCAAATCATTCTTGGGAAAAAAAACAGTTTGATAAAAACGGAACATCCGAGCTTTTAGTAGAACAATTGTATCCAGGAGAAGAAGACTATATAAGCCATTTTTATAGTTTATTAGATGCGTTTAAGGATAATAGATATATAAGAGTTAATAATAAGTTATTTTTTGTTATATATAACCCACTAGGATCTAGTGAAATTAGTGTTTTTGTTAAGGTTTGGAGAGCTTTAGCTAAAGAGAATGGGTTAAACGATTTTCATTTTGTAGCCAGAGATGCAGATTCTAGAGATTATGAAAAGATAAAAGCATTAGATATAGATGCAATATATAATGATGACGTTTTTAATATTCATCATCATAAAAATATTTTTCAAAAAGGGTATTATATGTTTAATCGTGAATATTTAAAAAGACCAACTAGGTTTTTGTATAAAAAAGCTATTAAATATATGGTAACAGATAAATGTAAACAAAACGATATTATACCAGTAATAGCACCCAATTGGGATCATTCTCCTCGTTCTGGAGGTAGAGCAATAATTTTACATAAATCAAAACCGAAATATTTTGGAGATGTAATAAAAAGAGCTTTAGAAGTTGTTAAGAACAAACCAAAAGAGGAACAATTAATTTTCGTGAAATCATGGAATGAATGGGGAGAGGGTAATTATTTAGAGCCTGATTTACGTTATGGAAAAGCGTATTTAGAACAGCTGAGAGATCAATTAAAAAATAAATAATATTACACTTTCTTATAAATTATAATATGAAATCAGAAATATGTTCCATTTTCAATCTAGCAGCCCTATATAGGCAACCTATATATCAATTAATGGATAAGGAGTTGAAGTGTGATTTTTACATAACAGAGTGGGAAACTCCACCCTTTAAGCAAATGGATTATCATACTTTAAAAGGATATAAAGGTTCTGGAAAGCAGATTGATTTATTTAAAGGTTTTTATTGGCAAACAAATACGATTGATAAAGTATTTAAGCCTTACAAACATTATATATTATCTGGTGAACCCCACTCTATTTCTACATGGATAATTCTATTATTAGCTAAACTATTTGGTAAAAAGACATATTTATGGTCTCATGGGTGGTATGGAAAAGAAACAAAAGTAAAAGTTATTTTAAAAAAATGCTTTTTTAATCTTTCGACAAAGGTCCTTTTATATGGTGATTATGCTCGAGATTTAATGATAAATGAGGGATTCATACCAGAAAAACTTGTTTGTATCTATAATTCTTTAGATTATAAAAAACAGATGGAAATTAGGAAATCTTTAAATGAATCTAAAATTTATTCAAATCATTTTAAAAATGATTTTCCAGTTTTAATATATATTGGAAGAGTACAAAAAGTAAAGAAGCTTGAGATGATACTTAATGCATTAAAAGTATTAAATTCTGAAGGACATTTTTGTAATTTAGTTATAGTTGGTAATGATTCAGAAGGTGTAAATATAGAAAGTATTTCTGAGGATATTGGAATAAGTAAGCAAGTTTGGATGTATGGAGCATGTTATTCTGAAGAAATTTTGGGCGAGCTAATTTACAATTCAAGTGTTTGTGTATCTCCAGGAAACATTGGGTTAACTGCTATGCATAGCTTGGTTTATGGTACACCAATAATTACTCATGACAATTTTAAAAATCAAATGCCAGAATTTGAAGCTATTAATAAAGGAGTGTCTGGAGATTTTTTTAATGAGAGTTCTTTGATTGATTTAGTGAATAAAATTAAATTGTGGGTATCAAAAGATATTGAACTTAGGGAGGATATAAGAAAACAGTGTTATAAAGTTATTGATGAGAAATATAACCCACAAGTTCAAATTGAAATTTTAAAGAAAACAATATTAAATTAATTTATAATGGAAGTTAGTGTTTGTTTAGCCACTTATAATGGAGGGAAATATATTGTTGATCAACTAAGATCAATTCTTAGTGAGTTAAGATCAGCAGATGAAATAATAATTGTTGATGATTGTTCAACAGATGACACCGTTTCATTAATTAATGAAATCAATGATAAGAGAATAAAAATTCATATAAATCAAGAAAATAAAGGACATGTATTTTCCTTTTCTAAATCAGTTTTAATAGCTAAGAATGATTTTGTTTTTTTGTCAGATCAAGATGATATTTGGGTTAAAGGAAGATTAGATTTAATGTTAAAGAATTTATTAAGTTCAGATAGTTTACTTTTATCTTCAAATTTTAACACCTTTAATAACGATATTAATATTACATATAAAAATAATAACCCATTGAGTACTGATACCTCTAAAATGTATTTAAGTAATATTATTGGTTTGTTCATGGGGAAAAGAGATTATTTTGGTTGTTGTATGGTTTTTAGAAGAAAACTGATAGAAATTATTTTTCCTATCCCAAGTTTCGTTCAATCGCATGATTGGTGGATATCAATAGCTGCTAACATGATGAGATCTAATATACATATAAATAATGTTACAATTTTAAGAAGAATTCATGGGCAGAACGTTTCTCAATCTAATCGACCAATTTTAAAAATGATTAAATCTAGACTAATATTTTTAAGAATGATTTTTGTGATTTTTTATAGAATGTGTAAATAAAAATTTACTATAATTTTTAATTAATAAAAAGATTTAATGTCGAAAAAAATATTAATAATATCAGCTGTTTTTTCACCAGAACCAGTGGTCTCAGCTAAACTTTCTGAAGACCTTGCGATTGCATTATCTAAATTACATAACGTGTCAGTTATTGCACCAAAACCAACGAGACCTTATGGTTTTGATTTTAAAAATGAATCTAAAAAAGATTCATTTACTTTAATCAATTTAGATTCTTATACATGTCCTGAGTCTAATGCAATTGGTAGACTTAGAGAAAGTTACAGCTTTGGTATGGCTTGTAAAAAATATATACATAAAAATCATAAAGAGATAGATGTTATTTATATGAATTCATGGCCAATTTTTGCACAATATTTTGCGGCAAAAATGGCAAGTAAATATAATATTTCTTTAATAACGCATGTACAAGATGTATACCCAGAATCATTATCAAATAAAATACCTTTAGTTGGTGGTCTTTTTAACATTCTGTTAAAACCAATTGATAAATTTACGCTTAAAAAATCAAAAAAAGTAATTGCTATTTCAACAAAAATGAAAGACTACTTGTCAGCTACAAGAAATATTTCTTTAAAGAAGATTCTTGTTGTTAAAAATTGGCAAAATGAAGAGTCTTTTATAGAATATGATAAAATAAAACAGAATATAAGTAATAAAGACAGATTATTTACCTTCATGTATATGGGGAATATCGGTCCAGTTGCTGGGATCGATTTATTAATAGAATCTTTTTATAATGCCAATTTAGAAAAATGTAAACTGGTTATTGCTGGTTCTGGTTCTAAAAAAGAAGAATTAGAAAAAATGGTTTCTTTAAGAGATATAGAAAGAGTAGAGTTTGTTGCTGTTGCAGATGGTAAAGTCCCAGAAATACAAGCAACAGCAGACGTAATGTTATTACCAATTAAAAAAGGAGCAGCATCTAGTTCAATACCATCAAAGTTACCTGCTTATATGTTTTCTAAAAAGCCTATTATTGCATCTGTAGATATTGATAGTGATTCTGCAAAAGCAATTAATGAAGCTAATGCAGGTTGGGTTTTAGAACCAGAAGATACAGGTGTATTAATAAAAGCAATGAAAGCAGCTTTTTTAGAAGAAAAAAAAGAATTAAATTTGAAAGGAGAAAATGGTTTTAAATATGCAATGAACCATTTGTCAAAAAAAAATAATTTACAACAAATTGTTAAAGCTATTTTAGAATTAATATAAATGATTAATTATAGAAACTCAACAGCTTCAGAAGCTGTTCAAATTGCAGAAATACATTTAAATTCATTTAAAGGTTTTTTTTTAACAACTTTAGGTTTTTCTTTTTTAAAAGCCTATTATAAAACTTGTGCAAGAAGTAAAGATGCTATTTCTATTTGTGCAATAGATAGTGATACTGAACAGCTTTTAGGTTTTAGTGTAGGTTGTTATCATTCTAAAGGGTTTAATAAGAAACTTATTCTATCTAATTTAAGAATATATAGCTACCAATCAATAATTTTATTATTTACTAAACCTTTAGCACTTGTAAGATTATTTAAGAACTTAGGTAAAGGAGATGATGTAATAAAAGACGATGGTAATTATGCAGAATTACTATCTATCGGAGTTTTGCCAGATAAAAATGGGTTAGGGATTGGTAAAAAATTATTAGTAGAATTTGAAGCAGAGGTAATAAAGAAGGGGGTAAATAAAATAACTTTAACTACGGATGCAGATGTTAATGAAAATGTTTTACAGTTTTATAAAAAATCTGGGTATAAAGTGTTTTATGATTTTGTTACCTATCCTAATAGAAAAATGTTTAAACTAATAAAAAAAATATAATTTAATAATATGATTCCTTTTTCACCACCAAGAATTGATGATAAAATAATAGCTGAAGTTACTGATGCTTTAAAGTCTGGATGGATTACAACTGGGCCTAAAACTAAATTATTTGAAAAAAAAATAGCAAATTATTGTAATGTTTCTAATGTGTTAGCTGTTAATTCTTGGACAACAGGAGCAGAATTACTATTGTATTGGTTTGGTATTAAAGAGGGAGATGAAGTAATTGTTCCAGTATATACATATTGTGCCACAGCTAATATTGTAATGCACAGAGGAGCAAAAGTGATAATGGTTGATGTTAATTCTGATTTTGGAATTGATATATCTAAAATTGAAAAGCATATTACTTCAAAAACTAAAGCAATAATACCTGTTGATGTTGGTGGACTGCCAATTCAGTTTGATGATTTAAAAGCAATAGTTAATAAGCCAGAGATTAAAGAAAAATTCACCCCTCAAACTGATAATCAAGAAAAATTAGGGAGAATAATGATTCTTTCTGACGCAGCACATTCTTTTGGAGCAAAGTATAAAGGATTAAATGTGGGGTCTGAAGTAGATTTTACTGTTTTTTCTTTTCATGCAGTAAAAAACTTAACTACTGCAGAGGGGGGAGCAATATGTATCAACCTGCCAAAACCTTTTAATAGCGAAGAAGTATATAAGCAATTAAATACATTGTCACTTCACGGACAAAATAAAGATGCATTAGCAAAAACACAAAAAGGGAGTTGGGAGTATGATGTTGTTGATGCAGGGTTTAAGTGTAATATGACAGATATTTTGGCATCTATAGGACTTGTAGAGTTAGGAAGGTATGAATCTGAAACGTTACCAAAAAGGAAAAGCATTTTTAAAGAATATTCATATTTATTAGATAAATATGAATGGGCAGTTACACCTCATTTTATTGATCAATATAGAGAGTCTTCATATCACCTATATTTATTAAGAATAAAAGATGTTACATTAGAACAGAGAAATTTAATAATTCAAGAAATATTTGATAAAGATGTTTCTGTAAATGTACATTATAAACCATTACCAATGTTGTCTTATTATAAAGGTTTAGGATATGAAGTAAATAATTTCCCTGTAGCAAAATCTTTATGGGAATGTGAAATTTCTTTACCAGTCTATTATAGTTTGTCAAAAGAGAATATAAGTACAGTTGTAGATGCTGTTGTAAAATCAGTAATAAAAGTTAAAGGATAATGTAATGATTAAAAGGGTTTTTGATTTTATTATTTCATTTATTAGTTTACTTTTTATTTTTCCTATTTTATTTTTAATTTCAATTATTATAAAAATATCTTCTCCAGGACCTGTTTTCTATAAACAAACAAGAGTTGGTGAAAATAATAAGGATTTTAAAATATTTAAGTTTAGGACTATGCATTTAAATGCTGATAAAAAAGGGTTGTTAACGATAGGCGGTAGAGATCCCAGAGTAACAACCATTGGTTATTATTTACGGAAATCTAAATTGGATGAACTTCCTCAGTTGATTAATGTTGTAAAAGGAGATATGAGTTTTGTTGGGCCAAGACCAGAAGTAAGGCAATATGTAAACTTGTATTCTGAGACTCAAAAGAAAGTATTAAATGTAAAGCCAGGTATTACAGATTTAGCTTCTATTGAATTTAGAAATGAAAATGAGATTTTATCAGAACAAGAAGATCCAAATCAATATTATATTGATTATATTATGCCAAAGAAATTAGAAATCAATTTAAAGTATATTACTCAAAGGTCTTTAATAAAAGATTTAGATGTTATAATTAAAACTTTTATAGCAATTTTAAGATAATTAGTATTGAATGATAAAATACTTCTTTCCGCTTCAAATTTAAGTGATAATTCATTTTTAAAAGAAATGTTAATACAAGAGGAATCTCCTTTTTTTGATAACATAAATTCTTTTGAATCAAAATTAGAGTTATACTTGAGTAATAAAAATGTTGCCGCATTAAACTCAGGCACTTCTGCAATTCATTTAGCATTGATCTTAAGTGGAGTAGTTTTAGGAGATGAGGTGCTTTGTCAGTCTTTTACATTTGTAGCATCAGCAAACCCAATTGTTTATTTAGGTGCAAAACCTATTTTTATTGATAGTGAAAAGGATACATGGAATATGTGTCCAAAATATTTAGAAGAAGCAATTAAAGATAGAATATTAAAAGGAAAAAAACCAAAGGCAATAATAATAGTTCATTCATATGGAATGCCAGCAAAGATTGATGAAATTATATTAATAGCAAATAAATATAAAATAGAATTAATTGAAGATGCTGCCGGAGCTCTAGGCTCAACATTTAAAAAGATAAAATGTGGTACTTTCGGAAAATATGGTGTCTTTTCTTTTAATAGAAATAAAATCATTACAACTTCTGGAGGTGGAGCAATTGTTTGTAATAGAGAAATAGATAAACAGAAAGTTATTTCTTTAGCAACACAAGCTAGAATAAATGTAGTACATTATCAACATCAAGATGTAGGATATAATTATCGAATAAGTAATATACTTGCAGGAATAGGCGTTAAACAATTTGATTTATTAGATAAATATGTCAGTAGACGTAGAAAAAATAATCAATTCTATTCAGAATTGTTTAATAATATGGTTGGTATTACTCTGCATAAAGAACCTAACCCGAATTATTTTTCAAATCATTGGTTAACGTGTATTTTAGTTAATGAAAAACTAGCTGGTTTTTCAAAAGAAGATTTGAGGTTACAATTACTAAAAGATCATATTGAGTCTAGACCTTTATGGAAACCGATGCATTTACAGCCTGTTTATAAAGATTGTTCATATTATGGAGAATCTGTTTCTGAAAGATTATTTAAATCCGGGTTATGTTTACCTTCAGGATCTAATCTGACAGAAAATGATTTTGAACGAATCACAACTTCTATTAAGAAATTTTTGTAAATTTGGTTTTTATAATCTGTTAATAAAGAATGATAAGAAATTTTTTTTTAAAAGCCCTCAACAAATATGCCTCTAAGTGGGTTGTTTTTGTTATTGACATTATACTTATTTGTTTTGCGTTCATTGTAGCGTATTCTATTAGATTTGATATTAGTCTTAATTTTGATACTTCAATTTTAATATCACAACTAGTACTTGTTGTAATAATTGCGGCTATAAGTTTTTTAATTATTGGTTCCTATAAAGGGATTATAAGACATACGGGCACTAAAGATGTTTTTAATGTATTTGTAGGGGTTACAATTTTTAGTATGACTATTAGTTTTATGATGGTTGTAAATCAATTATTTAGGATAAACACAAGTTTCACCATCCCAAAATCTATTGTCCTTATTCATTATTTAGTTTCTGTCTTTGTTTTAATTATAAGTAGATATGTTTTTAAAGCATTTTATGAAGTTATATCTACAGAATTAAATTCAATCACAAATGCATTAATTTATGGAGCTGGAGATTCCGGTATAATCACCTATGGAGCTTTAAATAGAGAACGTGAAGGGAATTATCAAATTTTTGGATTTATTGATGATGATAAAAATAAAGTAAATAAAAAAATTGATAGAATTAAAATATACGATTTTTCTAAAATCACTAAAGAATTCATAGAAAAAAATGAAATTAGTGAAGTAATTATTTCAATTCAAAAAATAAAACCAAGTAAACTTTTAGAAATTACAGATAAATTAATAGCATTAAATTTAGATGTTAAGATTGTTCCTCCATTATCAAAATGGATTGAAGGAAATTTACAAGCGAATCAAATTAAACAAATTAATATTGAAGATTTATTAGATAGAGCTCCAATTATTATCGATAACCCAATTGTACAAAGAAAAGTAAATGATAAAATTGTATTAGTTTCTGGAGCCGCAGGTTCAATTGGAAGCGAAATTTCTAGGCAATTAAGTTTGTATTCATGTAAATTGATTGTTTTAATAGATCAAGCAGAATCACCACTTTATGATTTACAACAAGAATTAATTCAAAAAGGTGTTACTAATTTTGTAGCGATTGTCTCTGATGTCAGAGATAAGCATAAAATGTCTCGGATTTTTAAAAAATATAAACCAGAAAGAGTCTTTCATGCAGCAGCATATAAACATGTGCCATTAATGGAGAAATCACCGTATGAAGCCATAAAAGTAAATGTTTTAGGAACAAAAAACTTAGTAGATTTATCCATAGAAAATGAAATTGAGCGTTTTGTGATGGTTTCCACAGATAAAGCGGTGAATCCAACAAATGTTATGGGAGCTTCTAAAAGAATTGCAGAGTTGTATATTAGTTGTTCAAGTAAGCAGTCAGAAAAGACAAAGTTTACAACGACTAGATTTGGAAATGTATTAGGTTCTAACGGTTCTGTAATTCCTTTATTTAAAAGACAAATAGACAATGGAGGGCCTTTAACGGTTACTGATAAAGAAATTACAAGGTATTTCATGACAATTCCTGAAGCATGTAGCTTGGTTTTGGAAGCTGGTACAATGGGAAAAGGTGGAGAGATCTATATATTTGATATGGGGAAATCTGTTAAGATTTTTGAAATCGCTAAAAGAATGATTCATTTATCAGGATTAAAATATCCAGAAGATATAGATATAAAAATAACTGGGTTAAGACCTGGTGAAAAATTATATGAAGAGTTATTAGCTGATGGAGAAAACACGATAAAAACATATCATGAAAAAATAATGATTGCTAAAACCCAAAAAATAGATGATATTTATTTTAAATCAAAAATAGATGATTTATCATGTGGTTTTAATAAATTAGACAACCAAGAGTTGGTTTCATTAATGAAAAATTTAGTTCCAGAATACGTTTCTAATAATTCAGAATTTGAAACATTAGATAAAGTTAGTTAGGAATTAATTATTATCCTATTTTTGCAAAAAAAAATAAAATATGCTTAAAACAAGAAGTATGAATAGCAATTATTTGTTATTCGTTTTTTTATCAGTTTACTTTTTTTCGTCATGTGTATCTAAAAAAGAGATTATATATTTTCAAAATGATGAAATAGATCAATCTAAAGTCAGTAATAGTTATAAAACAATTATAAAACCAGATGATTTATTACAAATTACGATTACTGCACTAGATACTGAGGCAGTGAAACCTTTTAATTTGTCTGCAGTTACCTATTCTACATCCTCTAACTCTGCTATTGGTGTTGCGCAGCAACAAAGCTATTTAGTAGATAATAGTGGTGAAATTGATTTTCCTGTGATTGGTAAGTTGAAAATTGGAGGTTTGTCAAGGGATGAAGTTATTAACTTACTTAAAGAAAAACTTGAGCCTGATTATATTTTAAATCCCAATATAAATATTAGAATTGCCAACTATAAAATTAGTGTTTTAGGTGACGTTCGACAACCAGGTGCCTATACGATTCCGAATGAAAGAATTACTATTTTAGAAGCTATTGCCTTAGCAGGAGATATAAATATATCAGGTAAACGTGATAATATAATGGTTCAAAGAGAAGAAGATGGACAAAAAATACAATACAGAGTAAATTTGTTATCTAATAATATAAATATTTCTCCAGTGTATTATTTACAACAAAATGATGTGGTATATGTTGAACCCAATTATGCTAGAATTCAATCGGCATCTTCAAACTCAAATACCAGTTTATTTATTTCAGTAACTGGTTTAATAATAACAATAGTTTCTATACTTACTCGCTAACATGGAAGATTTTCAAGAAAAAAAAAATAAAGCTATACATAATAATGATACTTTAAATATTAGGGAAGAAGTTGAAAAATATTTAGTTCATTGGAAATGGTTTTTGCTTTTTACTATATTCTCTATAACTTTAGCTTATGTATATTTACGTTATGCAACACCTCAATATAGTGCAAGTACCTCAATTTTAATCAAAGACAATAATAAATCTGGTATTTCAGCTGAATTAGCTGCTTTTGAAGATTTAGGTATTGTTGGGGGCGGTTCTAGTAATAATACAGATAATGAAATTGAAATCCTAAAATCAAGAAAAATTATTGGAAGTGTTATTGATAGCCTTAATTTTGATGTTTCGTATTTTATAGAGGGAAGAGTAAAACAAGTAGAGGTTTATAAAAAGTCACCTATCATTTTCACTTTTATAAAAAAAGATTTGGCTCTGTTTTTTAAAGATACTTTAATCTCAGTATCAATTTCTAAGAATAAAAAGTTTACCTTAAAAGATGGTGAAGGGAACGTTCAATCTAAAAGTGAATTAAATTTACCTATAAGTTCTCGATTAGGCGTTTTTGAAATTTCTATGAATCCTAAAAGTAAAATTTCAGAGATATTTGAGAAAGAAATTATTGTAAAAATAACACCTAGGTATAAAGTAATTACTAAATATAAAAAAAAGTTAGGAGTATCAGTTGTTAGTAAAAATTCTTCAGTAATAAACCTTTCTATAAATGATGCGATTATACATAAAGCAGAAGATTTTTTAAATGAAGTAGTAAAACAATATAATATTGATGCAATTAATGATAAAAATGAAGTTTCTCGTAAAACGAAGGAATTTATAGATGATCGTATTCGCAGTGTAGGTAAAGAGCTTAATTCAATTCAAGATAGGATTAAGGATTATAAAAGTGAAACTGGCTTTACTGGTGTCTCTAATGAAGGGGAATTAATTTTAGAAAACTTATCTCTAAATAATCAAAATATTTTTGCAATTCAAACACAATTAAACTTGGCGAAATGGATACAAGAAAATATAAAGAAACAAACGAATGGTGTCTATGAATTGTTGCCAACAAATTTAGGTTTTGAGAATGATAATATTACTAAGGGAATCGTAACTTATAATGAACTTATTAGTAATAGAAATAGACTGGTTGTAAATGCAGGTGTGAAAAATCCACAATTGATCGCATTGGAAAATGAAATTTCTAATCTCAAATTAAATTTAAAGCAAAATTTACAAAATTTAACTTCTTCTTTAAGTGTTCAGTACAAGCAGCTAAAAAGGGAAGAAGCGAGAATAAGTTCTAAAAAGTCTACAATACCAGTTGTTGAAAGAGGTTTTATTGATATTGCGAGACAACAAGAAATTATATCAGGTTTATTTTCTTATTTATTAAAGAAAAAAGAGGAAACAGCGATCTCGTTAGCAGTTGCAGTATCAAATGCAAAAATTATTGATGTCGCTTATGGGCCTAATATACCAATTTCACCAAAAAGAAAAATTGTGTATTTAGCTGCTTTATTATTGGGACTAATAATCCCTTTTATTATTATTTACATTAAAAACCTTTTAGATACAAAAATACACTCAAGAAAAGATATCGAGGAATTAACAAGTTTACCTTTTATAGGAGATGTACCTCATTCAGAGACAAATGATAAAATTGTTATTGGAAATGATGCAAGAACAAGTACGGCAGAAGCTTTTCGTTTGATAAGAACTAATTTAGATTTTATGTTACCTAGTTCTATTAGAAATAATAAAGGAGGTAAAACTATTTTTATTACTTCTACTACAAGTGGGGAAGGAAAGTCATTTATATCTATTAACCTAGCAGCAGCCCTTTCTCTATCAAATAAAAAAGTATTGTTAATGGGTATGGACTTAAGAGCACCAAAGGTGACGGAATATCTTGGATTATCAGAAAGAAAAGGAATTACGAACTTTATCACTAATAATGAAATTTCGCTATCTGATGTTAAATTTTCAATACCAGAAATAGAAGGTTTGGATATCATTTCTTCAGGAGTAATTCCTCCAAATCCAGCTGAATTATTATTAACAAATAAAGTGAATGCATTATTTGAAGAAGTAAAGAAAGATTACGATTATATTATCGTAGATACAGCACCAGTAAACCTTGTGACAGATACTTTGTTAATCGCTAAATATGCGGATATGTTTATGTACGTTACTAGAGCAAATTATTTAGATAAACGAATGCTAAATGTACCTCAGACTTTATATAACGAGAAAAAATTACCCAATATGGCTATTGTTTTGAACGATACTGATATGAAAAAAGGGTATGGTTATGGTTATGGTTATGGCTATGGTTATGGAAATGGCTACATAGATGAAGTTAAAAAACCTTGGTATAAAAGAATTTTAAGTTAAAATAAAAGCATCCATTTGGATGCTTTTATTTTTTATAGGAACTTTTTATTATTATTTAATAAGTGATTTATTTTTTCTAAATTCTTTTTAGTACCAATTTTTTTTAGAAGAGCTAAATGATTATGATGATGGGTATCAGTTCCAACAAAGTCATATAAATTCTCTTTTAAAAGTTTGTCAGAAATTTTTTGAACACCTTTTCCATATTGTTCAGTAAGAGATAATAAGTTTAACTGAAATAAACAACCTGCTTTTTTTAGTTTATGATAATTTTTAAAATCATTATGATAAAAACTATATCGTTCAGGATGTGCTAAAACAGGCTTGTATCCTTTTAATTGTATTTCAAATAAAATTTCATAAATATTAAGTGGAGCACTAAAATAAGACATTTCTACAAGAACAAAATTATCTTTTAAAGTCAGTATATCATTGTTTTCTAAAAGTTTAGAAAACTGCTCATCCATCATGTATTCTGCAGCAGCATCAATAGATATATCTTTTATATTCCTTTTTATAAGCTCTTCTTTTACTTCCTGTAATTTTTCTTTTATAGTATTTGAAGAATTTGCATAAACATCTCCTAAAACATGGGGTGTAGTTATTATATTTTTAATTCCATAAGAACGCATTTTTAGAATTAACTCAATAGAGTTGTCTAAATTTTTAGCCCCGTCATCAATACCTGGTAGCAAATGCGAATGAATATCAACAAAACCTTCCGAAAAAAAATCTATTAAAGGAATTTCCTTTTTCTTAAAAAAAATCATATCAATTATTTATTACAAATTTACAATAATTTAACCTATTTTTTTTTCTTATCCTTAATCAAAATAGTTAAAAGAATTAAAACGAAAACGATTGATTGGTTTACTATTGTATATGAATTTTACTTATAATATCTTTGAGTATAAAATATAAATAATTATGATTTTAATTGCAGATGGAGGCTCAACAAAAGCAGATTGGATTGCTATAGGTGAAGATAAGGAAGAAGCTTTTAGAACAAGGACTTTAGGGCTAAACCCTGCTGTTGTTCCTGAAGAAGAATTACACAATAGAATCATTAATATGTTTCAACTTATTAATGTTAAAGATGAAGTAAAAGAAATTCATTTCTATGGTGCTGGTTGTGGTACACCAAAGCCAATTAAAATATTAAAAGATATATTAGAATCAATTTTTATTAATGCTAAAATCTTTATATCCGAAGATATGTTAGCAGCAGTTTATGCAGCATCTAAAAACGAACCTGCTTTAGTTTGCATATTAGGTACAGGATCTAATAGTTGTTATTATGATGGAACTAATATGGAAATGTTAGTGCCTTCTTTGGGATATATTTTAATGGATGAGGCAAGTGGTAATTATTTTGGTAAAAAACTAATAGTTGATTATTATTACGGTAAAATGCCAAGTGAAATTGCCGAGAAATTTAACGAAGAATTTAATTTAGATGCAGACTATATTAAAAGAAACCTATATAGAGAATCTAATCCTAACATGTATTTAGCATCTTTTGCAAAATTTATGTTTGATTTTAAAGATGAAAAATATATTAAAAAAATAATTAAAAAAGGATTTCAAGAATTTTTTAAATATAGAATATTACCATATAACAAAACATCAGAAACACCAATCTATTTTATTGGTTCAATAGCACATTACTTTAGAGATATTCTTGAAAAGGTTGCTAAAAAGAACAATTTAAAAGTAACAGGTGTAATACAAAGACCAATTGATAATCTATTAGAATATCACAAGAGTATTATTAAATAATAACATCTAACAGTCTTTCTAAACGCATTCCTCTTGAACCTTTAATCAGAATTGATTGATCTTTAAGAGGATTGTTTTTAATGTGTTCTAACAAGTCTTCAAATGTTTTAAATCGATTGTTCTTTGTTTTCGTTTGATAAAAATTTTCACCTACAAAATAAGAATTGTCAAATTCTAAGTTTTCCACCAAATCTACAATAGCTTGATGCTCTTCTAAACTAGTTTCTCCTAGTTCGAACATATCACCTAAAATAATAGTTTTATGTTTTTCATCAATAGCATTAAAATTATCTAAAGCAGCTTTCATACTGCTAGGATTTGCATTGTAAGCGTCTAAAATAATTTTGTTTGAAGATTTTATGATAATTTGCGAACGGTTATTATCTGGAGTGTAACTTTCAATAGCGTTTTTAATTTCTGTATCATTAACATCAAAAAAACTACCAATTGTACAGGCAATTGCAATGTTTGTATAATTATATTTTCCGATAAGATTACTTTGAATATCATTAGAGTTAAAAGATAGTTTTACAAAGGGATTTACTTCTAGAAATTTTAAACTATCATCAAAAGGAATCGTCTTTATTCTTTCTGTCTTATCAATTTGAATAGGATCATTAGGATTTATAAATGCTGTTTTATTGTTCTTTTCTAAGAAAGTATACAATTCACTTTTTCCTTGGATTACTCCTTCAATTCCTCCAAATCCTTCTAAATGTGCTTTTCCGAAATTAGTTATGTAACCAAAGTCTGGTTCGCAAAGTGAGCATAAAAAGGCAATTTCTTGTTTGTGATTTGCACCCATTTCTACAATTCCTATTTCAGTTTTAGGTGTCATCGAAAGCAATGTCAATGGAACACCAATATGATTATTTAGGTTTCCTATTGTAGCTGTTGTTTTATATTTTTTTGATAAAACAGCGTTTATTAACTCTTTGGTAGTTGTTTTACCATTACTGCCTGTCAAACCTATAATAGGTGTTTTTAATGTGTTTCTATGATATTTTGCTAGACTTTGTAGTGTTTCTAGAACATTATCAACTAAAATAGTATGAGTATGGGTATTATATTCTTCTTCATCAATAATCGCGAATATAGCACCGAGTTTAATGGCTTTTTCTGCAAATTTATTTCCGTTAAAATTGTCACCTTTTAGGGCGAAAAAAAGTGTATTATTTCTAATGTTTCTTGTATCTGTATCTACAAGATAATGTTTAGAATATAAATTATAAATGTCTTTAATCTTCATTCTTTAAAAATAAAAAAAACCTCACTGTAAATCATACAGTGAGGTCATAATTTTTTAATAAAATATTTTATTATCTAGCTGGGTTTCTAGCGGTTCTTTTTTTGTAAGTCATTGGGCCTACTTTGTCAGTAACACATCTAAAACCAATATAGTTTGTTGCCATATATTCTGGTAAATATCTTCTTTGAGCAGGGTCTAACCAGTATTCTCTATCAGACCAAGCACCACCTTTATATACTCTTGTACTATTGCTAATTAAGGTAGTCCTTTTTTTAGCATCATTTTCTACTACTTCTCTTCCCGTGTCAGGATCAATAACTCTTGTAGGTCTTCTTGGAGAATTATACATACTTGGTCTAGAGCCAAATTCTTCTTTATCATCTTCATAGAATCTAGATGAGTTTAAGTCTCCATCACCAATGTCCGTATTATCAGAAACTGTAAAGTTTCTTCTTAATGTTACATCGTCTTTTGTAATTGGAATGTACTTAATGCTTCCTGGTAATTGTTTTGGTATTATTTTTCCATTCGGTAAAGTGTCATATTCTACTTCAGCTCCAGCAGAACCATCAGCGATAACAACTTTTCCATCCTTATCAATCATTTTTCTAGTAAATACATTACCTCTAAAATAATTGAAATCATTTGCTTCATTGTCTATAATAGGTCTATAAACATCGGCAACCCATTCAGAAACATTCCCAGACATGTCATATAAACCAAATCCATTTGGCGGATAAGATTTTACTCTAATAGGAATATCAGAACCATCAGAACTCCAACCAGATAAACCACTGTATTCACCTTTACCTTGTTTAAAGTTTCCTAATTGATCTCCTCTAAATCTTTTGTCTTTTTCTCTTGTATACTTACCATTCCAAGCATATTTTTTTCTACCTCTAATATTGTTGTATTCTCTGTTTTCAATGTTTGCTTTAGCAGCAAATTCCCATTCTGCTTCAGTTGGTAATCTAAATTTCTGACTTAGAACACCATCAGCTTGTGTGATTTTTCTTCCTTGAAAAGAACCTTTTTGACTTTTTACAGAACCTCTTGATCTGATACCTCTTTTATAAACAGTAGTGTCACCTTCGAAAAGTCTGTCAGAATCTGCTAAGAAAACTTCAGTATCAAAGAAATTTCTAAGTGTATCGTTTGCGAAAATATTTTTGATGTACCCTTTATCTATTAACTTTTTTAAGTTAACAGCATCTGTACGCCATTTACAATATTGGTTTGCTTGTAACCAACTAACACCTACTACTGGATAATCTGCATAAGCAGGATGTCTTAAGTAATTTTCAGATAAAATATCTGTATTTCCCAAACTTTTTCTCCACACCAATGTGTCTGGTAAAACAGAATTATATATATGCTTGTAGTTTTCTTCCGATGGAGGAAAAACATCCTTTATATATTGTACATATAAGAAGTATTCTGAGTTGGTGACTTCTGTTTCATCCATAAAAAATGAACGAATGTGCATTTTTTTAGGTGTTGTGTTCCAATCAAACATAACGTCGTCTTGTACTTGTCCCATTGTAAAAGAACCTCCTTCAATAGCAACCATTCCCAAAGGAACTTCTTGACCAGCAAATGAGCCTCCTCTAATATAGTTACCAAATTTAGAATTATTAAAAGGTAATCCTGTAAGTGTCGAATTTCCTGAGGTTGTCTTACTACAGCTAGCTAAAGCTAAGATTGATAGAACAACTAAAGATATTTTAAATATGTTTCTCATTTCCTAATTGAAAATTGTTTAGGGTTTTTATTATAGCGATGCAATTTACAATAATAATACATTCAAACAAGTAATTTGCTAATTTTAACGCTTCATTTTTCCATTCACAAATTATTAAACGAATGCTTTTTAAATTTAGTATAATTTATCTGCATTAGTGCTAAAATATCTATAAATAATTTGCGTTATTTGAATACAATTATGAATAGACCCATTTTAATCCTTTTTTTTAGTTTTTTTGTCCAGTTAATTCCCGCTCAAGTAACTAGTTCTGTATTGGCTTCTGGAGACTGGTTTAAGTTTTCTGTAGATACTACAGGTGTTTTTAAAATAGATAAAAACTTATTACAACAAATAGGAGTTTCTACAAACGACTTAAATCCTAAGAAAATTCATATTTATGGAAGTGGTGGTAGTTTACTTCCGGTTCTAAACTCAGATTTTAGGTATGATGATTTACAAGAAAATGCGATATATATAGAAGGTGAAAATGATGGTTCTTTCGATAATTCTGATTTTATCCTTTTTTATGCAAAAGGACCTCATGATTGGATTGTAAATACAACTACTAATACAGCAAAACATAGACAAAACATCTATTCTGATGAAGCTTATTATTTTATCACAGTTTCTAATATCGATGGAAAGAGAATTCAACAAAAAACGCCATTAACCACAAATGCAACTACACAAATAAGCACTTTTAATGATTATACTTTTTATGAAAAAGAGGAGATAAGTTTATTTGCAGCAGGTACTCAGTGGTTTTTTAATGATGATTTTAATATAGAGAATACTCAGAGTTTTAAAATACCTTTTCCAAATGCTTTAGCCGATGAAAATATAAGTATTAAGGTTCGAGGAGTTTCTACATCAGTTGCTTCATCATCTATGGCTGTAAAAATTAATGGGACTGATATTTATAATCTTAGTTTTTCTTCTGTAAATCCAAGTTCATTAACAAAAGCAAATACTTCAGAAAGAACTGCAAATATTAAAAATTCATCAAATGTAATTGATGTTTCTATTGTGTATGATAATGGAGGGAACCCTTCTGCAAATGCATATTTAGATTATATTGAAGTCGTTGGAAAGAAGCAATTAATCGCAGATGGAAATCAGTTTTCTTTTAGAAGCTTTGAGCAAGCTAATGCAGCAAATACCATAGAATATCAGATTGAGAATAATACAAATATTTTTCAAGTTTGGGATGTTAGTAATTCAATAGATCCTAAAAATATTACAAATGAAGATACTAGTAGTAATTTTATTTTTAAAGATAATTCAGGTGTTTTGAAAGAATATGTGGTATTGAATCAAAATGATTATTATACCCCTAATTCGCTTCAAAATGGGAGAATTTTAAATCAAGATTTACACGCTATAAAAGACATTAATTATATTGTAATCACAAATTCAGAATTGTCTTCTGAAGCACAAAGATTGGCAGATTATCATCAAACAAACTCAAATCTTACCACTAAAGTTGTTGTCTTAGATGCTATTTATAATGAGTTTTCTTCTGGATCTAAGGATATTACAGGAATAAGAGATTTTTTAAAACATGTGTATACTACAAATTCATCCGAAGAAAAAAAACTACAATATGTTTGTTTTTTTGGTGATACTTCGTATGATTATAAAGACAGAATTGCTGGAAACAATAATATTGTGCCCGTAAAATTATCTGAAAACAGTTTTAATTTAGCGAGTTCTTGGGTTACTGACGATTTTTTTGTGATGCTAGAAGATAATGAAGGAACTATGAACTCAAGCCACACTATAGATGTTGCTTCTAGTAGAATTCCTGTGTCAACAGTTAGTCAAGCTAAAGATGTAGTTGATAAAATTTTAACCTATTATACTAAAACTTCAATAGGAGATTGGCGAAATACAATTACACTTTTAGCAGATGATATAGATGCAAGTGGAGAAGAAGTAATAGAACAAGGAGTAGAAACGATTGCTGATGAAATTAGGGTAAATAAACCTATTTTTAACGTTAATAAAATTTATGCGGATTCTTATGTACAAGAGAATTCTTCTGGTGGAGAGCGTTATCCAGAAGTGAAAAGTGCAATTACAAATGCTATTGAAAAAGGAACTTTAGTCTTTGATTATTTTGGTCATGGAGGAGAAGATGGTTTTGCGTCTGAAAAAATTTTAGAAAAACCACAAATACAGAGTTTTAATAACCCTAATACCTTACCTCTTTTAATTACAGTTACTTGTGATTTTTCTAGATTTGATAACCCCAGTAGAATTACTGCAGGAGAACTTACTTTATGGAATGCTTCCGGTGGAGCAGCAAGTATGATAACCACAACAAGAGAGGTTTTTATTTCTGTAGGTCAACGTTTTAATCAAGAATTAATTAGAATTTTATTAGAGTTTAATAATGAAGATTTAACGATTGCAGAATCTTTAATGAAAACCAAAAACGAATTTACAAATACTCAAAAATTCTTTATTTACCATTTTGGTGATCCTGCTATGAAATTAGCGGTTCCACAACCAAACATTAGAATAACAAAAATGAATGGTAAAGATATTTCACAACCTTTAGATACTTTAAAAGCATTGTCTAAAGTTAGTTTTGAAGGAGTCGTTGTTGATGATTCTAATATTGTTTTAAGTGATTTTAATGGTTCTCTTTCTACAACTGCTTTTGATAAACCAATTGATAAAACTACTTTAGATAATGATGGTTTTGGAGTTAAAATGACTTTTGATACTCAAGACAGTAAACTATTTAGAGGAAAGTCTACTGTTGAAAACGGAAGCTTTAAGTTTGATTTTATTGTGCCTAAAGATATTAAAATTGCTTACGGAAAAGGAAAGTTAAGTTTTTATGCAGAAAATGGCGAAATAGATAAAGCAGGTTATAATTTTGATATTGTTGTAGGGGGAATAAATGAAAACGCTCCTGATGATACAGTCGGTCCAGAAATAAGACTGTACATGAATGATGAATCTTTTATTGAAGGAGGTAACACAAATGTGTCCCCAAATTTAATTGCAGTTTTATCTGACCCAAGTGGAATTAATACGTCATTAACTGCTGTAGATCATGATATTGTTGGTGTTTTAGATGGCGATAATACGAATCCTATTATATTAAATGATTTTTATCAAACAGAATTAAACGATTTTACTACCGGAAAAGTAAATTACAAATTACGAGATTTAGCAGTTGGCCCTCATACTTTAAAAATAAAAGCTTGGGACACTTACAATAATTCGTCAGAAGCTACGTTAAACTTCGTGGTTGTTAGCGATGCGATTCTAAATTTAGAAAATGTTTTAAATTACCCAAATCCTTTTGTAAATTACACCGAGTTTTGGTTTAATCATAACAAACCTAATGAAACACTAGAAGTACAAGTTCAGGTTTTTACTGTTTCTGGTAAATTAGTAAAAACAATTAATCAAAATGTTGTAACAACAGGTAATTTAGCAAGAAGCATTACTTGGAATGGTTTAGATGATTTTGGTAATAAAATAGGAAAAGGAGTTTATATTTATAAATTAAAAGTAAAATCAACATCAAGTAATCTAGTTGCAGAGAAGTATGAAAAATTAGTAATACTTCAATAAAAATTAGATATATTGTCAAACAAAAATCAGAATCATATCAAATGAAAAAATTAGGAATCTATTTTTTACTTTGTGCATTTGTAAGTGTAAAAGTATCAGCACAAACAAATACTGAAGTTACAGGAGGAATTACAACAGCTACACCATTTTTATTAATTGTGCCAGATGCAAGAGCAGGTGGTATGGGAGATATGGGAGTTGCAACATCTGCAGATGCTTTTTCTCTTTTTCATAATGCAGCAAAAATGACCTTTAGTAATAGACAGGTTAAAACAGGTATAACATATTCTCCTTGGTTACGTAATTTAACAGATGATATTTTTATAGGAAGTGCTTCTTATATGAATCGTTTTAGTGAAAATGCAGCTTGGGGAGCAGATTTTAAATATTTTTCTTTAGGTCAAATTGATCTAACAGATAGTAATGGAAACGCTAATGGAACGATTAATCCGAACGAATTTGTAGCAACAGGTTCTTATGCTTTAAAATTAAGTGAAACTTTTTCTATGGGAGTTGGGTTAAAATATATTCGATCTAACTTAGCTTTTAACGGTACTTCTGGTAACTCTTTACAACCAATTAACTCTTTTGCGGTTGATGTTTCGGGGTATTATCAATCTTTAGAAGAAAACTACGGAAACTTTAATGGACGTTATAGATTAGGTTTTAATATTGCTAATATTGGACCAAAAGTTGCTTATACCCCAGGTAATGAAGATTTTATTCCAACTAATTTAAAAATAGGTGGTGGGTTTGATTTTATTTTAGACGATTACAATACAATCTCTACAACAGTAGAATTTACAAAATTATTAGTTCCACATACAGGTGATGATTCTGATCAAGACACAGGTTGGGTAGAAGGAATCTTTAGCTCTTTTGGCGACGCTCCTGGAGGATTTAGTGAAGAAATTAAAGAATTTACATACGCTTTTGGAGCAGAGTATTTATACAATAATGCTTTTGCTTTAAGAGGAGGTTATTTTCATGAAAGTGAAGACAAAGGAAATAGACAGTATTTTACTTTAGGTGGTGGGTTTAAAACCAATGCATTAAATATAGATTTATCTTACTTAATTAATTCTTCTGATGTAAATAATCCTTTAGAAAACTCTTTACGTTTCTCTTTATCATTTGATTTAGGAGAAGTTTTTGATGATTATTAAAAGTCAATTATTTTTAGTAAATTTATAACAACATTTAGAAGCAGTCAATCAAGGCTGCTTTTTTTGACGAACAGATTTTATGAGAAAAATTGAAATTTCAACTTCAGCAATTATTTATAACGATATTTCAGAGCTTTCTGCAGAAGATAATATGTTAATGAATAAAGCAATAGAAGCAAGAAAAAAAGCATACGCACCATATTCTAAGTTTAATGTAGGTGCTGCTTTATTGTTAGATAATGGAGAAATTGTTTTAGGAAATAATCAAGAAAGTGCAGCGTATCCTTCTGGTATGTGTGCAGAAAGAGTTGCTATTTGGAAAGCTGGATCTACGTATCCAGATATGAAAATTAAAAAGTTAGCAATTTCAGCAAGTTCATCAATTTCTAAAGTAGATAAACCTGTAGGGCCTTGTGGTGCTTGTAGACAAACGTTATCTGAATATGAAATAAATCAGAAAGAATCATTCCCTGTTATTTTTATGGGAGAAGTAGGTGAGGTTGTAAAAACAGAATCACTGCTTTCTTTATTGCCTTTTTCTTTTGATAGCTCTTATCTTTAAAATTTAATTTTACTAAAAAATCACTTCGAGCGTAGTCGAGAAGTTTTTATTACAATATAAAATGAAACCAGATATTTCATCAAGAGAAGATATAAAACTTATTATTACTAAGTTTTATGATTTGTTATTGGCAGATCAAAAAATGATTCCTTTTTTCGAGGATATTGTTGTGCAAAATCATTTAGAAGAGCATTTAGATGTCATTTCAGACTTTTGGAATGATATTCTTTTTGATACAAATTCATATTCTAATAACGTGATGAAAAAACATGTTGATAAAAATGTTTTTGTTGAATTTAAGAAAGAGCATTTTACAATTTGGATGTCGTATTTATCTGAAACTATTGATGCTCATTTTGATGGCGAAAATACTTTCAATATGAAAAATAGAGCAAGGTCTATCGCTACTGTTATGGAACTAAAGCTAGATATTTATAAATAAAACACTTAACTTCTTTTTTAAGTTTCTCTCCTGAAAAATGTTCGTTTGAATATCATTTTTTTAAACAAATTATTATTGTATTTATTGAAGATTTTGTACTTTAGAGGCTTATATTTTCTCAAAAAAAATAAATTTTTTTTTAATTATGATTTCATCAAAAATAACGGGAACAGGAACTTTTATACCGTCAATTATAAAAGAAAATAAAGATTTCTTAGATAAAGATTTCTTAAACGAAGATGGAACGTCTTTTAGTACTGATAATGATGAAATTATAGAGAAATTTAAAGCGATTACAGGTATTGCTGAAAGACGGTATGCAAAACCAGAATTTAATACTTCAGATTTGGCTTTTTTTGCTGCTCAAAAAGCAATAGAAGATGCAAATATTAATAAAGAAGATCTTAGTTATATTATTGTAGCTCATAATTTTGGAGATGTAAATGCAGGTTCTAATCAAACTGATTTATTACCAAGTTTAGCAACAAGAGTTAAACATAAATTAGGAATTGAAAACCCTAATTGTGTTGCTTATGATATTCTTTTTGGTTGCCCAGGTTGGGTTGAAGCTACTATCCAAGCCCACGCATTTATAAAAGCAGGTATGGCTACTAAATGTTTAGTAATTGGCGCAGAAACTTTATCTAGAGTGGTAGATGAATCTGATAGAGATTCTATGATTTTTAGTGATGGAGCTGGAGCTTGTATTTTAGAAGCAACAGAAGAAGTAGGGTCAGGGGTTTTAAGTCATGCTACTCAAACGTATGCAAAAGACGAGGCATTCTATCTTCATTATGGAGAATCTTTTAATAAAACGAAAGAAGACGATGTTCGTTATATTAAAATGCTAGGAAGAAAAATTTATGAATTTGCATTGGTAAACGTCCCTATAGCTATGAAAGTTGCTTTAGATAAAAGTGGTGTTTCTATAGATGAAGTTAAGAAGGTTTTCATTCATCAAGCAAACGAGAAAATGGATGAAGCAATAATAAAACGTTTCTTTAGATTATTCAAAAAGAAAGTTCCAGAAGGAGTGATGCCTATGAGTATTTATAAATTAGGAAATAGTTCTGTTGCAACGGTACCAACTTTATTAGATTTAGTTTTAAAAGGACAAATTGAAAATCAAGAAGTAAATAAAGGAGATGTAGTAATTTTTACATCTGTTGGAGCTGGAATGAACTTAAACGCGATTGTTTATAGGTTTTAACCTAGGAGGATATTTATCATAAGTAAAATAGTATTATCACAAAACAGGTTAGACAAATTAAGTCTAACCTGTTTTTTTTTAGCGTAAGTTGTTTCAGAATGATTTTAGATGACTAAAAGTTTAGAAATCGATAACAATTTTCATCAAAAAATTAAACATATTATATCATTTTACTAACGAATTCTAATTCGTGAGAAAAAATATGAATTTCAGTGTTAAAATTTAATCTGAAATAGTATTTTTGCGCATGCAACAACACAACGTACTTATTTTAGATTTCGGATCGCAATACACACAACTAATTGCGAGAAGAGTAAGAGAATTAAACATTTACTGTGAAATTCATCCTTATAATCATCAACCTGCAAACGCAAGCGAATTTAAAGCAGTTATCTTATCAGGTAGCCCAAACTCTGTAAGAGGTGAAAATGTTTTACATCCTGATTTATCAGAAATTAGAGGAAAAAAACCTGTTTTAGCGGTTTGTTATGGAGCACAATATTTAGCTCATTTTTCTGGCGGACAAGTAGCTCCTTCTAACACAAGAGAATATGGAAGAGCAAATTTATCATTTGTAAAAAGTGGTGAAACTTTCTTTGAAAATATTTCTGAAGGTAGTCAAGTTTGGATGAGTCATTCAGATACTATTAAAGAATTGCCAACTAATGGAGAATTATTAGCAAGCACAAAAGACGTTGAAAATGCGGCTTATAAAATTAAAGGTGAAGATACTTTTGCTATTCAATTTCACCCAGAAGTGTATCATTCTAAAGATGGAAAACAATTATTAGAAAACTTTTTAGTTAAAATTGCAGGTGTAGCACAAACTTGGACTCCAGATTCTTTTGTAGAAAGTACTGTAGCAGCAATTAGAGAAAAAGTAGGAAACGATAAAGTTGTTTTAGGACTTTCTGGAGGTGTAGATTCTTCAGTAGCAGCAGTTTTATTAAACAAAGCAATTGGAGAAAACCTATATTGTATTTTTGTTAATAACGGACTTTTACGTAAAAATGAGTTCGAAACTGTATTGAAAAGATACGAAGGAATGGGATTAAACGTTAAAGGTGTAGATGCATCGGCACGTTTTTTGAAAGCATTAGAAGGATTAACAGATCCTGAGAAAAAAAGAAAAGCAATTGGTAACTCTTTTATTGAAGTTTTTGATGATGAGGCACACAAAATAACAGATGTAACTTGGTTAGCACAAGGAACTATTTATCCTGATGTAATTGAGTCTGTTTCTGTAAATGGAGGTCCATCTGCAACTATTAAAAGTCATCATAATGTGGGAGGTTTACCAGATTATATGAAATTAAAAATTGTAGAACCTTTAAAAATGATTTTTAAAGACGAAGTAAGAAGAGTAGGGGCTTCTATGGGAATTGATCCTGAGTTATTAGGACGTCATCCTTTTCCTGGTCCAGGTTTAGGAATTCGTATTTTAGGTGATATAACTGCAGAAAAAGTAAGAATTTTACAAGAAGTTGATGCTGTTTTTATAAACGGATTAAAAGAAGATGGCTTGTATGATAAAGTTTGGCAAGCAGGTGCAATGTTACTTCCAGTAAACTCTGTTGGAGTAATGGGAGATGAAAGAACGTATGAAAAAGTTGTAGCTTTAAGAGCTGTAGAAAGTACAGATGGAATGACTGCAGATTGGGTAAATTTACCTTACGAATTTTTGCAGAAAACATCTAATAAAATTATAAATCAAGTAAAAGGTGTAAATAGAGTTGTTTATGATATCAGTTCTAAACCACCTGCAACAATAGAATGGGAATAAAGTATATGAAACATGTAAAATTTTTTGTTTTTCTATGTATTTTAACGTTTACTGTTTCATGCGGTCAACAAAAAAAATACGTTGAATATAAGGTGAAGAAAGGTGAAACTATGAGAATTATAGCCAAGAAATTGGATATGAAAACCTCAGATTTATTGCGTTTGAATCCTGATTTTGGTAGAAAACCAAAAGAAAATTCAGTTATTGTAATTCCGAATAAAAAAATAAGACTTGCTGATAATTCTATTAAAAGTGATGCTTTAAAAGATGTTATAAAAGATGACGTTAAAAAGGAAGAAGCAATAAAAGAAGAAAAGGAAGAACTTATAGAAGAGCTTAAAAAGAACTTTATTGTTTATGAAGTTAAAAAAGGAGATACTTTTTATAGTCTAACTCGTTTTTACAATGTTTCTCAAGAAGAAATGATTGTTTTAAACCCTATTTTATCGGAAGGTTTAAAAGTTGGGCAAGTCATAAAAATAAAACCAATAGAAGAAGGAGATGCGTCTGAAAATCATATTTATGAAGATGTCATTGATGAAAATATTTCTTTAAAAGTTGCATTACTACTTCCTTTTAAAACAAATGAAAATGATACAATAAAATCTAAAGATCTTTTCACAAAAAATAGATTGGCAAATATTGTAACTGATTTTTATTTAGGAGCAGAATTAGCAATTGATTCTTTAAGAAAACAAGGAATACAAATAGATTTAAACGTTTTTGATACAGAAACTAAGAGTACAAAAATTAGAAGTATCTTATCAGAAAATGACCTAGATAATAACGATGTTATTATTGGTCCTTTATATTCAGAAGAAGCAGAAGTTGTTGCAAATAAAGTAAATACTCCTGTAGTTTTTCCTTTGTACTCAAAAAAACAACATCGATTTTCTTCATCACAATTGATAAAAACTTCACCAGAGAAAAAAGTTTTTAGAGAAGAATTAACTACTTATATAAAAGGCAATTTTATAAAAGGGAATTTAATTTTAGTAGGCGATGGAAAATCAGCGTCAAATAGTTCTAATGCTATAATTAAGCAATCCTTAGAATCTCACGATTCTATTAGCGTTGTAAATGTGTTAAAGCCTAAAAATGGATATATAGCCAAAGATCGTTTCTTAAAAATTTTAAAACCAAATGAAGACAATTGGGTTGTTTTAACTTCTGATAATACTATTTTAGTTGCAGATGCAATTAACAGTTTAATTAGTTTGCCAGAAGATACGCATGTTCGAGTTTTTGCAATTAATAAAGGAAAAGCGTTTGACAAAATAGCCAACTCTAAGTTAGCTAAAATCAACTTGACTTATGTAAGTGATGAGTATGTAGATGAAGCTTCTGCTTCAACGCAATTATTCAACAAGCAGTATTATATGAAGAATAATGCGTTACCATCTTTTCATGCAACCAAAGGTTTTGATATTACTTATGACGTTTTAATGCGTTTAGCTTCTGGAGAGAATTTAAAAGCAACTTTTAAAGAAGGAGCATCTTTTAGAGTAGAAAGTAAGTTCGATTATTCTAACAAGTTATTTGGTACTTCAGAGAATAAAGGGTTGTTTATTGTTCAATATAATAAAGACTTAAGTTTAACAAGATTAAAGTAGTTGTAGTTGCTTAAACGGTAGTTTCAATTTTACTTTGATAACTATTTTTAGAAGCTATTCCTGCTTTTCATTATATCTTTTTATTATTGTCATTGCCATAGTTTATTTACTTGTAAACTATGGCAATTTCATTTAAATAAGAAACTGTTTCTTTATATATGGGCCATAAAAAGGATGCCATTTCAATCAGGGCTAAGTGTGTTTGCAAACGATTTACAGAATCAAAACTATTTACATTCTTAAAATTGTTAGTTGCTAAGAGTTTTACACAAAAATTATAAAAACTAAAAAATCCGCTTAAAAGCGGATTTTTTTTATATCAGTAAGAATGAAAAGAATTAGATCTTCTTCATTTGATCTTTCATCATTTTCATTTGATCTTTCAACATTCCATGTTTATCTAACTTTTTAGCTTCAGCCATTAAAAGAGTTGCTTCACGTTTACGTCTTTTGGTCATAGAAATACCAGCTAATTGTAGTTTTGCCATTGCTAAATCATGATCCATTGCTAAACCTAATTTTACAGCTTTACGCAAGTACTTTTCAGCTTGTGTAATATTTGTCTGACTTAATATAATTCCGTGTAAATAGTTATAATAACCTTGTTGTTTTGTAATTAAAGCAGCTTCAGGGTTTTTAATATAACCTAACCATTTTTTTGTTCCTTCAAAGTTTTGTTTACGTAACTGTAAAAAAGCCATTAAAATAAACTCATTTTTAAAGTATAACAAAACAAAAATCCCTGCTAATAATAAGATAGAGATTCCGTTCATTATATTAACCTGACTAAATTGATACACAGCCCAAACAGTAAGTAAACCTGCAATTGCTAATTTTATATTTTTATGAAACATATTAAATAATTCTTTTTTTGTCCTCTCAAGAGCAGTTGAGAGATTGTTTTTAAATCAATTGCAAAAATACATTTTCTTGCGAAACTATATCGTTACTTTTTAAAGTATTTCTTGTACTTAAAGGATGCAACAACTGTTAATAAAATTAATGTTGCAATATAAATATAAGCTTCTTTTGGTGTTACAGATTGGTCTCCACTTGCATAAGAATGCAAACCAGCTAAATAGAAGTTTACACCAAAATAAGTCATCATTATAGATAAATATGCAAATGCTGAAGCAAAATTAAAAGATAATCTACCTCTTAAACCTGGTATTAAACGCATGTGTAAAACAAAAGCATAAATCATAATAGAGATTAAAGCCCAAGTTTCTTTTGGATCCCAACCCCAATAACGTCCCCAACTTTCATTTGCCCACATTCCTCCAAGAAAGTTACCAATAGTTAACATTACTAAACCAACGGTAATTGCCATTTCGTTAATAATGGTAATTTCTCTAATATTTAAATCCATTTTCTTTTTATTCTGTTCGGTTGTAAAAACCATAAGAATTAAAGCGAAAATACCAAGAATCATTCCTAATGAAAGTGGTCCGTAACTAGCTACAATAATAGAAGTATGAACTAAAAGCCACCAAGAATTTAAAACAGGTTGTATGTTTGCAATTTCTGGATCTAACCAGTTTTGACCTGCAAAAAATAATGTAATTGCTGCTAAAAATGTAGCTGCTGTAATTGTTAAGGCAGATTTTCTTCCGATAAGTAGACCGAATAACATTGTTGCCCAAGCAACAAAAATAATAGATTCATATGCGTTTGTCCAAGGTGCATTTCCACTAATATACCAGCGAGAAATTAAACTTAAAGTATGTACAATAAATAAACCAACAATAACAATTATTAATATTTTCACAGTATTATTAACCCATTTTTTAGGATTGAATATTTGCCATAAAACAAAAATTATTAAAAGTAAACTTGTATAACCATAGTACTTTACAAGTTTTTGAAATGGTTGAATCTTATTATAAGAAATCTCTAAATCAATTCTTTTTTCTGATGGATGTACTTCAGATCCAAACTTCATTTGAAACTTTTTAATTCCATCTAAAATTTGATCTGCTTTAGAATAATCATTTGTCTTTTTTGCATCCTGTAAAAACTGAATATAAACAGGTAAAGATTGACGAACAAAAACAGAATCTGTCCCTTTAAAACCTGCAGTAGAACTTTCTGGTTGAGAAACCCAAGTGTTATTATCATCATTAGGAATTGGGAAAATGCGTAAAATACCACCACCAATAGCACTGTATAATAAACCTACACGTTTATCAATTTTAATTAAATCTTTCTCGAACTTATTTTTTACATTTTTCTTTTGTGCTTCAGCAACTTGATCTTTTATTTTATACGCTCCTCTAGGAGTAATAAAATCAGATAAACGAGCATATTTAGCAGTCACAGGTATGCTTAGCTGTTCTCTAATTTTAGTATTCCCTTTTTCTAAATAAATAACTGGTACTTCAAACCAAAGTCTTGGGTTTTCTATAATAGATAACAAAACCTGACTTGGTTTCATGTCTTTAAAAGTTTCTGTTTTACTAACTTTTCTAACTAATTCAGAAGCAAAAGTATGTGCTGGTTTCATTCGTCCACCAGCATCTTGTACAACTAGTTTGTTGAAACTTTCGGCATGATCAACATCAACTAAATTTGCTTTTAAAATAGAGTCTATTTGTTGTTCTGTAATTTTATTTGGTTGATGTGCATCGTGCTGTGCAAAACTAAAACTTGAAATAAATAATGCTGCTACAATAGATAACGTCATTTTTTTCTTTCTAATTTTTCTCAAACCATCTTTTAAATCATCAAAACGAGTGTTTTTAGCAAAAAGAATACAAATTAAACCAATGTATAAAAGAGAATATCCTAAATACGTAATAAAAGTTCCTAAGAAATCATGGTTTACAGAAAGATGAGTTTGTTCTACCGGACCTGATAAATCGTAGCTCGATTGAAAGAATTTATATCCTTTGTGGTCTAAAATATGATTCATAAAAATTCTATAATCATATGTTTCGTTTTGATCAATAACAGTAACTTCACTTGCATAAGCTGCAGCACTTTCTGACCCTGGATATTTTTCTAATTGAAAGTCATTTAATTTTACAGCAAATGGAGTTTCTAAAACATTAGCGCCATACCACATTCTAAAATTTAAATTACCAATAGTTAGTTCTTTTACACCATCAACATTATATTTACCACCAGAAAGTTCTACTTGTTTTGTTTCATTATTAGTTGTTACATCAAATACAACTACATCTAATTTTTTATTATCTTTTGGTCCACTAACAGTTTTCATAATTCCTTTTTCAGCAGGTCTTGGAATCACAAATTGTAAGCCGGCAACGTTGTGTAGTGTTAAAAATTGAAAATTTTGAACAGAATCTTTTACAATGTTTCCTCTTTTTTGATCTGCCATTCTAAACCAATCACCATCATCTTTAGAAATCATTTTTAAGTTTCCATCTTCTTTTGTAAAGTTGATAGAAGCATTATTATTAGAAGCATCAAAACCAACTAAAACTCCATGAATATTCTGAATCGTTCCTTTCTTAATCCAATGTTCATGACGAGTTCCTTCAGAAGATTCTACAAAAAACAGATGATCTACACCATTTTCATCTTCTACTAATTTCTTTTCTGCCCAAGGAATATAGTTTACTAATTTAAAATCTATCTTTTGGGCTTTAAAATTTGATGTAAATTCAAGATTATTTTCACCCCAAGCAGATAATAATAAACTTTGCTCAATATTAGGAGTTCTTTGGTTTTTTCCATCATCAACAGCTACATTTAAATACGTTGTTTCAGATAAAAACTGACTTGTAGTTTCTCCTTCATTTATCAGCATAATACCTTCATAACCAATATAACGTGTAACACCAGCTCCAATAAGAATGAATAAAAATGCTAAATGAAACATTAAAACAGCCCATTTCTCTTTTCTGTAAAGTCTATATCTAAAAATATTTCCGAAGAAATTAATTACAAAAAATACCATAATTAACTCAAACCACCAAGTATTATAAACTAAGGCTTTCGATGTTTGTGTTCCGAAATCGTTTTCTATAAAGGTTGCAATTCCCATTGCTGTAGCGAAAAGGATAAATAATACGGCTGTTAAGCGTGTAGAATATAGTATGTTAAGAATTTTTTTCATTCGGTTTTAGTGGTTTTTTAAAGTCTCGCAAATTTACGGATAAAAGAAATAAAACTACATCTTGAAAAGTTCTTTTTTAATGTTAAGGTTTGTTAAAAAAAGAGTGGAGTTTTTTTGAGATTTTGATGAATTGGATATATACGCTAGCAACTTTATGCTTCGTAATTAAATTTTATTCAATTGTTTGTTATGTGTTTTACTCAAACTTATTAAAGCAATAATAGCTCCTAACAAAGCTAGTCCCATATCGGATTGAGTATCCCAGATGTATCCTTGTGTTCCAAGAAAAGCTTCTGCAGATTCACCTGATCCAATTGCAACCCACCATTCAATTAATTCATAGAAAGCACTAAATCCTAGACAAAATGCTATGATTAAAAAATTCTCCCAAGGTTTTGAAGTAATAATTTTTTTTCTTATGAAAATCTCTCTAGCTATCATTGCAGGTACAAATCCTTGAGCTAAATGCCCAATTTTATCATAATTATTTCTCCCTAATTCAAATATGTCTTTTATTGTATTAAACAAAGGTACTTCAGCATATGTATAATGCCCGCCAATCATTAATATGATCATATGAATTAGAATTAAATTATAAACTAAAACTGTAAGAGGGAATGATTTTTCTGTTTTCCATAATACAAAAACACCTATAAATGCAGGTATAACCTCTAAAAACCAAGTAAAATAATCATGAGGATTTATTGCAGACCAAATTAATACAATACAAAATATTATAATCCAGATTTTTCTTAACATACGATTTAGTTCTTGTAGATGTTTTTCATAATTATGTAAAACGTTAACGCTAATATGGTTCCGTTTTAATGACTGATATTAGAATTTCGTGAAGTTGCCAGAAATTAAGTTTAGAAACAAATCAAATTATTCAGAAACACTATCGATTAGAATCGTTAATAAATCAATGGCAGCTTTAGAAATTTTAGTTCCAGGTCCAAAGACACCAACAGCACCAGCATCAAATAAAAATTGATAATCTTGTGCAGGAATTACACCTCCTACAATTACCATAATGTCTTCACGATCATATTTTTTCAGTTCTGCAATGACTTGTGGAACTAGTGTTTTATGTCCAGCAGCTAAAGAAGATATTCCTAAAATATGAACATCATTTTCTACAGCTTGTTTTGTAGCTTCTAATGGTGTTTGAAATAATGGGCCAATATCTACATCAAAACCTAAATCGGCATAACCAGTTGCAACTACTTTTGCACCTCTATCATGACCATCTTGTCCTAATTTTGCAATCATAATTCTTGGGCGTCTTCCTTCTAAATCAGCAAATTTATCTGCCAATTCAGCAGCTTTCTTAAAAAGCTTATCGTCTTTTATTTCTTTACTATACACTCCAGAAATTGTTTTATGAACAGCTTTATGTCTTCCAAAAACGAACTCTAAAGCATCAGAAATTTCACCTAAGGTTGCTCTGTTTTTTGCTGCTTTTACTGCTAAATCTAGTAGGTTTTCATTACCTGATTTTGCAGCTTCTGTTAGGTCTACTAAAGATTTTTGAACTTCAGTATTATTTCTATTTGCTTTTAATTGGTTTAATCTTTCAATTTGAGATTTACGAACAGCTTCATTATCAACTTCTAAAATATGTAAAGGGTCTTCTTCTTTTAATTGATATTTATTAACACCAACAATTACATCTTTTCCGCTATCAATTTTTGCTTGTTTAATTGCGGCAGCTTCTTCAATACGCATTTTAGGAATCCCTTTTTCAATGGCTTTAGTCATTCCTCCTAATTCTTCCACTTCAGAAATTAACTCCCAAGCTTTGTTTGCAATATCTTCAGTCAGTTTTTCTACATGATAACTTCCTGCCCAAGGATCTACGGTTTTGGTAATATGTGTTTCTTTTTGTAAATATATTTGTGTGTTTCTTGCAATTCTTGCAGAAAAATCTGTAGGTAATGCAATAGCTTCATCTAAAGCATTTGTATGTAAACTTTGTGTACCGCCAAATGCAGCAGCCATAGCTTCTACAGTTGTTCTTGCAACATTGTTAAAAGGATCTTGTTCTGTTAAAGACCAACCACTAGTTTGACAATGAGTTCTTAAAGCTAAAGATTTTTGGTTTTTTGGGTTGAATTGTTTTACAATCTTTGCCCACAACATTCTTGCAGCTCTTAATTTTGCGATTTCAGTAAAATGATCCATGCCAATTGCCCAAAAGAAAGATAATCTTGGTGCAAAAGAATCGATATCCATTCCTGCTTCAATTCCTTTTCTAATATATTCCAATCCATCAGCAAGTGTATATGCTAATTCTATCTCTGCAGTTGCACCTGCTTCTTGCATGTGGTAACCAGAAATTGAAATTGAATTATATTTTGGCATCTTATTACTTGTATATTCAAAAATATCAGCAATAATTTTCATGGATGGTGAAGGAGGGTAGATATATGTATTTCTAACCATAAACTCCTTTAAAATATCATTTTGAATGGTTCCAGAAAGTTGATTTATTGAAACTCCTTGTTCTTCTGCAGCAACAATATAAAATGCTAAAATGGGCAAAACAGCACCGTTCATAGTCATTGAAACCGACATTTTATCTAAAGGAATTTCGTTAAATAAAATCTTCATGTCTTCAACAGAATCAATAGCTACACCTGCTTTACCAACATCACCTTGTACTCGTTCATGATCAGAATCATAACCTCTGTGAGTTGCTAAGTCAAAAGCAACAGATAATCCTTTTTGACCAGCTTCTAAGTTTCTTCTGTAAAAAGCATTACTTTCTTCAGCTGTAGAAAAACCTGCGTATTGTCTAATTGTCCATGGTCTTCTAACATACATTGTAGAATATGGTCCACGTAAATTTGGCGCAATACCAGCAACAAATCCTTCTTGTTTAAAAGGAGTTTTAGCTGTTTGTTTTGATCTTTTCAGTTTTATATGTTGAACTTCTTTTCTCTTCATTTTTAGCTTCTACTTGTAACTTCATTAAATGGTATAATTGAACACCAATTGCTTTTGCTTCCTGTTCTTTCTTCTTAATTATATGATAGCTTCTTAAAACAAAAAATAGAGAAAACAGACATAAGAAAATAATGATGGCAATTATAAAGTTGACACTATTGCCAAAAAAGTCATAGAACTTGTGTTCTAAAAAATACAAACTAACTGCAACAAAAAAGATGAATCCAATAATAAATGAAGGCAGGTTTTTCTTGATGCTTTGTACTTCCTTTTTTAATTCACTTTGTCTTTTTTGTTTATCTAGAATTTCTTTATTCTTATCCATTATAGGGATTATTTATACCTTTCTCAGAAATTAATCGTTCTTTTTCTAGCGATTCTGAAAGACGGTTTTTAGTTAATGGGGGAATCAAAGTTTTTATGTTTCTTTGCTTTACAAAAGGATACAACTCTAAATCATGCTGCATTCTATCGTCCTTGTTTTGTTGTAAATTTGTGCCTAATAATATGATCTCTTTATCTAGTAAATTTTTTTGCTCTTTTTTTAAGTTTTCTTTTATTTTTTTCTGAATTGTGCCTGTTTTTAACTGTTTTAAAAAACCGCCATTTTTTTCTAGTTGCTTAAAAATGATTAAAGAATTCTCTGCTAGTTGTTGTGTTATAGAATCTATGTAATAAGAGCCGTCAGCAAAACCTTGAGCTTCTTGCAAGTAACTCTCTTGTTGTAAGATTAATAACTGATTTCTAGAAATACGCTCTCCAAATTCATTAGATTTATGGTAAATAGCATCATAAGAAACATTCGAAATAGTATTAGCTCCACCTAAAATTGCACTCATGCATTCTGATGTAGTTCTTAATAAATTTACATTGTAATCATACAATGTTTTATTTCTTAAACTTGGTTGTACAAAAAGATGAGCTTCAACACTTTCTACATCATATTCTTCTAAAAGTGTTGCCCATAAAATTCTAAAAGCTCTTAATTTGGCAATTTCGAAAAAATAATTACTTCCAACAGAAAAAGAAAAATGAATTTTGGTAGCAACTTCTCCTCCAAACTTATTTAAATATTCATTTGCATGTGCTAATGTATAAGCAAGTTGTTGTGTAATTGTTGCTCCACAATTTTGATATAAATCACTAGAAACTGAAATACAGTTACTAGATTTTTTTTGAATGATATCTAGCTTATTGAAATCGTCTTTTAAATTAAAAAACCAATTACCACTTTCTGCTAAATTTCCAATAATGTCTGTCTGAAAATAGGTGTTTTTAGAATTGATGAAATTCGAAACTTCCGTTTGAAAACCATCATCTAAAAATGAAAAATGAAAATAGATGAAAATAGATTCAAGTTTTATATTTAGTAATAATTTTTTATAATCAAAAATTGAATTTGCTTTAAATTGAATTGATGTAGCTCCCCTTTTAAGAGCATCAATTGCTAAAGAATTTGCTATTTTTTCATCATCAACAAAAATAGATTGACAAATATTAAATCCTTTATTAGGAGTTTCTACTTTATGATTTGTTCTATCTTCTGAGGTGTAAAAAGGTTTTACAACAATTCCTTCGTTGGTTTTCCAAAGAAGCGAATCATTATAATCTGCTCCTTTTAAGTCTACCTGAATTTTATTTTTCCAAGCAGAAGGAGTAGTTTTTTGAAACTCATTAAATAGAGATGTACTCATTTATTCTTTTATTGTGTCAAATTCTATTAAATAGATATCTTCATTCTCTTTCTTCATTAAATACTTTTCTCTAGCGAAACGTTCTAATTGAAGTGAGTCTTGTAGTTTTTTTATAGTAGCTTTATCTTCAGCTATTTTATTTTCATAGAAAGAGATTGTACTTTCTAAATCATTAATTTCATTGTCTAATTTTCTATGAACTAAGTATGAATTGTCATCAATAAAAAACATCCATATTAAAAAAGGAATTAAGATTAAAACAAAAACATTTGTTATAATCTTTATAAAACGATTTTTCCTTATTTCTTTTAGAGTCATAAATTTATAAACGGTCGTTAATTACTGTTCTTACAACATCAATTGCAACGGTATTATGTTTATTATTAGGAATGATAATATCTGCAAAATTTTTGGTAGGCTCAATAAATTGAAGGTGCATTGGTTTTAAAGTATCTTGGTATCTATTTAAAACTTCATCAATATCTCTACCTCTTTCTGTAATATCTCTTCGAATTCTTCTAACTAATCGTTCATCAGTATCTGCGTGTACAAATATTTTGATGTCAAACAAATCCCTTAAAGCTTCGTTGTTTAAAATTAAAATTCCTTCAACAATCACCACTTTTCTAGGGTGTGTTTTTACAGTATCTGTTGTTCTGTTATGTGTTACGAAAGAATATACTGGTTGTTCAATTGTTTTTCCTGATTTTAATTTCTTTAAATGTTTAACAATTAATTCAAAATCAATAGCCCTTGGATGGTCAAAATTAATTTTTGTTCTTTCTTCGTAAGATAAATTAACTGTTTGGTTGTAGTAAGAATCTTGAGAAATTACACAAACTTCATCAGTAGGTAATTGTTCAATAATTTGATTTACTACTGTAGTTTTTCCACTTCCTGTACCTCCAGCAATTCCAATAATGAGCATAAAATTATAATTAGGATAATTAATCGACTAAAATAATAAAGATTTTACAATATTATACCCTTTTTTTAGTCTTATGTGGGGCTTTTAAAATTGATACCTCAAATTGAACTCTTTAACTTTATGTTCGTTTTAAAGTTTGCGTAAAAAAAGAAAGTCTCAAAACATAAATGTTTTGAGACTTTTAAAATTTGAGCCGATGGAGGGACTCGAACCCACGACCTGCTGATTACAAATCAGCTGCTCTAGCCAGCTGAGCTACATCGGCTTTTATTTTGAGTGCGCAAATAAACTACAATTATTAGTATCTACCAAAATAAATTTAATTTTTTTTCAAAAAAAAAGGCTCCAACATTATTGAAGCCTTTTTATCAAGAATAAATAATTTACTACATGGTATAAAAGAATTGTTCATTCGTTATTTTACCATCTTGTACTTCAAAAACGCAAACTTCTTCCATTTGTTGTCTTCCTCTGCTTTTAAATGTAACATCGAAGTACATTTTACTTGTATAATGATTATTTGCAACGACAGGATCTGAAATTTCACCTTTATGAAACTCAACAACGTCTTCTAACTATTGCTTGCTTTTTTCAAAAACTTCTTTTTTACTAGAAACAATTTCACCAAAAGGAACACCAGGCATTTCTTTACTAACAACATTGTCTGCGTATAATTCTTCTATGCATTCTAAGTTTTTTCCTTGCTGACACATTTCTTGCCATTTTTTTGCTACTTCTTGTGTATTCATAATTTTGTGGTTTTTGGTTGTGTTTAAAGTTATGAAAAAAAAATATTAAACAAAAATTAGAAATCCCTTAAAGCTTTTTTATACGTTTCTAAACAACGTTCCCTAGCAAATTTATGTTCAACAATTGGAGTAGGATATGTGAGTTCTTGAAAATCTGGCACCCATTTTTTTATATAATCTAAACCTTTGTCAAATTTTTGAATTTGAGTTGTTGGGTTAAAGATTCTAAAATATGGAGCAGCATCAACGCCAGTACCTGCAACCCATTGCCAGTTTCCAATATTGCTAGATTGTTCGTAATCGTGTAATTTTTCTGCAAAATAAGCTTCTCCCCATCTCCAATCGATTAATAAATGTTTGCAAAGAAAACTACCAACCAACATTCTAACTCTATTGTGCATAAAACCAGTTTGGTTTAATTCTCTCATACCAGCATCTACCAAAGGATAACCAGTTTCTCCTTTACACCAAGCATCAAATTCATTTTCGTTATTTCTCCAAAGAATTCTATCGTATTTTGGTTTAAAACTATCTTTAACTGTATGTTGAAAATGCCATAAAACTTGCATAAAAAACTCTCGCCAAATTAATTCTTTTAAGAATGTAATATTATTGCTTTTAGATGCTTTTTCAACCATTTTTCTTACACTTACAGTTCCGAAACGTAAATGTGTGCCTAATTTTGACGTACTATCTTTTGCTGGGAAATTTCTAGTTTCTTCATAAGTATCAATAATTTGAGTTGAAACTTTATAAGACTTAACTTTTATTGAAGATTTTGTGAAACCAATATCTTCTAATGTTAAAAATTGATGTGTTTCTTTTTTGATAAAATGTTCTAGACAATCTTCTGACGTATAAAATTGAATTCCTTTAAAATGAAAAGCTTCTAACCATTTTTTAGAATAGGGTGTATATACTTTGTATGGAGTTCCGTCCTTTTTAACAATTTCATTTCGTTCAAATATTACTTGATCTTTATAGGTTTTAAAATGAATGTTTTTTGATGCTAAAATATTTTTGATTTCTAAATCTCTTTTGATTGCAGAAGGTTCGTAATCATGATTCGTAAATACAGTATCAATTGTATATTTTTCTGATAAAGATTTAAAAATGTCAATTGGTTTTCCATAATAGATGTCAATAGCGCTTCCTTTTTCTTTTAATTGATGGTTTATTTTTTTAATTTCTTGATAAATAAAAGAAACACGTGCATCGTCTTTAGGAAGTTTACTTAAGATATCTTTATCAAAAATAAAAATAGGCAGCACTTTTTCGCCTGATTTTAATGCGTGAAATAAGCCACAATTATCATCTAAACGTAAATCTCTTCTAAACCAAAAAATGTTAATTTTATCAGTCATTATTTTAATTCGCCAAATAGTTCAATTAATTTCTTTTGTCTGTGTGCAAAAATTTCTTCAAGCTTAGGTTTTACTAAAATTGGATGTACCATTTGGCCTAAAATTCCCATCGGAACTTTGTAATCGATAATGTCTTCCATTTCTACGCCACCTTCAATTTCTTTGATAAAATGTTTGTGATGCCATAATGCATAAGGACCAAAACGCTGCTCATCTACAAAATATTCATTCTCTTTTACGTGTGTAATTTCTGTTACCCATTTTGTTTTTATCCCAAGAATTGGGGTAACAATATATTGAATTATTTGACCAGCAAACATTGGTTTTTCTGCTCCAGAAAGTATATCGAAACTCATATATTCTGGAGTAATTGTCTTTAAGTTTTTTGGGTTTGATAAAAACTCCCAAGCTTTTTCAACAGAAATTGGTAATTGCTGTTTTCTATGAAATGTGTAAATTTTCATCTTAATTATGAATTAGAATGTAAAGATTTAAAGAGGTTGCAATGCAGAGCCAAATGATATAGGGCACTAATAAAAATTTATAATTACCAACTTTGTTGCTTAATTTAAAGAAGTAATAAAATAGGAGCGAAGTAAGTAATAGTAGTATAACTAACCCAAATAATACTAAATGTTGGTTGAAGAAAATGTAGTTCCAACTTACGTTTAGAATAAACTGAATTAAAAGGATAATAATTAATTTAGAACTGTAATCTTTTATAAAAAGGTGTCCTAAATAAATTGAAAAACAAATCATAATTAAAGTCCAAGCAATTCCAAAAACAATGCCTGGTGGTGTCCAAGGAGCTTGGTTTAAACTTGTATACCATTCTGTTAATGGTCCATTATTCATTAACCAACTTCCAATAGCTAACCCACCGAAATTGATGATTAAAAATAATAAAGTAAGTTTTAATTGTTTCATAGGTTTATTATTTTGTTTGTAAAAACTTAATTTTTATGATTTTATGATTTTAGGTGTTTTGTGATTTTTGAGCTCAAAGGTTTTGTAATTGAAAAATAGTAATCAATTAATTTTCCTTCGGGAGAAACTAAATATTTTTGAAAGTTCCATCTTACGGTAGAACTCTTTTTGTTATTTAATTTTCTTGAAGTTAGCCAAGTGTATAAAGGATGTTGATTTTCACCTTTTACAGCTACTTTTTCTGTAATTAAAAATGAAACTCCATAATTTAATTCACAAAACTCTTGAATCTCTTCATTGTTACCCGGTTCTTGTTTTCCAAATTGATTACAAGGAACACCGATAACAACCAAATTATCTTGATGCATTTTTTGTAATTCTTCTAAATCTTTGTATTGAGGAGTAAAACCACACTTAGAAGCTACATTTACAAAAAGGATATGTTTTCCTTTAAAATCTGATAATTGAATAGGATTGTTCTGGAGACTTTTAATCTCTACATCGTAAATACTCATTATGTTATGGTTTATTTATATTTTAAAACTTACGATTCCACAGTCTAATTCGAAAATTTGACCTGAAATAGAACTTGCTTTTTCAGAGATTAAAAAAGTAGCTAAATCAGCGACTTCTTTTGGATCTAAATATTTTTTTAGAGGATGACGTTCTGTAATGTTTTCTATCATTCGTTCATTACGCAATAATTTAGAAGCCAAATCTGTATTGGTAACAGTTGGCGCAATTGCATTTACACGAATTGATGGTGCTAATTCTGCACCTAAGGATTTTGTTAAACCTTCTACAGCAGATTTTGCTGCGGCTATACTGGCGTGAAAAGGCATTCCTAGTTTTGCAGCTACAGTACTAAATAATAAGATTGAAGGTTTATTTCCTTTTTTTAAAGAAGGTAAATAATGTTGAATTGCTTTTACAGCACCAATAACATTTATTTCAAAGTCTTCTCTGAAATCATCTAGTTTAAGACGAGAAATTGGTTTTAAATTGATGCTTCCCGGGCAATAGATTAAAGTATCTATTTCTTCAAGGTTAGGTAAGTCATCATTAAGAATATCACATGTAAAGTGAGTAAGATTAGTATGGGAAAGTATAGGTTTTGTTCTGCTTATATTAATAATTGAGTTTTCATCAATTAAAGATTTAATAATTGCATTTCCAATTCCTTTACTTCCACCAATAACTAAAATTTTATTCATATGCTTTTAAGGTCTTCCTTTCAAGCGCTTCTCAATTTTTTGTTTAACTGCAGTTAAGCGCTTCATTTGATCCATTATTTCAAGATCTTTTTCTACTTTATATACTTCGTTTAGTTCTAGTATTAAGGCTTTTACCTCTCTAGATGCTACAATTCTATCACTTGTTGTTTTGAATGAGAATTTTCTGTGTTCAAATTCTTCAGCTCTTTCTAATAAATTCATTCTGTTTTTTCTCTATTTTATTCTATAATTTTCGAATATAAATATAAAAAAGTTAAAAAAGCAAGAAAAAACTTAATTTATTATGATGTTAAAGGTTTTCCTTTTAAACGTCTTTCAATTTTTTGCTTAATAAGAGTTAATCGTTTCATGATGTCCATGATTTCAGAATCTTTGTTTTCTTTATAAACTTCATTCAAACTTAAAATTAAAGATTTTGCTTCTCTAGCTGCTAGCACACGATCGCTAGTAGTTGGAAACCTCATTTTTCTTGTTTCAAATTCTAATGCTTTTTCTATTAATGTCATTATTTACTATTTTACATTGTTTTGTAATTCTATTCTTTTTATCTTTTAGAAATAGCGTTACCTGATATTGCTTTTTGTCTAGAACATTTAAATCTACCTTTGGCAAAGACTCTTAATTTTTCATGTTTAGTTTTTCTTCCTTGTACTCTTTCTCTCCAAATTTTGAAGCTTTTAGGCTTCATTTCTCTTCGCATTAAATGAATTACATCTTGTTCTTTTAAACCAAACTGAAAAAGAATCGCTTCAAAAGTTGTTCTATCCTCCCAAGCCATTTCTATTATTCTATCAATTGCTATACCATCTATGTTCATTTTTAATAGATTTAAATTATCACGTTATAAACTATATACAACGTTTGGTTATAAGTATTAACTATTGGGATAATTTTTAAACACTTTGTTCTCCCTTTTTAGGTCTTTGATAAGACAATTGTTTTTTAAACTTAGGAATTGCATAGGTGTCTAATCCATTAATAGTTGCAATATTTCCTTTTGATAAATTTATCAATCCATCGTTTTCAAGCAACTCATCTTTTACATATAATTCTTGAATCTGAGCTACAATTAAAAGTACATCATTTGAGGCAACATATATTTCTTCAACAAATTTCATACTCATTTGTACTGGAGAATTTTTGACAAAAGGAGCTTTAAAACTCCCTTTAAATTCTTCTTCTAGGTTGGTAACATCAAACTCAGAAATTTCTTCTGTGTATTTTGCTGATGTATGATGTGCATCCTCTATAATATCTTCATAAATATGATTAATTGTAAAAATACCATTTTCTTTTATGTTTTTGTAAGAATCTCTTGGTATTGTTGTAGGTCTTAAAATAAAGCCTAAAGTTGGCGGATTAGAACCTAAATGAGTAACAGAACTAAATATGGCAACATTAGACACTCCATCACTTGATATTGAAGCTATTAAGTTTGCCGATTTAAAGCCCGAGCAACTATTTATAAGGTTTATCTTATAAAGATGTTCTAAGTTTTCTATGTTTTTATTGTTGAAAAAAGCCACTAAAAAGATTTAAAATTATTGATTTTTACATTTTTTGCCTTTAAATCGTGCATTAAGTTATACAAACCAAAAAACGTTCTGTTTATATAAATAAAGTGTTTAGAACCTCTATTTCCATTCATATTTTTAAGTTCTGTACTTTTTGCATATTTCTGTCCTAAATCTGAAATTTTACCAAAGAAATTTTCATCAGAAAAATCAAAAAATTGTTGATGTAATGGTTGTGTAAACAAACTTAACATTTCATGAAACATTGCTCTGAAAAAGTCTAATTCTTCTTTAGAATCATCTTCTCTAAGGATTTCTAATTCGTATAATTTTTGTTCAAAAAGAACTGGGTCAGAAATGTTTTCTGGTTTCGCTAATTCGAAATAAGGAGTGTAAAATTCCATAGGAATCGTTTTCATACAGCCAAAATCGATTACAATTAGTTCGTTTTCTTTTGATACAAGAAAATTCCCAGGGTGAGGATCTGCATGTACTTTTTTTAATTTATGCATCTGAAACATATAAAAATCCCACAATGCTTGTCCTAATTTATTAGAAACTTCTTCATTGTTTGTAGTAAATTCAGATAAATGTAGACCATGCATCCAATCCATCGTAATAATTCTATCTGTAGATAAATCTGAATAATATTCTGGAAAATTAAGATTAGGTATGTGTTTACAAGCTGCTACAATTTCTTTACTTTGTTCAACTTCTAAGATATAGTTCGTTTCTTCAACCAACTTGTTTTCTACTTCTTTAAAATATTTATCAGAATCTTTTCCTTTAATGTTAAACATTTTAATTGCAATTGGTTTTACCAAAGCTAAATCTGACGAGATACTTTTAGCAACACCAGGATATTGAATTTTTACAGCCAATTCTTTTCCGTCTTTTTCAGCTTTATGAACTTGACCAATACTTGCCGCATTTACTGAAACAGCATCAAATTTATCATAAATTTCATTTGGATTTTTTCCAAAATATTTATTAAAAGTTTTGGTAACTAAAGCAGGAGAAAGTGGAGGTACAGAAAATTGCGAAAGTGAAAACTTCTCTACATAGGCTTGAGGTAGAATGCTTTTTTCCATACTCAACATTTGCGCCACTTTTAAGGCAGAACCTTTTAGTGTTTTTAAACCATCATATATATCTTCTGCATTATTTTCATTCAAACGTGCTTTAGCTTCATCTTCTGTTTTAGTAATTTTATCACCATAATATTTAAGATAATTCACTCCAATTTTAGCACCAGTTGTAACTAACTTAGAAGCACGTTGCATTTTTGAAGTTGGTATAGAATCAATTGTTTTCATACAGCTGTTTTAGTTAAAGTTTACTTTTTCTTTTAGGATGAATTTTCCGAAATCGATGATGCTTTTTAAAGGTTTTATATCCATTAAATCAAAACCAGCATTGATTGATTTCTCTATAAAAATATCTGTTTTTTCAAATGAAGGAGAAACATCATCTAACCAGAATTTCATGGTAATTATTAATTGAATCCAAGAAGATTCTTTTATTGATGTATTTTGAATTTTTTCTAAATTTTCTTGTTTTAACTCAATTCTATCAATATTTAAATCTTCAATATATTTTATGTAAGCTGTTCTTAAGGATTTTATTGATTTTAACTTTTTAAGATCTTTTTTAGCACTTTCTAAAGCATATACAACATAGCTTCTATTGGCTGTAAGTATCTCAAAAAAAGTAAAGTAAAAACTTAATAATTTGTTTCTTTTATCGTAACTTTCATAGTCCTCACTTTTATTCAAAACTGTTATTGTGTGATGAAAGAAATCTGAAAATATAGCTTCTTCAATAGTTTCAAAAGAGCCATAGAACTTATAGAAATCAGCTTCTTCAAAATTATTTTCTTTTGCAAAACTGAATACTGATTTTGGTTGATGATTGTTCTCTAAAACAAATTCCATATACCAGTTTATTAGGTTGTCTTTGGTGATATTTTTTTTGCGAGCCATAATTTATTTTAATTTATGTAAAGATACAGATGTTTAACGAATTTATAATTTTGTTAAACAATAAATTTTTGTTAAAAAAAATAAATGAGTTTAAGGAGTTAAAAAAGCAAGTAATAAGAATATCTATATTTGCTTAAAATTAAATTATAAGTATGAATTTTAAGACATTATTTACATCAGTTGTATTAACTGCATTTGTAATTGTTAGCTGTAATCAAAAGAAAGTACCAAAAGAAGATAAAATTATAAAAATAACCAATAATACAGAAAATGTTGAGACACCAGAAGGAATGATCTGGGTTGCTTCAAAAACTTTTTTAATGGGTGCAAAAAACGATGATAGATTTGCAATGGCGCGTGAAAAACCCGCTCATAAAGTAGCTGTTGATGGTTTTTTCATTGATTCTCATGAGGTTACAAATAAACAATTTAAGGAATTTGTTGATGAAACAAAATATGTCACAGTGGCAGAAAGACAAATAGATTGGAATGTTATAAAGAATGATTTACCTCCAGGAACTCCAAAACCTGCAGATTCAGTTTTACAACCAGGGAGTTTAATTTTTAATAAACATACAAAAGGTGTTGTTTCTATGGATAATTATGGACAATGGTGGGTTTGGAAGATTGGTGCAAACTGGAAACAACCAGAAGGACCAGGTAGTTCTATTGATGGAAATGATAATTATCCCGTTGTTCATATTGCTCAAGAAGATGCTTTGGCTTACTGTAAATGGTCAAATAGAAGATTACCAACTGAGGCAGAATGGGAATCTGCAGCACAAGGAAAATTTGAAGATAATATTTATTCTTGGGGAAATAAGTATGAAGATTTAAATACAAATGCAAATACATGGCAAGGAAAATTTCCAACAGAAAATGTAACAGAAGATAGATTTGAATATATTTCACCTGTAAAATCGTATCCTGCAAATAGTATTGGTTTGTATGATATGGCTGGTAATGTTTGGGAAATAACAGCAGATTTGTTTAATGTAAATTATTATCAAACGATAGACCCAACAGTTGTTTCTAATAATCCTAAAGGAGCAGATAAATCATATACACCAAGTAATCCTTATCAAACAGAATATGTAATGAAAGGTGGTTCTTTTTTATGTCATGAGTCTTATTGTGCTAGTTTTAGAATTTCAGCAAGAATGGGAATGGAACCTAATTCTGGTTCAGACCATATTGGTTTTAGAACTGTTGCAACTAGAAATATGTTAGTGAAGTAATAAGAGTTATTCTACTTATTTAATAAAAAAGACCTTGATAAATTTATCAAGGTCTTTTTAGTTTTAAGAAAACTTAAAAGTATCCAAATTACGATTAATATTACTTAATGATAAATCGTTTTCAAGAGGAAATGTTTTTGTTTAATAGGTTTTACAGAGTTATTTAAAATGATTTGGGTCATTTTAAAAGTGACTAGAATTCTTAACCTTTATGCTATATTATGAATATGTAATCTTAAAAGATTATTGTAAAAAAATAAGACCATGGAAACAAAAATTTTAAATAATGTTAACCTTCATTTTGAGCATGTACAATGGAAACGTGAACTTATTTTTTGGGATGATGAGCTAAAATCGTTCAATAACAGATTAAATGAACTAGTAACGCGTTGGACAGATAAAGACGTGCTTGCACAACTAGAACATTACCAGAATGAATTTATTCTTCATGCTGGTGTTATAGATGATATTGTAGAAGCAATCAATAAGCATGAAATGATTATTTCTAAATATAGTGAAAAAAGTTATGATTTCATGGACATTTATATGGTGAAAAATCATTTAGAGTTTCGTGATAAAATGGAAACTCAAAGGCAAATTTATGCCGATCTCAAAAAAGAATTTTTTAGATTTCTATCTAAATATATGTAGTTAGTAAATGAAGTGTAATCTCGTACAGAAAAGAATCGTAAGATTTATTAATTCATAGAACGTCCTCACCTAATATAGTTTTGAGGACGTTTTTGGTTAATAATCATTTTTATTATGGTGAAATTATCCGCCTTTTAATTTTATTAATTTTGGTTTATGTAGTCAGTTATTTAAGGTATCTTTATCTAGAAAAAAATGAAGTACCTTTAAAAGGAGATGTAGTTATCTTAAAAACAGACGTATAAAATATTTTTTCGACAAAGCATAACAGATCTATTTATCTAATTACTTAAAATATTTTTATCTAAAAAAAGGATACGTAATAAAAAGTAAATGCAAACATATCAATACATACAAGAACTAGTTGGGCCTTATATTTTAGGGGTTTTAATAAGTCTAGGAATAGGTCTTATTATTGGCCTAGAAAGAGAATATGATAGGTTGAAAGAAAAAGGTTTTGCAGGAATCCGAACTTTTCCTATCGTTGCAATTCTTGGTTTTTCCGTAGGTAATTTAACAGATTTTTTTAGTAATTGGTTTGTTATTATTGGTTTTGGCTCATTTATTTTGTTTTTAGCTTTTCAGCATTTTGTAAAAAAGAAAGAAGAATGTGGACAAGGTTTAACCACTAATTTAGCACTTATAGCAACTTTTGTTTTAGGAGTAATGGTTTCTGTAGATTATTATAAAGAGGCAGTTGCTACAGCAGTTATTATTGTAACCTTGCTTTCACTTAAAACAAGGTTTCGTTCAGTAATCAGTAATATTACATCAGAAGAACTTTTTGCATTTATAAAGTTTTCTATAATTGCCTTATTAATACTTCCTTTTCTACCCAACAAAACGTTTGATTCAGAGGGTTTATTAAACCCTTTTGAAATTGGTTCTATTATTGTAATTGTTTCCTTTTTAAACTTTATAGGTTATTTTTTAGTAAAATTTGTGGGCTCCAAAAGAGGAATCATTCTTACAGCTATTCTTGGTGGACTTATTTCTAGTACAGCAGTAGCATGGAATTACGCATCAAGAAGTAAGGAATCTCCGGCGCTTTCTAAAAAATATAGTGCAGGTATTATTGTAGCATCAGCAATTATGTTTCCAAGACTTGCTTTTTTGTCTTACATTTTTAATAATGCAATTTTAAAAGAATTAGCAATACCATTTAGTTTGTTAACAATGATTTGCATTATTGCTACTTTACTATTAATGAGAAAAGACGATAATAAACCAGACACCGATATTAAACTTGGTAATCCATTAAATGTGCTCAATGCCATAAGTTTTGGAGCTGTGTATGTAATTATTCTTTTTGCAGTTTTTTATAGCAATCAGTTTTTTGGAGAAAATGGTCTGTTTTACTCTGCTTTAATTGCTGGTTTGGCAGATACTGATGCCATTACAATTAGCATGGCAAAATTCTCTTTAGAAGGCGAAAAACTAAAATTAGCATCCTCAGTTATTATTGCAGCTACCATAAGCAATATGTTGGTGAAACTTCTAATTACACTCTTAAAAGGATCAAAAACAGCGGGAAAATTAGTCGCTTATGCCTTTGCTTGTGTTATTGTGTTAGGCGTTGCGTATATTTTTATTAGTAGAGGTTAATTCTTGTTTTAAGACATAGAGTTTGGGCGTGCCCACATGGGTCAGGCTTTTCGCTACAATTCCTCGCTTCTCCTTCGTCGAGCTGTGGGATTTTCACTTCAATCCTTCACGCAAAAATCGTATCATAAATAAAAAATAAATACATTCTTTTATAACGCTGATCCAGGTCAGTGTGTCACTCGTTATATCATGTTAATTTAGGAGATAAAAAATAAATTGTCGTGTAAAAAAAATAATCTTCATAGAGTTATATTAAATTTTAAAAACAAAAAAAATGGCAAATATTATCGTTGTTCCTCTTAAGGAAGAAACAAAAGCTATTGAAGCTTTGCGCAAAATTAAAGAATTAGATGCTTATGGAGATATTACACTTTATGAGTATATGATGATTCGTAAGATAGAAAATAATCAATATCAAGTATTTGATGGTAAAACAGAGGGGCAAGGTTGGAGAACCTTAACTAGTGCTGCTGTAGGAGGATTATTAGGAGTACTTGTAGGACCAGTAGGTTTTGTTATCGGCTTATATTCTGGTTTAGCCATAGGAGCTGTTGTGGATATTAGTCGTTATGAATTTGAAAAAGACTTTATAAAAAAAGTTAGTAATAAGTTAAGTATAGGTGTTGTAGCTATTATTGCAGAGGTAAGCGAAGATAGTGCTGTTTTTATAGAGAATGCTCTTTCACCTATTACTTCAGAAATTTTAATGAGTGAAGCAGCAATAGAATTTGACGATTATTTAGATGAGCAGATTGAGGAGTTAGAAGATAAAATTGATGAGGAACGCGAAAAGCTTAAAAAAGCTTTAACAACCGAAAAGAGAAAAGTTAAAATAAAGATTGATGCTTTAAAAGCACGTCGAAAAACTAAAGTTGCAAACTTAGAAGCAAAAAGAAAATTTACTTTAAAAGAAGTTAAGGGAAAAACAATATCTCGAATAAACAAGATGGAATCTCGTATAGAAGGTTATGAACGTATTGTTGTGAATTCATTTGAAAAAGCAAGAAAAAAAAGATTAAAAAAGAGAATTAAAAAACAAGAAAAAAGATTAGAACAATTGCATAGTGCATTAGGTGAATATTTTGGAGATTAATTATAAGAGTTATTAAAATGCAAACGAAATGTAAAAGTTAAACCTTTGTCTTAATTATTAATTTAAGCATATAATATCATGTAAACAGATAAGGATTAAACAAGACGCATTGAATGAATTAGAATGGCAACCAACGATTGATGCTACTCAAGTAGGGGGAGTTTAGGTAAAAGTGATATAACTCTTATGGTGAGCGTAAATTATTTAGTAGAAAGAGTAGCTGCAGAAAAACTTGCAAAAAGAGTAAAGGGAGTTCAGGACGTTGTAGACAATATTAAAGTTAAAAATGAAAAAAGTTTCAGTGATACAGAAATCACAAAAAAAAATATCATTGACTTAGAGTGGAATCTTTGTGTCTCTCATGAAGAAATTAATGTAAAAGTTAAAGAAGGACATGTTTTTTTATCTGAAAAAGTAAATTAGCCATTTCCAAAAAATGCTAAAATAAGAAGTTTAGAATATATTGAAGGCGTAAAAAATATCACAAATAATATAAGTATACTTAAAAAAATAACACCGATTAGTGTTGGTTGAAAATGAAGAATATTTGGGTTTTAATCTAAAGGATACACATATTTTAGAGAAGGAAAAGTTGTTTACATAAGATATAAATATGTAATATATAAAGATGCAATAATGATTTTTTTTTAATGTAATTGGGTTAGTCAATTATGCGTATTGGTTATACTTCTACTTTAAATATACACTTTTTCTAATATATTTAAGTGATCTTCTATACTTGTCAATTCATTTTCGTTACCTCTAATTACCAGAAGATAATTTCCTTTATTTAAAATATTTATAAAGTGCGTTACCTTTTCCTTATCAATGCCTAAGCCTCTTAAAATTCCAAAAGGTCCTGTAGGCATAGATCCTATTTTTTTTAGTTCAACTTCTTCAGAAAACAGAGCTCCTAAGAAACCCGTAATAAAAATAGTTCCAATCTCCGGATTTGATAGAATTTCAAAACCTTCAGAAGATTCAAATAATTTTTTATATCGATTTTCTAAAGTAACTGGGTTTTCTACATTGTTTAATTTTTTTTGATGAAATTTTCCAATAACGGATATTTGTAGGTTCTTGTTTTTATATTCTTTAATAATTTTTAGAACTATTTCAATGGATTGAAAATCTATATATGATTTTAATAAAACCCTTTTAGGACTGGTTTTTTGTATTTTAAAGTTCATTCTATATTTAGTAAAGGCAATGCATTATTTGTTTTACAGCTAAGTTAATCATGTAAAAATATAAAATGAATGATCTGAGTCAATTCAATATTTTTTAGGTATTTTATTTTAAATTTAGAGCGTCTAATTTTATAATATACTAGCCAAATTCTGCTATTTCTTTTAAACTTTCTTTATCAAATAAAACAAGTTTTCTACCCTTTTCTACGCCAATTAAGCCTTCGTTTCTAAATTCGGTTAGCATTCTTATAGCAGTTTCTGTTGCTGTGCCTATAATTCCTGCAAAATCTTCTCTAGGAATACTAATACCAACGTGTCTTTCATCTTTCATCATTCCCTTTGTATCTAGTTCTAATAATGCTTTTGCTGTTCTTTGACGAACCGTAGCAAAAGCCATATCTACTAACTGTTGTTGTAAATGAATCATATTATTAGATATCATACCAATAAATTTATTAGAGACCTCTTTATTTCCATATAATAATTTAATGAAATCAACCTTAGGTACTTCGTAAACTTCTGCTTCACCTAAAACCGTAGCGGTTTCTATATAAGTTTTATTATCGCCTAAGAGAGATAATTGACCTATAAAATCTCCAGGACGAAATATACCTGTTACAAATTCTTTTCCAGATTCTGTACTTCTATACGTTTTTACGGTTCCGCTATGCACAAAAAATAAACGATGTGCTATTTTGCCTTCTGTAAAAATAGTTTCTTTGTCTTTGTATTTTTGAAGGCTTCTGTCTTTAGATAGATCTTCTAGATTTAAATATTCTGAAGCTTCTTTTAAAAATTCATTTATACCTTTAATACTCTTAGAAAATTTTCTTTTCAAAAAGGAATTCTTTTTTAAACGGCTTTTTATCGCTCCTAATAATTCTTCTTCTTCAAAAGGTTTGGTTAAGTAATCGTCAGCACCTAAATTCATTCCTTTTCTCATATCAGATTTTTCAGATTTTGCTGTTAAAAAGATAAAAGGGATGGCAGAGGTTTTTGTATTTTTACTAACACGTTCGAATACGCCATATCCGTCTAATTCAGGCATCATAATGTCACACAAAATAATATCAGGCACAAATTTGTAGGCCTTTGAAACGCCAGTTTTCCCGTTTTCTGCGGTAATTACCTTATAATTTTCGAGTTCAAGAATTTCGGCAGTATTTTCTCGAACATCCTGATTGTCTTCAATTAATAATACTTTTTTCATTTCTTTAAATTTAAAGGAAACTCAATGTAAAAAGTTGAGCCCTTGTTTACTTGACTTTTAAACTTTATGTTGCCTCCCATTAACTCAGTATATTGTTTTACGATATTTAATCCTAAACCAGTTCCTTGTATGTTTGCAGCATTGTTGGCACGGTAAAACCTTTGAAACATATTATTTTGATCTTTAATAGGGATGCCAATACCTTGATCTATTATTTCAATTTGTAATTTAGAATGACTACTTTTTATTTTGTAAGTGATTTCTGTATTTTTTTCTGAATATTTGATGGCATTAGAGAGCAAGTTAAAGGCAATATGTTTAAATAATTTTTGATCAAGAAAAACGTCTTTAGTTAATTGATTGTGAGTAAAATTTATGGTCTGACCATTTTTTTTGATATCTTGAATTTCTTCTATCAAAGATTTTGAAAATTCTATGATATTAAACTTCGAAGGTTGTATAATCACTTTTCCTTCCTCTAATTTACTTAAAGATAAGAAGTCATTAAGTATAACGACTAGGTTTTTAACATTCGATCTTATCTTAGAAATATGCCTCAGTCTTCTATCTTCTTTACCATTTTCGTTTTGTTTTTCAATTAATATAGCAGAAGATAAAATAGCACTTAATGGTGTTCTGAATTCGTGGGAAGCCATAGAGATAAAGCGTGATTTTAATTCACCTAATTCTTGTTCTACTTTTAAGGTATTTAATATTTTAAGTTCTGCTTGTTTTTGATCTGTAATGTTGTTGTAGACAAGTAAAACTTGAGTTATTTTTTTTTCAAGATCAAAAAGTGGTGTTGTATTCACCAGATATGTTCTTTCTTGAAATTTCACTTCAAAAGAACAGTGTTTTCCTTTTAGTGATTTCTTAATTTTATTTTTAACTTTTGTTTTTGCATCTTCCAGTAAACTTTTAATCAGGTCAATTGTAATCTCTTTATCAGGATAACCTTTAAAACATAGCTCCTCGAATTCTTCACCCTCAATAAAAATAATGTTAAAATTTGTATCAACAACGGCAACAAATCCTTTGGGAAAATTTTTAGTAATGTTGGCAATTAGTTGTTTACTGCTTAAGGCTATAATTTCTGCTTCTTCAGTTATTAATATTTGGTCTTCAAGGCTTAAATTAGATGCTACTAGTTTTTGAACCGTTGTTGTAAGTTCTTTAGTTCGTTCTGCTACTTTTTCTTCTAACTCTATAGTATAATTACGTAATCTCTCTTCGCTTTCTTTTAATTTTTCTTCTGCTTTTTTCTGCTTTGTAATACTATTGGTTACACCTATAATTCGAACAGGTTTCCCGTGTTTGTTTCTATAAATATTACCTTTTTCATTAAGCCAATGAACAGATAAATCAGGGTGTATTATTCTATATTCTATGGCGTAACTACTTGTATTTTTTATTGCTTCAGAAATTATAAATTGTACATTGTCTCTATCTTCATGGTGTATTTTCTTTAAAAAAGATTCATAGGTAGCAGTATATTCTTCTGCTTTCATACCAAATAATGAGTTTTGATAGGTGTCTCTTACTATTTCATTAGAAATTAAATTCCAGTCCCAAGAACCAAACTCGCCTGCTTCTAAGGTAAGTTTAAGTCTTTGTTCGTTTTCTAAGATTATCTTTTCAGCATTTTTACTTTCTGTGATGTTGCGTATAATCGATAAAAAATGACCTTCTTCTGTTTTAACTATTCGTGATTCTATATGTATTAACTTACCCTTAAGGGTAAGTGAATATTCAATTATTTGAGTTTTTTTTGTTTTTTCGCATTTAGCAAACGCTCCTCTTATTCTTTTACAAACCTTTTCAGGGAATATTCTATCGATGTTTTTACCTATATTTTCTTCTAACTCAACTCCTTCTGGATTATGGAATTCAAGAAGGTTTCCGTATTTATCATAGAGAATCATTAAATCGGGTAAAGTTTCTAATATATCTTGATTTCTTTTTTTACTGTTTTTTAGCTCATTTTCAATTTTTTTATGTGTGGTAATATCTTGCATGGTACCAAATATTTCTATTGGTTTTTTATTCTTATCAAAAGATATTTCTCCTTTTGTTATAATGTGTCTAATGGTACCATCTGGTCTCAAAATCCTTTTCTTGTATTTATATGGTACTTGCTTTTCAATAGCATTATTTATAATTTCTAAAGTGCTTTCTCTGTCCTCTGGGTGGATAAGTTCTATGGCAGTTTCTGAATTAAGATCTTTGTCTCCAGGTATAAGACCGCAAATTCTATAAAACTCGTCAGACCAATTTCTTTCATTGGTTTGTATATTCCAACACCAATTACCTACATGTGCTAGACGCTGAGATTCTGCTATTTTACGCTTACACTCAATTAGTTTTTGACTTGCCAATATGCGTTTTGTAATATCAATTACAAAAGCGAGTAATACTTGCTTATTATCAGTTTTAGAAGAAGTTAAACTTATTTCTATCGGAAACTTAGAACCATTTTTGTTTATGCCAAATACATCTAAATCTTCACCTATGCGTTTTGTTATAGGTTTTTTGAGATATGTTATTTTGTGAGAACCAACTGTTATTTGGAATATATTTGGAATTAGAGTTTCTATCTTTTTCTCTAACAATTCGCCAGTATTATAACCAAACATTTGTTCGATAGCAGGATTGGCCTTAATAATAGATCCATTATCATCAATGACTAAAATACCTTCAATAGAAAATTCAAAAATGCGTTTAAAAATTGTATCGTCTTTTAATTCGGCTATCATTCTAGAGTGATTTTTGTTTTACTATTCCTTTTGATGTATAAGCTGCTGTATTTTTAATGGGGGGATTTGTTACTGAGTTCTAAAAACGTAAAAATTATCCATCAGAATGCTAAACCAAAAGCATGCTAACGGATAAGAATATCAGATATGTAATCTAAAGTTTTTTCGTTAAAAAAAAATGAAGAATATCTATCCATATTGAACCAAATATATAGTTAATAATTACGGAAAAAAATGATAAAAATCAGTAAAATGAAATGTTTGGGTATTTATTTTAATTATTTATTAGTAGGTTTTTATTGTTTATTAAGGCTCTTTTAGTGTTTGTATAGCCTAAGTTAAAAATAGCATCAATATTACTCATATCAAAAGTACCATAATTAATGAGCTTTTCTAGATAAACGACCAAATCACAATCAGGAAATTTTAGCAGAGATGCTGAAGTTACTTTAATAGTTATGTTTTTTAAATGATTTTCATAGACACCTATAATTCTACCACAATCTTTCATTAGGAGTTCTAAAGGAAAATTATTTAAAGTTCCTCTATCATCATAAAAATTTATAAATTTATAAACTAGGCTTATTGCGTGCGTATCTATTGGTTTGAAATATTGGTATGGTTTTAAAAAAATGCAATATTTCAGACCAGTTTATATCAGCAGCATATAGTGAGCCTAAAATAGCTCCTGCACTTGTTCCATAAATATGAGTTGGTGAAATACCAAACTCTTCTAGCGCCTCTTGCGCCACCTTTAGAAAGAACTAAGCCTATATTCATTGTGTGATTTCTATTCGTTTTCTCTTTATAACCTGGTAATAATTAAATTGAATATTTTATGCTCTATAGTAATTCGAATACTATTTATAGGATAAATTTTTCTCGCTATTTTGTTATATTAAAACTACTCTAACTTTACTAAAATATAATTAAGAAGCCACTATAGAAATGACTTAGGTTATAGATATGCGAATGTTTAAAACAAAAAAAAACCTTGATAAAATTTATCAAGGTTTTTTAGTTTCAGTCGGGGTGGCAGGATTCGAACCTGCGACCTCCTCGTCCCAAACGAGGCGCGATGACCGGGCTACGCTACACCCCGAAAATGATTGTTCATTTAAGGACTGCAAAGATACATCCTTTTTGTAATAAAACAATCAATTTAATAATTATTATTAGTTAATTAAATTTGACTATGTTTTCATTATAAAAACTTATAAACATTCGTTTTTATAAGTGCTAAAAAGCTATATTTTTACAATTCTAAAAGCGATACAGAATATTATGTCAGATACAATAGAAAAAATTAAATGTTTAATTATAGGTTCTGGTCCTGCAGGATATACTGCCGCAATTTATGCAGCTAGAGCAGACATGAAACCTATTATGTATACAGGTATGCAAATGGGAGGTCAATTAACAACAACAACTGAAGTTGATAATTTTCCTGGTTATGCAGAAGGTACAGATGGAACTGCAATGATGGAAGACTTAAAAAAGCAAGCAGAACGCTTTGGTACAGAAGTTCGTTTTGGTTTGGTTACAAAAGTTGAGTTAAGCGAAGAAGTTGGTGGAATTCATAAAGTTATTGTTGATGAGTCTAAAGAAATAGAAGCAGAAACAATAATTATTTCTACAGGAGCAACTGCAAAATATTTAGGGATAGAAAGTGAGCAACGTTTAATTGGTGGAGGAGTTTCTGCTTGTGCAACTTGTGATGGCTTTTTCTATAAAGGTCAAGATGTAGTAGTTGTTGGAGCAGGAGATACTGCTGCAGAAGAAGCGACTTACTTATCTAATATTTGTAATAAAGTTACAATATTGGTTCGTAAAGATTTTATGAGAGCTTCTAAAGCGATGCAACATAGAGTTAATAAAACTAAAAATATTGAAGTTCTATACAACACCGAAATAGATGAGGTTTTAGGTTCTAATGTTGTTGAAGGTGTTAGAGCTATCAATAATCAGACAAAAGAAACAACAGATATTCCTGTAACAGGAGTTTTCATTGCAATTGGTCATACTCCAAATTCAGACTTATTTAAAGGTGTTTTAGATATGGATGAAACAGGATATTTAATCACCAAAGGGAAATCTACTAAAACGAATTTACCAGGAGTTTTTGCTGCTGGAGATATTCAAGATAAAGAATACAGACAAGCTGTAACCGCTGCAGGTACAGGTTGTATGGCGGCTTTAGATGCAGAACGTTATTTAGGAGCTTTAGAGTAAGTTTTCTAATTATTATTCATAAAAAAAGAGATTACATTTAATGTAATCTCTTTTTTTATTTATTTTTAAAGAAAAACGATTAAACTTCTACAGAAGCTTTCATAGATTTTCTGTAAGTAAAAGAATTAAAAATATTTCTCTTACCAAAGTTGTTCATAGATTTTGCGTTTATAAATTTTCCGAAAAGAATTTTACTAACACCAAAGTATTCGTATTTATTTCCATCAGTAAAAGTAACTTCTAATAACATGCTTTTATGGTGCCAATCTGCAACTTGAAATTCTGTTATAGTCGTTTTATAAGCGTCTAAATTTGCTGCTTTCGTTTCTGGAGCAATACTTACTAAAAAATGATACCCATCAATAATTTGAGTACTCATAACGTCTGCTTCTTCTTTCTTTACTTCATCAGTAAATTTATCAGGATGCCATTCTTTAACCAAACCTCTGTAAGATTTTTTTAGATCTTTTAAATTAATAGGACCTTCTACCTCAAAAAGTTTTTTATATTCTTTTATACGCTTCATTGTAAGCTTATTTTTTAAATGCGTGCAAAACTACTGATATTAAATGGATTGTGGAGCAAAAAATAATTTTAAATTTAAAGACAATTATTTTACCTATTTAGAGCTAACTTCACATTTACCTCTATAAGGATAGATTGAAATAAATAGAAGGTATTAGTTTTAAAATCAATTTTACTGATTATTATCATTCTATTATTCTGTTTTAGTTTGTAGCTTTATAATAATATTAAAAGTATATATTATGAAAACGAGCATTTCTTATTATCAAAACAAAAATGAGTTTCGTCTTTTTGTAACCAAATCATTTTCTAGTTTAATTAAACTTAAAGAAGAAGATAATCAAGTTTCTTTTAATGAATTAGTCTTAAAAATTTTACCAGAAATAAGAAAATATGTAAAAGGAAGATTAATTACAGCAATAAAGAAAGGTCATTTTTCTAAAAAGAAATACAAAGCAGATGATATTATAGACCAACTTTTTATAACAATTTATGATAATATTGAAGAGGTAGAAAATAAAAAAGACTTTTACTTATGGTTATTTAAAAAAACTAATGATTTGTTAGATGATTTAATTATGGAAGAAGAATTTAATGAGTTATTTTTTAATAATATTGATGATTATTCTAAACCTGAATGGGATGAAATGCAAGAGAAATTTAGTTCGGATGGAGGAGGAGATCTATTAATGATTGAAGAATTAGACGACATGTCGTATAATCATAATGATTATACGCTAAACCAAGTATTTATAGAAGATAATGAGAAGGATTTAGTAGAAAAATTAGACGAGCAATTAGGAGACGATAAAATTAATGAGCATATAGAACTGGTATTACATAATATGCCGTCTACAATGCGTGAAATTTTCTACTTGTATACAAACAGCAAATTAAAAGTGGATGAAATTGCAGAAATGCAAAATAAAACTATTGATGAAGTTGAAAAGCTTTTAAGTGATGCCAAAAAAGTACTACAAAGAAGTTTGTTTAATCGATATTCTGATGAAAAATAGCGTGTTTTATTTTTTAGTAATGAAAAGTAGTTAAAAATTATTTTTCTTAAATATTGAAAATATAATATAAAGACCCAATATTGCTGATAATAAAAAACCTAAAACCCCTAAAAGAGGAACACCCTTAATTAAAGGTGGCATTTTTGCAATAACTAAAATTGAAGAACCAATAGATAAAGCAGCGATGATAATAGCAAAAACTAAACGATTTACTGCTGTGGTAGTTGCTTTTTGAAACTTTTTAAGCCCTTTATGTTCATGAATTATAACTAGTTTTCCTTCTTTAATTTTCTTAAGAATTGTATCAATATCATCAGGAAGGTTATCTACAAGATTACTCACGTTTTGAAAACGAGTTAAATTCTTTTTAAACAGTTTTTTTAAGCTGAATCGTTTTCTTGTGATCTTAGCAATATAAGGTTGTAAGTTCTCTGTTATATTAAATTCTGGATCTAGTTTAAGACCTACACCTTCAATAATTATTAAAGCCCTTATAAGCATATATAAAAAATGTGGTAAAACTATCTTATTATTATACATAACTCTTTTAAACTTTGTTAATGTGTCTCCTAATTTTATGTTACCTAAAGACCTATTACTAACACCATCAATTAACTCATACAAATCGTATTCCAGTTTTTTATAATCAGAAATATCAGTTTTTACTGCAATTTTTTCTATAATTGGGATAATTTTTTTAATGTCTTTTTTAAGAAAACAAAGAAGAAAATCACCTAAAGCATCTTTGTCTTCTGGCACAATAGTTCCCATCATGCCAAAATCTATAAAACAAATCTGCCCAGTTTTTGGAATGATAAAAATATTACCTGGATGAGGGTCTGCATGAAAAAAACCAAAATCTAATACTTGTTGCAAGTATAAATCTACACCAACTTTTGCAACAATTCTAGGGTCTAAATTCATGGAATTTAAAATGTCCTTTTCCGATATTTTTATACCGTTTATAAACTCCATACAGATAATTTTATCTGTACACAAAGAGGTATACACTTTTGGAACATAGATAATTTCATTGCCTTCAAAATTCTTAGCAAAACGACTCATGTTATTCACTTCCCTTAAAAACTGAAGCTCTTCTTTAATACTTTTTTCAAAAGTATCAACAATTTGCATTGGCTGAAAAACTTTGGCTTGATAGCTGTATTTCACTAAATTTTTGGCAACTTGTTTCATGACCAAAATATCAGCTTCAATTATTTCTATAATATTCGGACGCTGAATTTTAAGCGCCACTACTTCACCAGTTATTAGTTGTGCTTTATGTACTTGAGCAAGTGATCCTGCAGCAATAGGTGTAGCATCTATTGATTTAAAATACTCAGAAATTGTAATATTAAGTTCTTTTTCAATAATTTCATTTATATTAAAATGATTTGGAGTAGCAACATGATCTTGTAATTTTTCTAATTCTTTAATTAAGTCTGGTGGTAAAACATCTTCTCTATTACTAAATATTTGACCCAGTTTTACATAAGTTGGACCTAATTCTTCTAAAACCATACGAATGCGTTCATACGTTGAAAAAGAAAGTGATTTTTGAGTATCAGGATGCTCTTTTAGATAGCTATTTGGAACAAGTTTTTGTAATTGTTTATTAGCCATAACATCCCTAAAGCCGTACTTTGTAAGTACACTAAAAAGTTTATTATATCTTTTAAGTCCCATTTTATCAGGAAATTTTAAATGCACCAGAAGCGATACCTTACTTACATGTATATTTTAATAAATCTAAAAAAACTTTTCTTAAGATTAGAATAAACTTTTCTTTGTCTTTTAAATTTAACTCTGAAATCACCATGTATTTTTATCATTTTTTTATCGAATGCACTTGTGTTTTCTTCACTTTGTGTAGCAATTTTAATTTCAAGCTCTTCTATACCTCCATGTATAATCCCCATAATTGTTATATGAAGTATAAATTCGTTTTGATAATGTGCTAGTTTAGCAAGGACATTTTTGTTTGCTCCGCGTTTTATTAGTTCATTTATTTTGTCGTTAAAAAACTTTAATTCATCATTCCAAAAAGAAAGTTCTTCTTTCCATTGTAGATGTTCAAAATGCATATTTGAGTTGTAAATAAGGATCTCTTCCATAATAATAAATATTTAAAAACTTATATCTAAATATCTGAAATTATAGGTAGTATGAAAATGATGTGAATCATTTTTGATAAAATTGATTATTTAATAAGAAAGTATTTTTTTATGACGAATAGAATCTTTTTGAAAATCTGTCCATTTATATTTACCTTCTAAAATACCTTTTGTTTCCCAATCTCCATAAATTGGGTTAGGAAAAACGATATATTTTTTTCCAAAAAGAGTTTTTAAACTATCTACACTTTTATTTCTTTGAATTGTAGAACGGTTTTCAAATATTGATGAAAAATCAGATAAATTATCACCAAGAAACAATACTATTTCATGCGTTTTTCTAACATAATTTCTTCTAGTTTCTTTTTCACTGTTACTGTTTTTCAAAATTACATGAGATTCATCTGCAAAAGGAAATCCTTTTAATTTTAAATTTTCAATTGTTTCTTTTGTTTGTTTTGATGATCTGTTAGAAATATAAAATATTTCAACTCCCTTACTTTTAGCATATTTAAAAAACGATAAAGCTCCAGGAATAACTCCAGCTTTTTTCTTATTTACCCATTCAGTCCATCTTAAAGAAGAATAGTTTTCATCTAATTCTACTTGTTTTCCGCTGTAAGGACTATTATCTAGCACAGTTTCATCAATGTCTGTAACAATAGCAATTGGTTTTTTAAATGTATTTTTAGTAAGAATTTTGTCTAATTGAAATTGTGCTAAATTATAGGCTTGGTATGTTAATGCTTTGTATTCTGCAGCATTTTGTTGCCATAATAAAGCTTGTATTATATGCTCCTTAACAGGAACTCCTCTTGTGTTTTCTGGTTTAATTTGAGTTACCTGTGATTTACATCCAACACATATTATAAATGTAAAAAGAGAAATAAGAATTTTATTTTTCATTTATATTTTAATAATATCTGTAGGAGTTTCTACTAAAATGGTAATATCTCCACGTAAAGCAATAGGTTGTTTCATTATTTCAGGATTGTTTTGTATCATTTTAATCCAATCATTTGTAGATAAATCATGAGATTGAAATTTTGATTTATATGCAGGGTGTTCTTGGTTTACCAAGTCTACTACATTAATGTGTAATCTATCAGCAAGTTCAATAATTTGAGTTCCTGTTATTTTTGTTTTTAAAATATCAATTTCTAGAATAGGCAAACCTTCTGCTTTAGCATAAGCCAATGTTTGTTTTGCTCTCACAGATTTTGAACTATAAAACAATGTAATTTGTTTTTCTGATGTAGCTATTTCTCCCATGATATTAATTTTTTAATTGTTCTAACTATTTTGCTTTGTGTGTTTCTAAATGATGATGTAATAATTGTTTTAAACTTTCTAGATAATCTTGCATCACTTTAGAGTCTATGTGAGGATGATTCATTGAAGGAATTGTCATAGGGTTTTCATCTAAGAATCTATATAACTCTGGGTAATTAGTTTCAATATTAGTAGTGAGCTGTGTGATTTGAGTTAAAATTTTTTGAAGATTTTTCATAATTGCTCGTGTTTTATTAATGATACTACACAGCAACCATATTAATGTTTTTTTAAGAGAATTAAAATGACCTTAGTCACCTTATTAAAAAATAATAAACAAAAACCCCATCATTAAAATGATGGGGTTTTAAATAAAACAACTAACTATAACCAAAAACTTAAATGTTTATGATTAACCTTTAATATTTTGATTGTCAGTTGAGTTTGAATAATGGTTTAAAAAAAAACGAACAAACTCAATTTGACATCAAGAGATTTTTAGAAGCAGTATTTGTTTTCTGCTTTTACTTTTTCTGCTATTTCGTTACGTAAATCTACAATATCTGGATAGTTTGCATATTTAGTAAAACGTTTTAAGCCCATTAACATCATACGTTGTTCATCACCTTCAGCGAAAGAAATAATACTTTCCTTTCCTTTCTCTTCAATAATATCTACAGCGTGATATAAGTATAATTTAGACATTGCAATTTGCACTGATTGAGAATCTTCTCCAAAACGTTTTGCATTTTTCTCAGTTCTTAAAATTGCAGATTCTGCCATATAGATTTCAATTAAAATATCTGAAGCAGCAATTAATAACTGTTGATGTTTTTCAATTTCTGGACCATATTTTTGAAGTGCTGCACCAGCAACCATTAAGAATGTCTTTTTCATTTTAGAAATCATCAGTTTTTCTTCAGAAAACAATGCTGAAAAATCTGGAGTATCAAAAGAAGGTATTCCCATTAAACTATTTGCAACCTCTGTTGCTGGGCCTAATAAATCTACATGTCCTTTCATTGCTTTTTTAATTAACATTCCAACTGAAAGCATTCTATTGATTTCATTTGTACCTTCATAAATGCGAGCAATTCTAGCATCTCTCCAAGCAGATTCCATAGGAGTTTCCTCAGAGAATCCCATTCCACCAAAAATTTGAATTCCTTCATCGGCACAACTTTGTACATCTTCAGAAACAGCAACTTTTAATATTGAACATTCAATGGCATATTCTTCAACACCTTTTAATTCCGCTTCTTGATGTGTATTTCCTGCTGCAACCCTTAAAGCAATTCTATCTTCAATATCTTTTGCAGATCTATAAGTAGCAGATTCACCAACATAAGCATTGGCAGTCATTTCTGCTAATTTTACTTTAATAGCTCCGAAATCTGAAATAGGAGTTTTAAATTGTTTACGTGCGTTAGCATAATTTACAGCATGAGAAATAATTCTACGTTGAGAATCTAAACATGCTCCAGCTAATTTTATACGTCCAACATTTAATGCATTCATGGCAATTTTAAAACCTTCACCACGACCTGCTAACATATTATCTGCAGATACAACAGTATCATTAAAAAAGACTTGTCTTGTAGAGGAAGCACGAATACCTAATTTATGTTCTTCTTCACCTAAAGTAATTCCATTTGGATTTTCTTTATCAAACTCAACAATAAATCCTGTAATGTTTTTATCTCCTTCAATACGGGCAAAAACAATCATTAAACGACAGAAACCTGCGTTTGAGATCCACATTTTTTGACCGTTAATTTTGTATGATTTTTCATCAGCAGATAATTCTGCAGTAGTTTTTCCTGAATTTGCATCAGAACCAGCACCTGGTTCTGTTAAACAATATGCGCCAAACCACTCACCAGTAGCTAATTTAGGAACATATTTTTGTTTTTGTTCTTCGGTTCCATATAATGTAATTGGCATTGTTCCAATTCCTGTATGTGCACCAAAAGCAGTACTAAAAGAACCTGTTCCACTAGATATATAATCACAAGTTAAAAGTGTAGAAACAAATCCCATTCCTAATCCTCCATAAGCTTCAGGAACAGCAACTCCTAAAAAACCTAATTCACCAGCTTTACGCATTACATCTTCTGTAAGAGCATAATCTTTTGCTTCAAAACGAGCTTTATGAGGAATGATTTCTCTTTCATTAAATTCCATCACTGCTTCTTTCATCATTTGTTGTTCCTCAGTAAAATCTTCTGGAGTAAAAACGTCTTCACAGTTAGTTTCTTTTACAAGGAATTGTCCACCTCTTAATAAATCTGCCATTTTTTTGATTTTTTAATTTTGTTATTAACTTAAGAATTCGAAAACACCTGCAGCACCTTGTCCTGTACCTACACACATTGTTACCATTCCGTATTTGTTTTTCATGTCACGTTTACGCATTTCATCAAATAATTGTACAGATAATTTTGCTCCTGTACAACCTAAAGGATGTCCTAATGCAATGGCACCTCCATTTACATTTACAATTTCTTGATTTAAATCTAACTCACGCATTACTGCTAAAGATTGAGAAGCAAAAGCTTCATTCAATTCAATTAAATCGATATCACTTTGTTGTAATCCTGCTTGTTTTAAAACCTTTGGTATTGCAGCAACAGGACCAATTCCCATAATTCTTGGCTCTACACCAGCTGCAGCATAATTTACGACTCTTGCAATTGGCTCTAGATTTAATTCTTTCACCATCTCTTCGCTCATTACCATTACAAAAGCTGCTCCATCACTCATTTGAGATGAATTACCCGCAGTAACACTTCCTCCTGCAGCAAATACTGCACGTAATTTATTTAAAGCTTCAATTGAAGTTCCTTTTCTAGGACCTTCATCTTTAGTTACTGTATATTTTCTTGTTGCTTTCTTTCCATTTTCATCTAGATAAGTTTGTTCCACTTCAATAGGAACAATTTGATCTTGAAAACGATTTTCTGCTTGTGCTTTTAAAGCTTTCATATGAGAGTTAAAGGCAAATTCATCTTGGTCTTTTCTAGAAACGTTGAATTGATTAGCAACTGCTTCTGCAGTATTTCCCATTCCCCAATAATAATTTGCATGACCATCTTTAATTGTGTCATAATTCAATTCTGGTTTAAAACCAGTCATTGGTACAGAACTCATACTTTCTGCTCCACCTGCAATAATACAACTAGCCATTCCTGCTTGAATTTTAGCTGCTGCCATTGCAATTGTTTCTAAACCTGAAGAACAAAAACGATTTACGGTAACTCCTGGAACATCCACAGAATTTAATCCTATTAAAGAAATAAAACGTGCCATGTTTAATCCTTGAGAACCTTCTGGCATTGCGTTACCTACAATTACATCATCTATACGCTTTACGTCTAAATTTGGTAATTCTTTCATCATGTGTTGAATGGTTTCTGCACCCAACTCATCTGCACGTTTAAAACGAAAAACACCTTTTGGAGCTTTTGCAACTGCTGTTCTATATGCTTTTACTATATATGCTTGTTTGCTCATAATTTTAGTTTCTTAAAGGTTTACCAGTTTTTAACATGTGTTGAATTCTTTCTAACGTTTTATGTTCTGTACAAAGTGATAAAAACGCTTCTCTTTCTAAGTCTAATAGATATTGTTCTGTAACCATTGTTGGTTCAGATAAATCTCCACCAGCCATTACATAAGCTAATTTATTCGCGATTTTCATATCGTGTTCACTAATGTATTTAGAGTCTTTCATAGAATCTGTTCCTACTAAAAACATTCCTAAAGCTTGTTTACCTAAAACCTTAACATCGTTACGTTTTGCAGGTTGTGTATAACCACTTTCTGCCATTAATTTAGCGTGTGCTTTTGCAGTAGCTATTTGTCTGTCTTTATTGACAACAACAATATCTTTTCCTTTTTGAAGTAAGCCTAAATCGAATGCTTCATGTGCAGAAGTAGATACTTTTGCCATACCAATAGTTAAAAAGTTTTCTTGTAAAATGTTTAGCTCAACATCTCCTTTTCTAAAAGAATCTGATGCTCTTAAGGCCATTTCTTTAGAACCACCACCACCTGGAATTACACCAACTCCAAATTCTACTAATCCCATATAAGTTTCTGCTGCTGCAACAACTTTATCTGCGTGTAAAGAAATTTCACAACCACCACCTAAAGCCATTCCATGAGGAGCAGAAATTGTTGGTATTGATGAATAACGCATGCGCATCATTGTATCTTGGAAATATTTAATAGCATAATTTAATTCATCATATTCTTGCTCTACAGCCATCATAAAAATCATACCAATATTTGCTCCAACAGAAAAGTTTGCTGCTTGATTACCAATAACCAAACCTTGAAAATCTTTTTGAGCTAAATCAATTGCTTTGTTAACTCCTGATAAAACATCGCCACCAATTGTATTCATTTTAGATTGGAATTCTAAATTTAAAATTCCATCTCCAATATCTTCAATTACAACACCAGAGTTTTTCCAAACTTCGTTTGATTTTCTAATGTTATCTAAAATAATAAATGATTCTTGACCAGGTTTCTTCGTTTGAGATTTAGAAGGAATGTCATAAAAATGAGTTGCTCCTTCTTTTACTGAATAGAAAGAAGTTACACCAGAAGCTAACATTTCTGTTACCCAAGTTGCAGGTTCCTTACCTTCAGCTTTCATTAATTCGATTCCTTTTTCTATACCAACTGCATCCCAGATTTCGAAAGGACCATTTTCCCAACCAAAACCAGCTTTCATTGCATCATCTATCTTATAAAGCTCATCAGAAATTTCTGGAATTCTATTTTGAACATAAGCAAACATTGCTGCAAAGTTTTTTCTATAGAATTCACCTGCTTTATCTTTTCCGCCAACTAAAATTTTAAATCTGTCAATTGGCTTATCAATCGTTTTCGTAAGTTCTAAAGTTGCAAATTTGGCACGTTTTTTAGAACGATACTCTAAAGTTTCTAAATCTAATGTTAAGATTTCTTTTTTGCCATCAACAACAGTCTTTTTGTAAAAACCTTGTCCGGTTTTACTTCCTAACCATTTGTTTTCCATCATTGTGTTGATGAAACCTGGTAACTTGAAAAGTTCGTGAGCTTCATCATCAGGGCAGTTTTCATAAATACCATTAGCAACATGTACTAGAGTATCTAAACCAACAACATCTACAGTTCTAAAAGTTGCTGATTTTGGACGACCAATAACTGGTCCTGTTAATTTATCAACTTCTTCTACTGTTAAACCTAATTCTTTTACTTGATGAAATAAAGATTGAATTCCGAAAATTCCAATTCTATTTCCTATAAATGCAGGAGTATCTTTAGCTAAAACAGAAGTTTTACCTAAGAATTTTTCACCATACATCATTAAGAAGTCTGTAACTTCTTGTTTACAACCTGGACCAGGAACAACTTCAAAAAGTTTTAAATATCTTGGTGGATTAAAAAAGTGAGTTACTGCAAAATGCTTCTGAAAATCTTCACTTCTTCCTTCATTCATAAACTGAATAGGAATACCAGAAGTATTAGAAGAAATAATCGTTCCAGGAGTTCTGTATTTTTCTAGCTTTTCAAAAACGATTTTTTTAATATCTAATCGTTCTACAACAACTTCCATAATCCAATCTACATCAGCAACCTTTGCAATATCATCATCTAAATTACCAGTGGTAATTCTACTTGCAAATTTCTGATTATAAATAGGAGAAGGTTTGGATTTAAGAGAAGCTGATAATGCATCATTTACTAAACGATTTCTTACAACTTTGTCTTCGAGTGTTAATCCTTTCGCTTTTTCCTTGTCGTTTAATTCTCTTGGTACAATGTCCAATAATAGAACTTCAACTCCAATGTTTGCAAAATGACAAGCTATTCCGCTTCCCATAATTCCAGAGCCAACTATTGCTACTTTTTTAATTCTTCTAGTCATTAGTCTTATTTGTTTTATACTGCTTTATTGTTGACATTTTCATAAATATCTCTGTCGGCAATAAGTTTATTAATTGTTGCTGTTACTTTAAAGAAACCTTCTAAGTCTTTTTCAGAAACGTTTTTTCTTACTGTATCATTAAATTGTATTACATGACCTTTAGATACTTTGCGCATTTCTTTGCCATATTCAGTTAATTTTATGATTACACTTCTACCATCATCAGGATTTTTTTCTCTAGAAATAGCACCTTTATCTTCCATCGTTTTTAAAATTCTAGAAAGACTTGTTGGTTCCATTCCCATTAAAGGACCTAAAGCTGTAGAAGGAGTTCCTTTTTGCTTATCAATATTTAATAAAACAAAAGCGGTGGCCATTGTACTATCGTGCTTTGCAGCTCTTTCATTATAAACTTTTGCAACAGCTTGCCATGTTGCTCTAAGTTCATGATCTATTGATTTTAATTTTTCCATTCCGTCAAATATATAAAAATTTATTATGCACGCATAGTAAATTGCGAAAAAGTTATGCATGCATAGTAAATTTTAACATAAATTAAAGTGTAACGTTTTTACAAGTTTAGATACTAATACATAGAAAATATGTAGTTTTGTAAGCAATGCTATTTGAAAAAAATTAACTTTTATCAATGAAAAATTTACTAGAAATAAACAATATTGTAAAGAATTACGGCAATTTTACTGCTTTAAATGACGTATCCATTCATATTCCTAAAGGTTGTGTTTATGGTTTGTTAGGTCCAAATGGAGCTGGAAAAACATCTTTAATTAGAATAATCAATCAAATTACAATGCCAGATAGTGGTTCTATCATTTTAGATGGAGAACCTTTGTCTCCACATCATACAGCACAAATTGGATATTTACCAGAAGAACGTGGTTTGTATAAATCGATGAAAGTTGGTGAACAGGCTTTGTATTTGGCACAATTAAAAGGTTTGAGTAAAGCTGAAGCTAAAAAACGTTTAAAATATTGGTTCGAAAAATTTGATATTTCTGCTTGGTGGAATAAGAAGATTGAAGAACTTTCTAAAGGAATGGCGCAAAAAGTACAATTTATTGTTACTGTAATGCATAATCCTAAATTATTAATTTTTGATGAACCTTTTTCTGGGTTTGATCCAATTAATGCACAATTAATTGCAAAAGAAATTTTACAACTTAGAGACGAAGGAGCAACCATTATTTTCTCTACACATAGAATGGAATCTGTAGAAGAAATGTGTGATGAAATTGCTTTGATTGATAAATCTAACAAAATTTTAGACGGAAAGTTAGCTGATATTAAACGTGAGTTTAGAACACATACTTTTCAAGTAGGGTTAAATACTGATAATCCTAAAGAAGTAGAAAAGACATTAAAAGAAAGTTTTGAGGTTTTTCCATCGAACTTTAAATTACTGAATGATAGTTTAACATTAAATGTGAAATTAACAGAAGGAAATTCTTCAAATGATTTGTTATCTTTTTTAACAAGTAGGGGAGAAGTGCAACATTTTGTTGAATTAATACCAAGTGCAAACGATATCTTTATTCAGGCAGTAAATAAAAACAGTTAAGAAAATGAGCAAGTTAAAACTAATTATACAGAGAGAGTTTATTGCGAAGGTTCGTAATAAATCATTTATAATGATGACTTTTTTAAGTCCGTTATTAATGGTAGGAATGGGAGCTTTGGTTTATTTTCTGATGCAAAAAAATGACGAAAAAGTTAAAAAAATCGTTTATGTAGATAATTCAGGAATGTTTTCTAAAGAAGATTTTAAAGATTCTAAAACGATTCATTATACAGATTACACAGCTTTAGGAACAGAAGAAACAAAGAAAAAAGTTGAAGAAGGAAATTACTATGGAGCGTTAATTATACCTAAACAAGATAGTTTAGAGTTGTTAGCAAAATCAATAGAGTTTTATTCTAAAGATTCTCCAGGAATGTCTGTAATGAATTCTATGGAAAACAAAATAGAATCAAAAATTAGAAATCAAAAATTAAATAATTTTGGTATTGATTTAGAAAAAATTAAAGCTTCTAAAATTAATACAGACATTAAAATGTTTAACTTTTCTGGCGAAGAATCATCTAAATTAATAAATGGATTAAAAATTGGTATTGGTGCTTTTGCAGGTTATATGTTAATGATGTTTGTTATGATTTATGGAACTTCTGTAATGAGAAGTGTTATCGAAGAAAAAACAAGTAGAATTATAGAAATCATTGTTTCCTCTGTAAAACCTTTCCAACTAATGTTGGGTAAAATTTTAGGAAATGCATCTGCAGGTTTATTACAATTCTTTATTTGGGGAATTATACTTTTTATTATTTCGATAGTAGCTTCCTCTGTTTTTGGAGTAGATGTGGTAGAAATGCAAACGGCTAGAGTTCCTGCAGAACAAATGGAGGCTGTAAAAGCTGCCGCAGGAGGAGATAAAATGCAATTAGTTATTCAAGAAATTTTAAAATTACCTTTACTAAAAATGTTCGTTTTATTCATTTTTTACTTCTTAGGAGGCTTTATGTTATATAGTTCTTTATTTGCAGCAGTTGGTGCGGCAGTAGATAACGAAACAGACACACAACAATTTATGATGCCAATAATGTTACCTTTAATTTTAGGGGTTTATGTTGGTTTTGCAACGGTTATTAATGATCCTCATGGATCAATTGCTGTGCTATTTTCACACATTCCATTTACATCTCCAATTGTGATGTTGATGAGAGTTCCATTTGGTGTTTCTTGGTATGAATTAGCAATTTCTATAGCGTTATTATTGGTTACATTTGTATTTATGGTTTGGTTAGCAGCTAAAATTTACAGAGTAGGAATTTTAATGTATGGTAAAAAACCAACTTATAAAGATTTATATAAATGGTTAAAATATAAAGGATAAATGCAAGGCAAATTAGAGCAAGTTACAGACACTATTGTAGAGGAAGCTAATTCAATTTTAGATTATACATTTACATTTAGTAAAGAAATAAGTATTTCCCTTAAAGGGTTATTATTTGTTGCCGTTGCTCTAGTTGTTACAGCCTTTGTTTTAAAACTGTTAAGAAGGTTTATCACCAGAAAAATGCCGGAAAATGATAAAGTTAAATTCATAAGTGTTTTTAGCTACATAAGATGGGTGGTTTTTTTAGTGATATTTTTAATTGCTATGGATGCTTCTGGTGTAAACGTAACAGCAGTGTTTGCTGCATCTGCAGTACTTTTAATTGGTGTTGGTTTAGCTTTGCAAACTTTATTTCAAGATATTATATCTGGTATTTTTATTCTAGTAGATCAATCTGTTCATGTTGGTGATATTATTGAATTAGAAGGAAAAGTTGGCAGGGTTTTAGATATAAGACTAAGAACAACAAGAGCTGTAACTATAGATAATAAAGTTTTAGTAATACCTAATCATTTATATTTAACCAATATTTTATTTAACTGGACAGAAAATGGAACAGAAACAAGAGAGTCTGTAACTGTGGGTGTCGCTTATGGAAGTGATGTAGAGTTGGTAAAACAAGTTTTACTTGCTGCTACAAAAAAGAATGATAAAATTTTAAAAATTCCAGAACCAAAAGTATTATTTACAGATTTTGCAGATAGTTCATTAAACTTTAAACTTGTTTTTTCTTTAAATGATAGTTTTGAAACAAGGTTTGTACAAAGTGATTTACGATTTGAAATTGATAAAAAATTTAAAGAAAATAATATTACAATTCCATTTCCACAGAGAGATGTACACCTTATAAAATAAAAAAAAATATGCCAAAGATTTTAATAATAGAAGATGAAGCTGCCATTAGAAGGGTATTAACAAAAATCATTTCAGAAGAAAATGAATCTTATAATGTAGAAGAAGCAGAAGATGGTTTATTAGGAATCGAAATGATTAAGAATAATGATTACGATTTAGTTTTATGTGATATTAAAATGCCAAAAATGGATGGTGTTGAGGTATTAGAAAAAGCGAAGAAAATAAAACCAGAAATACCAATTGTAATGATTTCTGGTCATGGAGATTTAGATACAGCTGTTAATACAATGCGTTTAGGAGCTTTCGATTATATTTCTAAGCCACCAGATTTAAACAGACTTTTAAATACGGTAAGAAATGCTTTAGATACCAAAACCTTAATTGTAGAAAATAAAAGGTTAAAGAAAAAGGTAAGTAAAAGTTACCAAATGATAGGTGAAAGTGATGCTATTTCTCAAATAAAAGATATGATTGAGAAAGTAGCAGCAACAGATGCAAGAGTTTTAATTACTGGACCAAATGGAACAGGAAAAGAATTAGTTGCTCATTGGTTACACGAAAAATCAGACAGAGTTAAAGCCCCAATGATTGAGGTAAATTGTGCTGCAATTCCATCAGAATTAATAGAAAGCGAATTATTTGGACATGTAAAAGGTTCTTTTACAGGAGCAAATAAAGACAGAGCAGGTAAGTTTGAGGCTGCAAATGGAGGAACTATTTTCTTAGATGAAATTGGTGACATGAGTTTGTCTGCACAAGCTAAGGTGTTACGTGCTTTACAAGAAAATAAAATTCAAAGAGTAGGTTCTGATAGAGATATTAAAGTAGATGTTAGAATTGTCGCAGCAACTAACAAGGATTTAAAAAAAGAAATTGCTGAAGGTAGATTTAGAGAAGATCTGTATCATAGATTAGCAGTTATTTTAATTAACGTTCCTTCTTTAAATGATAGAAGAGATGATATTCCTTTATTAGTCGATTTTTTCACTGCAAAAATTTCAGAAGAACAAGGAACTCCTAAAAAAGGATTTTCTTCATCAGCAATTAAACTTTTACAAGAGTATGATTGGACAGGTAACATTCGTGAATTGCGTAATGTTGTAGAGCGTTTAATTATTCTTGGCGAAAAAGAAGTGTCTGCAAATGACATTAAGTTATTCGCAACGAAATAGGCTTAAGCTATTTAAAGACAAATTAACTATAAATAAAGTTGATGGAAATATAAAAAGTTCCCATCAACTTTTTTCATTTTAGGTTTGTTGTATTGCTATCTTTGTCCAAGAAATAAGAATAGAATATTAATTATATATAAAATTTAAAAAATATGGCAACAGCAGTTGGAAAAAAATTCCCAGATTTAAATGTAGACGCAATGAATGAAATGGGCGATACATTTAAAATAAATGTATTAGAAGAAGCAGTTAATAATAAAAAGAAAGTTTTATTATTCTGGTATCCAAAAGATTTTACATTTGTTTGTCCTACGGAATTACATGCTTTTCAAGCAGCTTTAGGTGAATTTGAAAAAAGAAATACAATTGTAATTGGTGCATCTTGTGATACTCCAGAGGTTCATTTTGCATGGTTAAGTCAAGCTAAAGATAATGGTGGAATTGAAGGTGTTACTTATCCAATTTTAGCTGACAGTAATAGAAACTTATCATCAATCTTAGGGATTTTAGATATCACTAATGAAACTTTTGATGAAGCTTCTCAAACAATTCAAGTTGAAGGAGATAATGTAACTTATAGAGCAACTTATATTATTGATGAAGATGGTGTTGTACAACACGAAAGTATCAATAACATGCCTTTAGGAAGAAATGTTGGTGAATATTTACGTTTGGTTGATGCTTTAACGCACGTACAAGAAAAAGGTGAAGTTTGTCCAGCAAACTGGGAAGAAGGTAAAGATGCAATGTCTCCTGATGCAAAAGGAACAGCTGCTTATTTAGCTTCTCACTAATTAAAAAATTAAAAAGGAAAAAGTTCGTGCAATATAATTGGGGGATTTGAGCACAAACTCCTTTTTTAAAATAATAAAATTATGGTACAAGAATTAAGTCAAGATAATTTAGCAGAAATAGTTTCTGATAACAAAACAGTCGTTGTACAATTTTCAGCAGGTTGGTGTGGAAACTGTAGAATTATGAAACCAAAATTCAAGAAACTTTCTACAGAAAAGGAAGAGATGGTTTTTGTAATTGTAGATTCAGAAAAATTTCCTGAAAGCAGAAAATTAGCAGATGTTAGTAATTTACCAACATTCGCAACTTTTGTAGATGGTAAATTTGTAAATCAAACGCAAACAAACAAGTTTGATGTATTGAAGGACTTGGTAAACGAAGTTATTTAATTATGAAACTACCTGTAATAAAACACTTAACTAATTTTATCGAAGAAAACGATCAAGATTACGTTTTAGAAACAATTGAAACATTAGAAGCTTTAACAGAAGTTCCATCTTTAAAAGATGAAGAATTAGATGTTATTGGCGAGTTGATATCCAACTTATATGGAGCGGTTGAAGTAGATAAAATGATTAAGGAAGGAACACCTAAAAAAGAAGCTTTAAACAGTTTTATGAAACGTGTTTTAGGCTCTATAGATAAATAGTTTTTATCTTAAAAAGTATATTTAAATCTCAAGTGAAAACTTGAGATTTTTTATTTACTGGAAATATTTTTTAATTGTTCTACAATTTGATTTCCTCTATATATAGCACCTTCCATATAACCACCATAGCTTGGTGAAGTTTCAGAACCTGCAATTATTAATTTACCATTTAAATATTTTTGTTGATAAATTTCATGTCCGTTATTAAAATGCGGACTTATAAAATGATCATTTTTAAAATTAACGAATTCATCTTCACTCCATACTTTTTCTTGATAAGAAAGATAGTTTTTACCATCTTCTCCGAAAAATTTATTGAGTTGTTCTTTGATCTTTTCTTCTCTAAATTCTTTAGTTTCATTAACTAAATGGCCATTTAAAAATCCCATTAAAGCAAAATGATTGTTTTCAAAGTCTGAATGATCGTAAATCTCTGTAAACGGACCAATATTACTAAAGCCAACTCCCGATAAACCATTTTCTTTCCAGAAAGGAGCTTTGTAAACGAGTGCAAATTTTATGGAATCTTTCATCCAAGTATGTGTGTTATTTGCAACTTGAATAAACTTTGAATCTAATTCTGAAGAAAATTCAACAGAGTTTACCAATAACTGAGGCGGAATTGTAGAAATAACAACATCAGCAATAAATTCTGAATCTTTAGTAATTACTTTTGTTGATGTGTTATCATCCTCAATTTTAATAACTTTTTGATTAAGTTGTAACTCATCATCAGAAAAATCTTGAGCTAATTTTTCTAAAATAGTTGCAGTTCCACCAACAATTCTATAACTAATCTCTTGATTTTTAGGAATGCTAAATCGTTGAGGTAAATTATCGTTTGTTGCTTCAAATAAAGCGTCACCATTCATGTTTTGTTCAAACAAAGAGATGTTTAGTTCTCTGCAAACATTTAATAATTCTTCATTATATCTCCAAAGCCAAGTTGCTCCTAATTCAATTTTTGTTTCACCAATTTTTTTAGTGAAGATTCTTCCTCCGATTATATTATTGGCTTCAAGTATTTTTATTGAAAAACCTGCGTTTTTCAATTTATAACCTAAATAGATTCCTGAAATTCCTCCTCCAAGAATGAGCATCTTCTTTTTCATTTAAAAGTATGAATTTTGTTATTTGATTCTCGTCTTAATAAAACCAGCCATTTCTTCTCCCCAAACGTGGTAGGTTAATTTAGAAGGATGAACACCATCGCTAAAATATATTTTAGAATTATTAGAAGGTAGAGAATGTCTTTTACTCCAATTCTTTAAAGTGATTATCTCATTATTATAATAAACATTTTCTTTGTTTATTATAGCATTGTTTAATTCTTGACCTAAGATTTCAACCAAATTACCAATTACAAATTTTATACTTTTTGTAAATGCCGGAAACTCTTTTATAGGAGGCATATTAGTGAAAAATATAGGTGTATTTGGATATTTATTTTGAAGTAAATCTATGAGATTGTAAATGTCAGAAGCCCATTTTTTTGGAGAATTTAATGTGAAAGCATCATTTCCACCCATTCCAACAACAATAATGTCTGTAGTGTTTTCTTCTATTTCAGGGATAATTTTTTTGTAAACCTGTTTTACAGTATATCCACTTTTAGCATAGACTCTCCAGTTTATATTGCTTTCTAATTCTTTTGAAAGTGTGTTTGCTAAAGCGCCTGTAAACCCATTTTTATGATAATCTACACCAACACCAGCAATTGTACTTTCTCCAATAGATAATATATTTAGAGTTTTATTAAAATTACCCGTTACAATACCTTTTGGTTCTTGTGCTTCAGGAAGTTTAGGTACTTTTTTTCTAATATTTTTTCCTTGAAAATATAATAAAGGTAAAAGAGGTAACGAAACAATACTGCCTAAAACATATCTTAAATTCATTGTTTTTCTTCAGATTTAGATTCGTTTACTTTCTTTATAAGAGCCTTTAAACGTTCTTTATTTAGTTGTTTTTCTAACTTTACTTTATTGATTTTTCGATTCATCAATTTAGTATGTTTAGCTTTATTAACGGTATTTTTTGCTTTTCCTTTTTTTGGCATTTTAATAAAAGTATTAAATAATTATTTTCTGCGGAATAACCACCAATTCATATCTCTAGTTAACCTGTATCCTAGTTTCTCATAAAGAGGAATTGCCGAATTACCTTTGTTTGTATGTAAAATGGGGAATTTATTTTCTTTGATGATTTCATTTGTTGTGTGGGCAACCAATTGTTTTGCAAAGCCTCTTCTTGTATACTTAGGATGAGTAACAACACCACTTACTTCAATAAAATCATTAGTTTGCATTCTTTGACCAGTTATAGCAACTAACTTATCATCTTTAAAGATTCCATAGTATTTACCCATGTTAAAACCTCCCTTTTGATAAAACCCAGGCATTACTAACCAAATTAAATCGTAAACTTCATCGATATGCTCTTCAGTTAATAAAACAATTTCTTCAGTTATTTCGGTGTCTATTTGTTTATCCAATATTAATTGGCAACCGTTAATTTTTTTTTCTAAAACAACATTGTTGTCATCAGTAATTGGTATTCCACCTTCTGATACTAAAAAGAATCTCTCAGCTATTTTAGAGTATTCATTTAAAGCTTTTGTTGTTTTTGTAGCATCATAAAAAGCCCCAAAAATGCAAATGTCTGGTTTGTAAAATTGAACTCCATCATATTCTATTAGAAACTTATTATGCGTTTCATTTAATGAATGCCAAACAGGATTTTTTAATTTTTCTTCTAAATCTTTCATCAAAAATAAATATATAAAAAAAGCTCGCAAATTTGCGAGCTTTTTTATGAAATATAGTTTTAAAAAACCTAAGCTAACATTGTAACAGGGTTTTCAATAAACGTTTTTAATGTTTGTAAGAATTGAGCACCAACAGCACCATCTACAGTTCTGTGATCGCAAGTTAATGTCAATTGCATCGTATTACCAACAACTATTTGTCCGTCTTTTACAACCGGTTTTTCTACAATTGCACCAACAGATAAAATTGCTGAGTTAGGTTGATTGATAATAGAGTTAAAGTTCTCGATACCAAACATACCTAAGTTAGAAACAGTAAAAGTACTTCCTTGCATATCTGTAGGAGCTATTTTCTTGTTTCTTGCTTTACCGGCTAAATCTCTAACACCTGCACCAATTTGAGTTAAACTTAATTGGTCTGTGTGCTTAATTACTGGTACTAATAAACCATCATCTACAGCAACAGCAACACCTACGTGAATATGGCTGTGATAAATAGTGTTTGCATCTGTCCAAGATGTGTTAACTTGAGGATGTTTTTTCAATGCCATTGCACATGCTTTAACAACCATATCATTAAATGATACTTTAACATCAGGAATTGCATTTATGGTTTTTCTAGAAGCCATTGCATTGTCCATGTTAACTTCAATATTTAAACTGAAATCTGGAGCAGAGAATTTAGAATTACCTAAAGACTTCGCAATTGCTTTACGCATTTGAGAGTTTTTAACTTCTTCTGAGTTTTCTACGCCAGCAGCTGGAGTAGAAGTAGCAACTTCAACTATTTGTAAAGCAGGAGTATAGTTCTCAACATCTTTTTTAATGATTCTTCCGTTTTCACCAGAACCTTTTACGTCTGCTAAATTAATTCCTTTATCAGAAGCAATTTTCTTTGCTAATGGAGAAACAAAAATACGTCCGTTAGATGTGTTATTTGTTGTTGCAACAGGTTTTGCTTCTTCAGTTTTTGCTGCAGGTTTCGTTGTTGTCTTTTCAGCAGTGGCAGCAGGCTCTTCTGTTGTAGTAACAGCACCACCATTAGCAACCAAAGCAGAAACATCTGTTCCAGCAGGGCCAATAATAGTTAACAAACTGTCTACAGGAGCAGTTTCTCCTTCTTGTACACCAATGTATAAAATTGTTCCTTCATAGAAACATTCAAACTCCATTGTTGCTTTATCTGTTTCAATTTCAGCAAGTATATCACCTTCAGAAACAACGTCTCCAACTTTCTTTAACCATGTTGCCACAGTTCCATCAGTCATCGTGTCACTTAAACGAGGCATTGCTATTATTTCAACTCCTTCAGGAATAGTAATAGTAGTACTTGCAGCAGGAGCTTCTTCCTTAACTTCTTCTGTAACTTCAACCTTTGCAGGTTCTGAACTTCCGTTTATAATTGCAGAAATATCTTCACCTTCTTCACCAATTACGGCTAATAAAACATCAACAGGAGAAGTTTCACCTTCTTTAAGACCAACATATAATAGAGTTCCTTCATAGAAAGACTCAAATTCCATAGTTGCTTTGTCTGTTTCAATTTCAGCTAAAATATCACCTTCTTCAATTTTATCTCCAACTTTCTTTAACCATTTTGCCACAACACCTTCTTCCATGGTGTCACTTAATCGGGGCATATTTATTATTGTAGCCATATCTTAACTTATAAAAGGATAATCTTTTTGTTCATAAACCATATCATACATTTGTTCAGGTTCTGGGTATGGAGAATCTTCTGCAAATTTCTCACATTCTTTTACTCTAGCCTTCACATCTTTATCTATAGCAGCTATTTCGTCTGCAGTAGCATATTCTTTTTCCTTAATTACATCTAAAATTTGTGTAATAGGGTCAACTTTCTTGTAATCTTCTACTTCGTCTTTTGTTCTGTAGTGTTGTGCATCAGACATTGAGTGACCTCTATATCTATATGTTTTCATTTCTAAGAAAGTTGGTCCATCACCACGTCTAGCTCTTTCTAGAGCTTCATCTACAGCTTCAGCAACCTTAATAGGGTTCATGGCATCTACAGGTCCACAAGGCATTTCGTAACCTAAACCAAGTTTCCAAATATCTGTGTGGTTTGCTGTTCTTTCTACAGAAGTACCCATTGCATAACCATTATTTTCACAAATAAAAATTACAGGTAGTTTCCATAACATAGCTAAATTAAAAGCTTCGTGTAAAGAACCTTGTCTTGCAGCACCATCTCCAAAACATGTTAATGTAACACCGCCAGTATTATTATATTTATCACCAAAAGCAAGACCAGCTCCTAAAGGGATCTGTCCACCAACAATACCGTGACCACCATAAAAACGGAATTCTTTAGAGAAAATATGCATAGAACCACCCATTCCTTTAGATGTTCCAGTAACTTTTCCATATAATTCAGCCATAACACGTTTAGGATCTTCTCCCATACCAATTGGTTGTACGTGATTTCTATAAGCAGTAATCATTTTGTCTTTAGTTAAGTCCATTGCATGCAATGCACCAGCTAAAATTGCTTCTTGTCCATTATATAAATGTAAGAAACCTCTAACTTTTTGTTGGATGTAAACAGAAGCTAACTTGTCTTCGAATTTACGCCAGAAAAGCATGTTTTTGTACCAGTCTAAATAGGTTTGTTTGGTGATTTTTTTCATTTTAGTGATATTGTTTGTTTAATCGTTTAAGCAGTTGTTATATTACATAATACGAACTGCAAAAATAACTGTTTTTGATAGAATAAAAAAACAAGATTAGTTTAAATTAAAAGAAAATTTTATGATGTAATTATTTGTCCTTTGCTATAACTATCGTGGCTTTAGCTCCAGTTGCTAAATTCCATTCATTTGAAGAAAGTAACATTCCTGCATCATTATACACTTTAAAAGCAGCAGTATTAGGTCCAGATGAACCTTGATTTAGAGCTTTAAAAGCAATTTTATTTATGCCTATTTCTAAAGGAATATTAAATTTTTGATAACTCTGTCTTAAAGTTATGTTCAAAATAACAGGTATATCGTTTATTAGAATTGTAACTCTATCTCCATCTGGATATTGGAAATCTCTACATATTATGTTTACACTTTTTGAGCTTGTTCTAAAGCTTCCTAAATCCTGATCAATTTTTGGGTAAACATATCGTCCGCTTATTTTTTTGAATGCTTTTAAAAATCGTTCTTCACTTAACTTGGCTTTTGTTAAGATGCCTTTGTTATTAATTTCGTTATCAGTTTGTTGCTTCTTTAATTTTTCATTCTCTTTCTTATAAGCATTTTTAAAACCATTATTATCTTTTAACTCTAAAGAACTTGGTTTTTCTACTTCCCTAGAACTGTTTAAAATGATTGCTTTAGTTTTTCCTTTTTCTTTTGTTCCAGAATTATTATCTAGTTGTGCACATAATTGATTAACTGATAAAAGAGAGATGGATAAGAAAAGAAGTTTAATTTTTGATTTCATATTGTATAATACTTTCGAGCAATAAGGATACAAATATAATGCCGATTTTTAATGAAATTGTTTCTATTATGTTAAAAACGCACTTATTCTATTGGAAAATTAAAGTAAGTAGTTGGAAAAGGTTCGTTTCTAAGTGTAAAATGCCACCATTCATTTTTATAAGGTCTAAAATTATTTTCTATCATAACTTTCCTTAAAAGGAATCTATTCTTTTTCTGTTCTATTCCTATTTTTTTAGAAAGAGGATGAGATTCTTTTCCGAAAAAATCAAAAGGACTTCCCATGTCCAATTCTTTACCTGTTTTTATATGTACGATTGTTAAATCGACTGTGCTACCTCTAGAATGCCCAGATTTTGAAGCAATATATCCTCGTTTAAATAATTCAGATTTTGGTACATCAGGATAGTATTCCTTTTTCATTAATGTATCATCCAAAACTTTTGCCCAACGTACAAAATGGTCAACAGATTGTTGAGGTCTGTAGGCGTCAAATATTTTTAGACTTAATCCTTTTTTTATCAGAATTTGTTGCACATTATGTAAAGCTTCAGCCGTTTTTTTAGATACAATAACACAGTTGTCATTATAACCTTCAATTTTTTTACCTATAAAATTATTGCCACTAAAATAACGTAGTTCAGATTGTATCGTTTTATCAATATCAGATAAATAAACAAATCCTTTAGGAAGATTTTGCCCAAAGGAGACTATAGAAATAACGAATGTGAAAAATAAAATAGTTTTTTTCATATAGTAAAAATAAGCAAAAGATAATAGGTGATTTTTATGAATGATTTATTAATAGAAAAATAAAGTTATAGAATTTCATGCTATTTAAAAAAAAGTCTAATTTTGCCACAAATAATGAACTAAATGAATCAAACTACAAATACAATTTTAATGATTCGTCCAATCAATTTTAGGATGAATGAACAAACTGCTATTAACAATTATTATCAACACGAAATTGATAATTTGCTTCCTTCAATAATTAATGCAAAAGCTCAGAATGAGTTTGATGTTTTTGTTGATAAATTACGTAGTTCTGGTATAAATGTAATTGTCGTTTCTGATTCTGATAAATTTGATACACCAGATTCTATTTTTCCTAATAATTGGATTTCTTTTCATAAAGATGGTACTGTTGCATTGTACCCAATGTTTGCTGAAAACAGACGTTTAGAAAGACGTGAAGACGTTTTAGAGCAGTTAGAAAAAGAAGGTTTTTTAATAGAAAATATTGTTGACTATACGTCTGCAGAATTTGATGATGTTTTTTTAGAAGGAACAGGAAGTATGATTTTAGATAGAGAGAACAATAAAGCATATTGTGCGCTTTCTCCTAGAGCAGATGAAGAATTGTTTATAGAATTTTGTGAAGATTTTGAATATACACCAATTGTTTTTACAGCGAATCAAACAGTAGGTGGTGAAAGAGAAGCTATTTATCATACCAATGTTATGATGTGTGTTGCAGAAACTTTTGCTATTGTTTGTTTGTCTTCTATTGATGATAAAAAGGAACGTAAAAATGTTTTAAAACATTTAAAAGAAGATGGAAAAAAGGTAATAGATATTACAGAAGAACAAGCATCTAACTTTGCAGGAAATATGTTGCAAGTTCATGGTAAAGATAATGAGCGTTTTTTAATAATGAGTCAAGCTGCTTTTGATAGTTTAACACATTCTCAAAAGGCACAAATAAATAATCATTGTAAAATTATTTCTAGTTCTTTAGAAACTATTGAAGCTTGTGGAGGTGGAAGCGCACGTTGTATGATGGCTGAAGTTTTCTTGCCGAAAAAATAGAAGAATGGATTTACTTCTTCTAGCAATAGCACCTGCAATTATTGTTATACTTTACATCTATTTTAAAGATAAGTTCGAAAAAGAACCAATACCTTTTCTGTTTAAAAATGTTCTTTTAGGTGCAACAGTAAGTATTCTAATAACTGTATTTCTTGGTGGGCTTGTTAGTATATTAATACCATTAATTGGTGGTACAAATGTTTTTCAACAGTTTTTAAATGCATTTTTAGCTGTTGCTCTTGTTGAAGAATTTTCTAAATATGTAATTGTAAGATATTATTCTCAAAGAAGTAATGAATATAATGAGCCTTTTGATGGAATCGTTTATGCTGTTATGGTGTCTATGGGTTTTGCTGCTTTAGAAAACGTTTTGTATGTTTTTCAACACGGAGTTTCAACGGGAGTTATAAGAGCTTTTACAGCAGTACCTGCTCATGCAACTTTTGCAATATTAATGGGCTATTTTATGGGAAAAGCAAAGTTTTCTAAAAATAGAATTGTTTTAAATTTAATGGGATTATTTTTTGCAACACTTTTTCATGGAGCTTATGACTTTTTTTTATTCATAAATTTTATTCCAGGAATGTGGGTTGGAGCAATTGTCTCTTTAATTATCGGGATTTTTCTTTCTAGAAAAGCGATAAATAAACATCAAAATAATTCTAATTTTAAAGTATAATTACTTTTTTAAAACTTCATAAATAACAACTCCATTTGTTCCGTTTGGCGCTTCAATATTTAAAAAGTTAGCAATTGTTGGCGCAATATCTGTAATGTTATATCTTTTTGAAGTTGAGCCTTGGTTTATTCCATTTCCATAGAAAATAACAGGTACATGTGTGTCATAAGAATAGCCAGAACCATGACTTGTTCCTGTTCTTCCTCTTATTAAAGTTGCAGGATTAGGAATCATTAAAACATCTCCAGATAATTTTTGATTGTATCCATTTTGAAGTGAATTTAAAATTCCTGTTGTAAAATGTGTAGTTTGTAATGTTCTTGCTGTAACTGCTTTGTAAATTTCATGATAATTAACAACTTCATCCGCCAATTTTTGAGCGACTGTATTTACATCTAAACCTAAAGACTCTACTTTTTCTTTATTTAAAAATATTTGATAATTAGAAACATTTTCAATCAAATCAACAGAGTTAAAATATTTTTTAGTTGTTTTTAAAACAAATTTACTGAACTCTTTAATATCTAAATAATGAGCAGGAATTTTTAAAGATTGTAAATAAGAAGGAGCGTGAACTGCTGCATGATCTGCAGTTAAAAACAAAGTGTAGTTACCTTTACCAACTTGTTTGTCTAAAAATTGAAAGAAATCTGCTAAGTCTTTATCTAAACGTAGATATGTATCTTCTGTTTCAATAGCAGAAACTCCATATTTATGGCCAATATAATCTGTTGAAGAAAAACTTAATGTTAAAAAATCTGTGTATTCACTTTTACCTAAGTTTTCACCTATAATTGCTGCTTTAGCAAAATCGGCAGTAAATGTATTACCCGCAGGAACCGTTTTTATTAAGTTATAATTTCCATTTTTTGATCGTAAAACTTTTAAGTTTTTTGGAAAAGTTGGCGCTTTTTGTCCTACTAATTTTCCTTCAAAAGCATTATTGTCATTTCTACTATTGGTATAGCTTTTAATATCATAAAGTGTTTCCCAAGGTTTATTTAGATATTCATCAGCTTTATTATCAGCATTAAAATCTTTTACCCATTTTGGTAATTCATTCATGTAATAAGTACTTGTAACCCATGTGTTATAATTATCACCATCATACCAATACGCTGCATTTGCAGTATGACCTGCAGGTAGAATTGCTGAACGATCTTTTATAGAAACCCCAATTGTTTTTCCACGCATATTTTGCGCTAAATGTAATTGATCTGTTATTGTTGATGTAAAAAGTCTTTTTGGAGATTTCTGACCATAAGTTCCATTGTTTCCTACAGTTTTATAAGTATCGTCATCAACACAATAAATAGATTTCTTTAAAAATTTATCATACCAATTATTAGAAATAATTCCATGTTCACTTGGTGTTGTTCCTGTAAAAATTGATGTATGCCCAACAGCTGTGTAAGTTGGTATATAGTTATAATGAGCATTTTCTAAAGAAAATCCATTCTTTAATATCCTATTAAATCCATCTTTTCCATATCTATCAGCATATCTTGTTAGATAATCATATCTCATTTGGTCAATAACAATACCGATAACTAATTTTGATTTTTTTGGTTGTTGCGCTGCTTGTTTAGAGCTTCCTAAAAATATAAATAAGCATACAAAACTGAAAAGAAATTTGAATTTCATGAATAGATAATTAAATTATGAATCAAAAGTAATTATTTTTTATTTTGATATGGTGAATTTAACTTTCTATTAATGATATTTTAATACTTTAGCATAAATTTTAAATGAATGAATTACCTAGAACATACTGGTAAATATTTTATGATGTTAGGGCGTGTTTTTAAAAAACCACAACGTACAAAGGTTTTTTATGAAGCTTTACTTAAAGAAATTGAAGATTTAGGCTTAAAATCTTTAGGGATTATTATGTTTATTTCTTTCTTTATAGGAGGCGTAATAGCACTACAAACAGCATTAAACTTAAATAATCCTTTTATACCGAAATCATTAATTGGTTTTGCAGCAAAGCGTTCTATAATTTTAGAGTTTGCGCCCACTTTTTGTTCAATTATTTTAGCAGGTAAAGTTGGATCTTATATAGCGTCTAGTATAGGTACAATGCGTGTTACAGAACAGATTGATGCTTTAGAAGTAATGGGTATAAATGCGCTAAATCATTTGGTGTTACCAAAAGTGTTAGCAACGGTTTTCTTTTATCCTTTTTTAATATCATTAGGTATGTTTTTGGGGATTTTAGGAGGATGGGTTACTGGAGTGTTATCCGGTCTTTTTTCTGGTACAGATTATATAGAAGGAATTCAGACAGATTTTGACCCGTTTTTGCTTTCTTATGCAATTATTAAAACTTTAATTTTTGCGTTTTTAATAGCTACTGTACCTTCTTATCATGGTTATTATGTCAAAGGAGGGTCAATTGCAGTTGGTAAAGCAAGTACACAAGCAGTTGTTTGGACTACGATTTTAATTGTAATTGCAAATTATTTTTTAACTCAAATGCTTTTAACCTAACAAATGATAGAAGTAAATAATTTACATAAAGGATTTGGAGAAGTAAAAGTGTTAAAAGGCATTTCAGCTACTTTTCTTGCAGGAGAAACAAGTTTAATAATTGGTGAAAGTGGTTCTGGTAAAACAGTGTTTTTAAAATCATTAATTGGTTTACATACTCCAGAAGAGGGAACCGTTTCTTTTGATGGAAGAATTAATACAAAATTTACCGAAAACGAAAAGCAACAATGGAGGCAAGAAATCGGAATGGTTTTTCAAGGAAGTGCATTATTTGATTCTCAAACAGTAGAAGATAATGTAATGTTTCCTTTAAAGATGTTTACAAAACAAACGCATGAAGAAATGTTAGCCCGTGTAAATGTTGTCTTAAAGAGAGTCAATCTTGAAAATTCAAATAAAAAACTACCAGCAGAATTATCTGGAGGAATGCAAAAAAGGGTTGCAATTGCAAGAGCAATTGTTATGAATCCTAAATACTTGTTTTGTGATGAACCTAATTCTGGTTTAGATCCTCGAACAGCTATTGTAATAGATAAACTAATTCAAGAAATTACAGAAGAATATAAGATTACAACCGTAATTAATACCCATGACATGAATTCTGTAATGGAAATTGGAGAAAAAATAGTTTTTTTAAGAGATGGTAGAAAAGCATGGGAAGGTAGTAGTGAAGATATATTTAAAACTGATAATGAGGCTGTTGTAGATTTTGTGTATTCTTCTAATTTATTTAAGAAAGTTAGAGAGGCATATTTAAATGAAAAAAAATAAAAATATTTTTTTTGTTCTGAAATAAAGTATATATTTGCAGCCGCTTAAAAGCAAATAATGACCTGGTAGCTCAGTTGGTAGAGCATCTCCCTTTTAAGGAGAGGGTCCTGGGTTCGAGCCCCAGCCCGGTCACTTAAAAAGCTTCACAATTTTGTGAAGCTTTTTTTATTCAAAAAAAATGAACGCTGTTTTAATGTCATTTTTAATTTTTTGTACCTTTTGTCTGATTATTTAAAAGGACTAAAATAATGTTATTTAAGGTTTTGTAAATAATTTTAAAGAAGAAGTGAAGTAAATTTGTTTGTTCTAAAATAAAGTATATATTTGCAGCCGCTTAAAAGCAAATAATGACCTGGTAGCTCAGTTGGTAGAGCATCTCCCTTTTAAGGAGAGGGTCCTGGGTTCGAGCCCCAGCCCGGTCACTTAAAAAGCTTCACAATTTTGTGAAGCTTTTTTTATTCAAAAAAATGAACGCTGTTTTACGGTCGTTTTTAATTTTTTGTATCTTTCCCCTGATTATTTTAAATTTTATACTTTGATGGAAGAAAATAATGTAAATGATGATTCTGTAAAACAATCTAAGCAAGAATTAAAAAACGATGCCAAAGGTTTGTTTACAAGTGTCAAAAAATATTTAAAAGAACTTTTAGATTTTAGAGATGATACAGATCATGAGGCTACAATAGAAGCTATTAAAGCAGATATTCCTTTTAAAGGAGCTACAGCATGGATTCTTATTTTTGCAGTCTTTGTGGCTTCTATAGGTTTAAATGCAAATTCAACAGCTGTTGTTATTGGTGCCATGTTAATTTCGCCTTTAATGGGGCCGATTTTAGGTATTGGAAGTGCTTTTGCAATTAATGATATTGAGGTTTTCAAAAAGTCTGCAATAAACCTTGCTACAATGATTGTTTTAAGTCTGTTAGCATCATTTGTGTTTTTCTATTTTTTTCCATTAAGTGAGGATACTTCAGAGCTATTAGGTAGAACGAAACCAGATATTAGAGATGTGTTAATTGCTTTTTTTGGTGGTTTAGCGTTAATGGTTGCCAGAACAAAAAAAGGAACAGTTGCGTCTGTGATTTTTGGAGTTGCAATTGCTACAGCTTTAATGCCTCCTTTATGTACTGCTGGTTATGGATTAGCAAAAGGTTTTTCTGGTGATTCCATTGGTTTTACATATGCACTAGGTGCGATGTATTTGTTTACTATTAATACCATATTTATTGCCTTAGCAACATTTTTAGTATTAAAACTGTTAAGTTTTCCAATGCATAAATACGCTAATGCTGCTAAGAGAAAACGATATGCTACAATAGCTACAGTAGTAGGTATTGCTGTGATGATTCCTGCTTTTTATACATTTATTACTGCTTTAGATGAAAGTAGAATGACTTCAGAATTAAAGAAGTTTGTAAATACAGAAATTAAAACAATTACACAGTTACAATTAATAGAACACGAACCTTCAATTTCGGATAAAACTCTTAAGCTTAACTTTTTTAATGAAGTTCCAGAAAGTACAGTGAATGCTTTGTATAATCAACTGAGAAATAATGATCAATATAAAAATATAAAGGATTTTAAATTAGATATAAAAGGAAGTGATACAAAGAGTTTCGATTTAATTACGACAGCGTATAACGAAAAAAGGCAAGAATTAACTGAGAGTAAGAATATTATTGCTGGTTTGCAAAAGCAAATCGAAGATTTACAAGGAACCATTTCTGAATTAAATACAAGAATTGAACAAGATGCAAATAATAGCAATCAAAAAGTAATTGCTTTTAGTAGAATTTCTAAGGATGCTAAAATTAGATATAATGAAATTGAAGAAATCGGATTTGCGAATGTATTATCTTCTAAAGATTTTATCAAAATAGATACAATTCCTCAAGTAATTATTAAATGGAACATTAGTTTACCAGATAGTATTATCAGCCCGAAAGAAAGAGAGTTACGAACTTGGCTTCAAACTGAAATGAATTTAGATACGCTTTTTATAAAGAGAAATAAATAATAAAAAAAGCATCCATTTGGATGCTTTTTTTATTTTAAATAATTATGATTTGTATTCTTTAATTTCTACATTTTGATTGAATAAATATACTTTATTATTATTCATATTTAAACATTCAAATCTTGTTCTTCTTTTATTTCCTCTTTTATAGATAGTGCTTTTAAATTCGAAAAAACCACCAAAAGGAATATCAAAAATAAAGCTTTTTCCTTCTTCGGCTACATTTCCTCTTAAAACTAAAGATAAATTAACATCAGCATCTGTACTTGCTTTTGGGTTCTTAAAATAATTTGCTAAATGAGGAAGCATTTCCATTGGATAAATTTCAGGACGTAAAAAAGGCAGCATTAAATGTTGAAAAACTGTTTTCCATTCTTTTCCGTGTGGTTGTACTCTTCCAAATTTTTGATGCGTAACATGATGTGCAATTTCATGTACTAATGTCAATAAAAATTGATATTGGTTAAGGTTATTATTTACCGTAATTTGAAATCGCCCATTTGGTAAACTTCTAAAATCGCCATGTTTTGTTTGTCTTTGGTTTACAATTTTTAAATCAAACGAATGTTTGTCAATTAAAAATTGAACAAAAGGAATTGCTTTTGGTGGAATGAAGTTTTGGTAATCTGAATTCAATTTCTAGTTTTTTACGGAGTTGTAGAAGAAACTTGTAATACTTTTCCGTTATAAAATTTATTTCCTGTTAAAGAAAAATCAAAGATATAATTAGCCATTTCTGACGCAGAAAGTGGTGCTTTGTAATCAGGGAAAGCTTCTGCTAACATTTCTGTTTGTACAGCACCTAAAGCTAAAACATTAAAAGCAATTTGTTGCTCTTTGTATTCTTCTGCTAATAATTCTGATAATGTAATTACTGCTCCTTTTGCAGATGAATAAGCTGCTAAACCAGGAAATTTCATACTTCCTTGAATTCCTCCCATAGAACTTACGGTAACAACATGACTTCCTTTTTTCATAAACGGAATCATTAATTTAGTCAATTCTGCAACTGCAAAAACATTTACTTTGTAGACTTCTAAAAAATCATCCGAAGATAAATCTGTAAAAGGCTTGTTGATTAATTTCCCCGCATTATTGATTAAAATATCAACGTGTTTCCAGTCGTTTTTAATGAAGTCTGTTACTTTCTGTAAATCAGAATTAACAGATAAATCAACAGAAATTACAGTAATGTTTTTATGATTAAAGTCTTGTAAAGGTTTTGTGTTTCTAGACAAAGCTAAAACCTGATGTCCTTTTTCTGCAAACTGTTTAGCAAGTTCAAAACCAATTCCTCTGCTAGTTCCTGTTATAACTACGTTTTTCATTCCTAAAATTTTAAAGAAGCAATCTACTCAATTTTTCATACATTTAAAGACTAAATTTTATCAAATGAAAAAATCATTACTTCTTTTATTAGTCATTCTTTTCGCGCAAAGTTCAATTGCTCAATCATCGTATATTTTATGTGGAAAATTAATTGATACCAAATCAGGAAAAATTCATTCTAAAAAAACAATTTTGGTTCAAGGAGATAAAATTGTTGAGGTTTTTGACGGATATATTATGCCAAAAAGCAGAACCGCAAAAACGATTGATTTAAAAGACAAGGTTGTAATGCCTGGTTTAATTGATTTCCATGTGCATATTGAGAAAGAGTTTGGTAAAAACACCAGATTAAATAATTATATTTTAAATGAATCTGATGTTGCTTTTAATTCGGTAGGTTTTGCAAAATCTACTTTATTAAATGGTTTTACAACCGTTAGAGATTTAGGTGGAACGGGAGTAAATATTTCAATTAGGAATGCAATTAATGCAGGTAAAATTCCTGGTCCAAGAGTTTTTACTGCGGGTAAATCTTTGGCAACAACTGGTGGTCATGCAGATCCTACAAATGGTAGTAGTAGAAAGTTAATTGGGAATCCTGGTCCAAAAGAAGGTATTGTAAATTCTGTTGAAGATGCAAAGAAAGCAGTTCGTCAGCGTTATAAAAACGGAGCAGATTGTATTAAAATAACAGCAACAGGTGGAGTTTTAAGTGTTGCGAAATCTGGAGATAATCCACAATTTACAATTGAAGAAATAAAAGCAATTTGCGATACTGCAAAAGATTACGGAATGCATGTTGCTGCACATGCTCATGGAGATGAAGGAATGCGAAGAGCAATTGTTGGTGGAGTAAAAACAATTGAACACGGAACATATATGAGTGATAAAACTATGGAACTCATGAAAAAGCACAATGCTTATTTAGTGCCAACAATTACAGCAGGAAAAGAAGTGGAGGAGAAAGCGAAAATTAAAGGTTTTTACCCAGATATTGTAGTTCCTAAAGCGTTGGCAGTTGGTCCACAAATACAAGGGACTTTTGCAAGAGCGTATAAAAAAGGAGTTGGAATTGCTTTTGGAACGGATGCAGGCGTTTTTAAACACGGAAATAATGGTAAAGAGTTTGGTTTTATGGTAGAAGCTGGAATGCCTGCAATGGAAACCATTCAATCTGCTACTATTACAAATGCGATGTTGCTAAAAATGGAGACCGAAATCGGACAAATACAAAAAGGTTTTTTTGCAGATATTATTGCAGTAGATGATGACCCGACAAAAAATATTTCTACAATGGAAAACGTTGTTTTTGTAATGAAAAACGGAGTTGTTTATAAAAAGTAATTATTGCTGATTTTTGCAATTTTGATATTCCTGTGAAAAACAGGAATCTATATTTTAAGAACAGAAGTTTATTACTTTTCTACTTCAAAAGTAATATGTTGATACGCTCCAATATCAGGAGTTGCACTTCTATCAACTTCTAAAATATCTGTAGAAAATATCGTTGCTTTTGCTTTGTTTATCGCGTCAGATTCTTCGCCAATAATAAAATCATTCATTTGAGTATCTCTAAAATGAGATTTACCGTTTAAAATGACATTCTGATAAAAAGAAGAAGTGAAATCCATCTCAGTATTATCTTTATAAGAATCATTTGTGTCAGTAAATTGAATCATCGAATTACTAACGTTGTAGTTAAAAAGTCCACCGGCATCAACTTTATCCAACACAAATTCGATATTGTTGTTTCCATCAAAAATACAATTGGTAAAGTTTGCTGCTTGTAAATTTCTAGTTTCAATAATTTCTTGTCCTGTATCATCTGTATAAGAGAAAAAGTTATTGACTAAAACCGCAGGTAATTGGCGTAAACTACTATTCCAAAAGTTTGCAAAAGTACTATGCGTAAAGTTGTAAGTTCCTCCAATGGTTGCTGCTAAAGAAGCCTGACCAGCATTACCAATAACTACATTATGAGCTTCAATATTTGTTTCTCTACCTAAAATACCATAACTAGAGTGATTGTAAATCTCAGTATTTTTAAGTTTTAAAGTTGGAGTAGAAGGGGTTCCAATACTATCAACTAAAACTCCAATTATTCCATTTTTAATAATGGTATGATTCATTTCGTTGTCTAAACTTCCAGCACGCATCCAAATAGTTCCCCATTGTCCGGCAGTTTCACTAAAAGAATGTTCTAAACGATCTCCTTCAAAAATCACTTTTTCAGTTAAGGTTCCGTTTACTTTTAAAGAAGCTTTATTGTCTACAATTAAACCAGAATTATTATGAAAATGAACTCTAGATCCAGCTTCAATTGTTAGTGTTTTATTTGCAGGTACAGCAGCAAAACCATAAATAACTGTTGGCTTCGCGTTAGTAAAAGTTAATTCGGTATCCGTTAAAAAACGACCTTTTAAAGTTGTTGGTTGTCCATCTAAAGTAAGACTATCAACTTTCATTGTAATAGCATTTTTACCAGGAAAAATAAAATTAGCATCTTGTACTAGAGTTACTAAATCTACATTTTGTTGAGTATCTCCAGTATCAAATAAAATTTTGTCTGTATATAAAGGATCTATAATGTTACCTGCGTTAATGGTTGTTTCAATAAAAATAAAAATACTGTCTTTCTCTAAAATATCAATATTTGTAAATTCTTTACCAGGAATTCCATCAACATTTAATCTGTAGTTAGAATTCGTTCCGTTTTCTAATTTAATATTAGGAATTGTAATAGCATTACTTCCACGGTTATACACTTTTAAATTATAAGTTGCAGAACCAATATTTGTGAACACAGTATCTAAATAAACGGTGTCTTTAGAAAACTGTAATTTTCCAGAACTAAGTACCGTATTAAAGTCTTTTCTATTACAAGAACTTATAGAAATAAAGGCAATACAAATGATGAATGAAATAAAGTAACGCATAGTTTTAATTTCTGTCTCCTCGAGCGCAGTCGAGAGGTTGTATTTAGGTCTCGACTGCGCTCGACCTGACATTTTTATTTAATGATATAAAAATAGAACTTTTTATTAAGTCAATTATTGTTTTTTAACCAATTCAATTTCAAATAATTTACCCCAATGTTTTCCTGTAACAAACAATCTGTTGTTTTCAGCATCAAAAGCAATTCCATTTAAAACTTCATCTTGAGGAACTAACTTTTGTGTTTTTTCCATTTCTTTTTTCAAAGATTTTAAATTAGCAATTCCTTCAACAATTCCAGTTGCAGGATCTATAATAACAATAGCATTTTGCTGATATTTATTGGCATAGATTTTTCCATTAATCAATTCTAACTCATTTAAATCTTTAACAGCATATTTGTTAGTATACACTTGTATCGATTTTTTTTCCTTTTGAGTTTCTGCATCTAAAAACCAAATTTTATGAGTACCATCAGATTTAATTAAGTCTGTATCGTTATGCGTAAAACCCCAACCTTCTACACTCTTATTGTAAGCAAATTCTTTTTCTTGTTTAAAAGTATCTAGATTATAGACAAAACCCTTTTTACCTTGCCATGTTAACCAATAAATTTTATTGTTAAAAATGGTCATTCCTTCACCAAAATACTTTTTGTCTAACGAAACTTGTTGTAAAACTTTACCTGTTTTAATTTCAACCTTTCTAAGTGTAGATTGTCCATGACGACCTGTAGTTTCATATAAAAAACCATTGTAGTATTCTAAACCCTGTGTGTAAGCTTTTGTGTCATGAGGATATTCATTAATAATATTGTAGCCATAAACAACAGGTGCTTTGTTTGCTAAAACTTCAAAAAAGCTATTTTCTTTTTTCGTCTTTTCAGGATAAAAAACCAATGCAGAAATTTGATGTTTTCCAACACCATAATCAGACGTTTTTAAATCAACAGAAACTCCTTCAGAAGAAATTTCTTTTCCGTTTACAAAAAACTGGACGCTATTTATAGCTTTATCTTTCTTCTCTTTTAAAGTAACATTAATTGTTGAGTTTAAAGTAGTTTGTTTTTTATGTTCTAAGCTAAATTTATAGACATCAGAACAAGAAGTAATTAGCATAAAACACGCTAAAAGAGAAACAAGTACAGCACTATTTTTCATTTTTCAATTTTTTATATTTATTTTCTGTCTTTTTTTTTATTCAAAAAAGCAGTTAAAAACCACTATTCATCAACAAAAGCAGGTGTAAAAGTAACTAATGTATTTATTAGGTCAAATAAAAGTCAAATAATTATTTGTTAATTAAAAAATATAGTTAAATTTGCATCCTCAAAATAGTAAATAACAACTATTTAGAGAACAGAGTAAGCTTTACCAACTTTACTCATGCAAACATAACATTAAAGTATTAAAATATAATAAAATGAGAAAAGGAATTCATCCAGAGAATTACAGAATGGTAGCGTTTAAAGACATGTCTAACGAAGATGTATTTTTAACACGTTCTACAGTAGACACTAAAGAAACATTAGAAGTTGATGGTGTTGAGTATCCTTTAGTAAAATTAGAGATTTCTAGAACTTCTCACCCATTTTACACAGGTAAATCTAAACTTATTGATGCTGCAGGACGTATCGATAAATTTAAAACGAAATACGCAAAATTCAAAAAAGAGTAACTCTTTTAGAATTTTCAACATATTTAAAACTCCAACATTTATTTGTTGGAGTTTTTTTTTATGCTGAACTTGTTTCAGTATCTCTCAATTTAGATCTTCATTACAAATTCCCAATTCATAGAAACATAGCTCTATGTAATCTATGTTTCTATGTGGTTTTATAAATAAGTATTTGGGCGTTCCCTTTCAGGTCGGGCTTTCCACTATATCTTTTTGCAGAAAAAGCAAAAAGGATGCCGTTTCAATCCCTAACGCAAACTATTTGTAAGGGCTATTGATAAATTTCGTACTAAAAGACTATTTTTAACTTCTTTAAAACGAAATAAAACATCAAAATGAGAAACACCATTCTTTCAGTTTTTATTATAATCACAATTTTGTGCGGAGTTTTAGTCTATTTCATTCCACAAACAGGAACTATAATTTTAGTATCTATTTCAGGGTTATTAACTATAATAGCAGTTCATGATAGTTTACAAACCAAACACTCTTTATTAAGAGCATTTCCATTAATTGCACGTTTGCGTTGGTTTTTCGAAGAAGAAAGAGGTAAGATTCAACAATATTTTATAGAAGACAATTTAAACGGAACACCAATAAATAGAGAAAAGAGAAGTCTTGTTTATCAACGTTCTAAATTAGAAAAAGAAACAGTTCCTTTTGGTACGCAACACAATGTCTATGCAAAAGGTTATGAGTTTGTAAAGCATTCTTTGTTTCCAAAAGATCATCATCATATTGCAGGAGAAAGAATTGTTTTTGGGTCAGATAAATGTGCCCAGAAATATGAAAGTTCTATTATCAATATCTCGGCAATGTCTTTTGGTTCTTTAAGTAAAAATGCAATTATGGCATTAAACCAAGGAGCTAAAATGGATAATTTTGCTCATAATACTGGCGAAGGAGGAATATCACCTTATCATTTACAAGGAGGAGATTTAATTTTTCAAGTAGGAACAGGATATTTTGGCGCAGGAAAATCTGTAAACGGAAAACGTGTTTTTGATGCTGCTATTTTTAAAGAAAATGCAATCAGACCAGAAGTAAAAATGGTCGAAATTAAGTTTTCTCAAGGAGCAAAACCTGGTCATGGAGGAATTCTTCCTGCAAAGAAAAATACAGAAGAAATTGCAAAAATTCGTGCAGTTGAACCAGGTACACAAGTAGATTCGCCACCAAGTCATTCCGCTTTTTCAAACTTCGAAGAAATGATTGTTTTCATTCAAAAAGTAAGAGAATTATCCGAAGGAAAACCAGTCGGAATCAAATTTTGTGTTGGTAATAATGAAGAAATTGAAACCATGTTTCAAGCTTTTGCAGACGCAAATAATTATCCTGATTTTATTTCTGTAGATGGAGGAGAAGGAGGTACAGGTTCTGCGCCAATGGAATTTACCAATTATATAGGTACGCCATTAATTGAAGGTTTGGTTTTTGTAAATAAGCTTTTACAGAAACACAAATTAAAAGACCAAATTAAAATTATTGCAAGCGGAAAAGCTATTGATGCTTTCGATATTGTAAAGTACTTGGCTTTAGGAGCAGATGCAATTGGTATGGCAAGAAGTTTTATGCTGAGTTTAGGCTGTATACAAGCTAGAGAATGTAATTTAGATACGTGTCCTGTAGGAGTTGCCACACAAGATGACGATTTGGTAAAAGCATTAGTAGTAGAAAAGAAAAATGTACGTGTAAAAAACTATCATACTAAAACTATTATTGCAGTTAAAGAAATGACAGGAGCAATGGGATTAGAGTCAATTGCTGATATAAAAGCAAACCAAGTTTTTAGACGACAAAAAGACGATGAAGTTTTGAGTTTAGAAGAAGTTTATTATTAAGATTCACTAACGGGATTTTATATGATTTGTGCGACTGGAAAATCGGAGATTTTTCGGACGTAGCAAATCGTTAGTTGAATGTTTGTCGTTTGTGTTAGTTCAAATGTAAGCATAAATTATATGAGGTGTTGTAAGCCGTTTTTTATGGTTTTAATCCATTTATCTTTAATGTCAAATCATTCCAAAAATCAATATGAACTTTTTGAAACATAGAATTAATATGTAATTTGATATGATTAATTTTGAAGTAATCATTGTCATCTGTGCATTTTAATCCAATTTGAGGTGAATTTTTCTTATAATTTGGATTTTCTTTTGGTAAATTAAACTCAAAATAACAGATAGATTGAATTCCATTTCGATCATAGTTATACTCTTCAATAAAATAACATAGGATTTCTCGGAACAGTTTCAATTCAATTCTTGAGTTGTAAGTAAATTCTATATAACTTGTGGTATCGTGTAATTCACTTTTGGATAGTTTTTGTTTTGAATATAATGTTTGAATATACTCATTAGAGTTTATTTTTATAAGAATCTTTTTTAATTCTTCACTGTCAATTTTCCACGTAGGATTTTCAATGTTAAGTAAATTATTAAAGTCGACAAGATACCACTCTTTACGTTTTTTTGTCAAATATTGATTTCTCATTTTCTTTTTTCGGTTATGGCTTACAACTTAAGACGATTATGATGTCGTTTTAATGACTTATAATCGGCGTTAGCGAAGTTAGGCTTTTTAGCGTTGAAAATCAATAAGTAATAACACCTGTTTTAAATAAAAACAACTCGTAAAGAGTCGTTTTAATATCAATTTTCTAAAACTTGAAAACAAAAAAAAACAGCAATTTGAATTAAATTCCAAATTACTGTTTCTCCATATATTTTTAAAAAATACTACTTTAATCTCTCTAATAAAATTTCTGCAACTAATTCTGAAGACGCAGGATTTTGACCTGTAATTAATAAACCATCTTCAACAGCATAAGGATTCCAATCTGCTTTTTTAGAGTAAATTCCACCATTGTTTTTCAACATATCTTCTACTAAAAAAGGAACAATTTTGGTTAATTGTACAGCTTCTTCTTCTCCGTTTGTAAAACCAGTTACTTTTTTACCATTTACTAAAGGTGTTCCGTCTGTGTTTTTTGTGTGCTTAAATATTGCAGGAGCATGACAAACTGCGGCAACAGGTTTGTTGTTGTTATAAAAGCTTTCAATTAAAGCAATTGAGTTTTTATCTTCAGCTAAATCCCAAAGTGGTCCATGACCTCCAGGGTAAAATACAGCATCATAATCTGCATGGTTTACGTTCTCTAATTTTAATGTTTTAGATAATACTTCTTGAGTTTCTTTATCTTCATTAAACCTTACGGTTGCAGGAGTCTGAAAATCTGGCAAACTACTTTTTGGGTCAATTGGTGGCTGACCTCCTTTTGGTGAAGCTAACGTAATTTGAATTCCTTTATCTTTTAATAAGTAATAAGGTGTTGCGAATTCTTCAATCCAAAATCCAGTTTTTTCTCCTGTATTTCCTAAATCTTCATGACTTGTTAATACAAATAATACTTTTTTCATTGTTGTATTTTTTTTAGTGTTCGTATTTATTTCTTGTTCAATAACATTGTTTTTCTTCGTGTTTTTAGCACAAGAAGAAAATAAAGCGATTGCAATGACCATTATTGTTACTTTTTTCATTTGAAATGATTTTTGTTTGTGATGACAAAAATAGAACGAATAGAAGTACTAAAAATTGATGTATGGTAATAAATTTACTTTTAAGCTAATTCTTTTTTAATTAGACTCAAACTTTCTGTAGTAAATTCTAGGTAAGAAGTTTTATGTTTTGTTTCTGACTTATAAATGACACTAGTTTTTTTATTTATAGAGCAAAAAAAAGCTTAAACAGAAGTTTAAGCTTGAGAGTATTTTTGTTACCTATAATTATTTCTTAGTAAAGCTAAATAGCTTAGTAATAAAGAGGTTTTATCCTTTTTTCATATAAGACTTCCCCATTTTTAATATTTCTCTACCAGCAACATCATTAAGTACAATACCTGCTAACATATACCAAGCACTCATAGCACAAACAATTAAAATGATTGCAGCTAAAGTTTTTAATTCTGGAAAACCAAAATGAACTAAGTCTAATAATATAAAACCAACAGACAATGTAGCAAAAGTAATTGTCATTGCTTTGTGAATAAATAGAGTTGCTGCAAGAAAAATAAGAGTTAAAAGCGTAAAAGCTATTAAGTAAAAACCTACATCTGTTGTAGATGAAGTATAGACATTAAAGTAATTTAATATCCAAATAACACCTAAACCAATCCAAAAAGCACCGTACGTTGTAAATGCTGCAAAACCAAAATTATTTCCTGTTTTTTGTTCTAAAAAACCAGCAATTAATTGTGTGAGTCCTCCAAATATAAATCCCATAGCTACAACAGGGCCTAAACCACACCAGCCTAAATTATGAAATTGTAAAAGTAAAGTTGTTAATCCAAATCCTGCTAAACCTACTACTGCAGGGTTTCCTAATTTTATTGTGCTCATAATCTTTTTAACTTGGTAAAATACTTGTTTAATTGTTATTTATTATATCCTGTTTATAGGTCTTTGTTATAATAGAATTTGGACTGTTTTTTGATAATTATTTTTTACGAAAGGCAAAATTAGGTCTTTTATGATGTCCGTTTTATGACATATGTCACAAGTTATTTAAGTTCTGTTTTTGAGGTAAAAAGTAAAGTGATGAGATGATTTATTCAAAAACAAAAAACCACCTCAAAAAGAGATGGTTTTATATTATTTAAAACTACATTTAGTTTGCTAAATGTAGTTTTTATAATCCTTATAAATAATAAGACAAACCAAAGATTAAGTTTGAAGAGTTTAAATTAAAACTAAAAGAATTGCTTTTACTTTCAGTTATGTTGTCACTTTTATATTTATTAGTACTATATCCTAAAGCACCAATATTTGCATTTAAAGCGATGTTTTTAGTAACAAAGTAGACGAAACCAGGTCTTAGTCCAATAAAAACTGTGTTTCCATCTATATTTGTGTCGTCAGAGTTGTCGTAGTCTTGTTTTCTGTTATAATTAGAAAATGCAACTTCACCTTGTAGAAAGAAACTAAATGTATCATTTATAGGTAGATATTTTTTTACATATGGAGAAATCGTATAAGAATTATATTTATTTTCATAATGAGAACTAGAACTAGAATAAGAATTTTCATTTTTACTTCTACTATATCCTAAACCCAATCCTAATTCTAAATTGTTTTTTATAAAAACATAACCCGTTTTTGCTGTAATTCCAAAAGCATTATAATCTGATGTTGAATCTATATAGTCATTTTCACCATTAGAAAAGTTTAATTCACCTCCAAAAACCCAAGTTCCTTTTTCCTGAGCACTTGTAACTCCGTAAAACAAAATTGCAATAATAACTAGTAACTTTTTCATAGTATAGATTTAAGATTAAGCTTTTTTAGAATCAAAGACTGTTCCTAAACGGATAATTGAATGTTAAGATTTCATATTATTCTAAGTTAATTTTTAGAAGCAAAAAAAAACCGTTTCATAATACTAAAGTTGGCTTAGTATCATAAAACGGTTTTAAATTGTTAAATAAATTTATGTTTACATATAATCTTCAATTGGGCTACAAGAACAAATTAAGTTTCTGTCTCCAAAAGCATCATCTACTCTACGTACAGAAGGCCAAAATTTGTTATCAGCAATATATTCTAAAGGAAATGCAGCTTGTTTTCTTGTGTATGGTAAAGTCCATTCATCTGCAGTTAACATTTCTTGTGTGTGAGGTGCATTTTTTAAAGGATTATTAGCTTCTTCTTTTGTTGTATTTTTAATTTCTTCACGAATAGAAATCATCGCATCACAAAAACGATCTAATTCAGCAATACTTTCAGATTCAGTAGGTTCAATCATCATTGTTCCTGCAACTGGAAAAGAAACTGTTGGTGCGTGAAAACCATAATCCATTAAACGTTTTGCAATATCAACAACTTCAATTCCGTTTTGCTTAAAATCACGACAATCAATAATCATTTCGTGAGCAGCTCTGTTCATTTCACCTGTATATAAAGTGTTGTAATGTCCGTGCAAACGTTCTTTAATGTAGTTGGCATTTAAGATAGCATTTTTGGTAGAATCTGTTAAACCTTTTGCGCCTAACATTGTAATGTATCCATAAGAAATTAAACAAACTAAAGCAGAACCCCAAGGAGCAGATGAAATTGCAGTAATTGCATTTTCTCCTCCAGTAGCAACTACAGGATTTGTTGGTAAGAAAGGTACTAATTGTGGAGCAACACAAATTGGGCCAACTCCAGGACCTCCACCACCATGTGGAATTGCAAATGTTTTATGTAAGTTTAAGTGACAAACATCTGCACCAATTGTTGCAGGATTTGTTAAACCAACTTGCGCATTCATATTTGCGCCATCCATATAAACTTGTCCGCCATTATCATGGATAATTTGCGTAATTTCCCTAATTGCTTTTTCGTAAACTCCATGTGTTGAAGGATACGTAACCATTAAAGCAGATAAATTATCTTTATGCTCAATTGCTTTTGCACGTAAATCTTCTACATCAATATTTCCACTTTCATCCGTTTTAGTAACTACGACTTTCATACCCGCCATAACAGCAGAAGCAGGGTTTGTACCGTGTGCAGAAGCAGGAATCAAACAAATATTTCGATGTGAACCTCCATTTGATTGATGATAGGCTCTAATTGTCATTAAACCAGCAAACTCTCCTTGTGCACCAGAATTTGGCTGTAAAGAAGTACCAGCAAAACCAGTAATTATATTTAATTGATGTTCTAATCTTTTTAAAACTTCTTGATATCCTTCTGCTTGATTTAACGGTACAAATGGGTGAATATTTCCCCATTGAGGATTGCTTAAAGGCAACATTTCTGAAGCAGCATTCAATTTCATTGTACAAGATCCTAAAGAAATCATAGAATGATTTAAAGCTAAATCTTTACGTTCTAATTTTTTAATATAACGCATCATATCTGTTTCAGATTGATACGTGTTAAATACTTCGTTTTCTAAAAAAGGTGTGTTTCTTAAAACACTTTCTGGAATTACATAAAAATCAGCATTAAAAGATGTTTGTGTTAAAATTTGATGAAATTCATCAACACTTTCTGCTTCAGAAGCAACTGGTTTCTTTTTTAATTGACCAAAAATGGTGAACAATTTCATTAAATCTTTCTGTGTAGTCGCTTCGTTTATAGAGATAGAAATATGTTTATCATCTACATAATTAAAGTTTACTTTAAAAGATTCTGCAACAGACTTTAATTTAATACAATCTATTTCAACCAATAAAGTGTCAAAATAAGAAGAATTTAGCTGGTTAAAACCTGCTTTATCTAAATAGTCTGCTACTAATTTTGTTTTATTATGTACAGAATCTGCAATAAACTGTAAACCACTTTTACCATGATAAACGGCATACATACCAGCCATAACAGCGAGTAAAACTTGTGCAGTACAAATGTTAGAAGTCGCTTTTTCACGTTTAATATGTTGCTCACGTGTTTGCAATGCCATACGCAAAGCACGTACTCCATTTATGTCTTTGGTAACACCAATAATACGACCTGGAATACTTCTTTTATATTTCTCTTTAGTAGCAAAGTAAGCTGCATGAGGACCTCCGTAACCTAAAGGAATTCCAAAACGCTGTGTAGTCCCTACAACAACATCAACACCAAATTCTGCGGGTGCTTTTAATTTTACTAGTGATAAAATATCAGCAGCAACTGCCACTTTTATATTTTTTTCATTTGCTTTTGCAACAAAATCTGCATAATCAAATACTTGTCCATGTTTTCCTGGATACTGTAAAATAGCTCCGAAAAAATCATCAGAAAAATTGAATTCTTCATGGTTTCCAATCACTAATTCAATTCCAATAGGAATAGAACGTGTTTGTAAAACAGATAAAGTTTGTGGTAATATTTCTTCAGAAACAAAAAATTTATTTACGTTTGCTTTCTTCTGTGCTCTTTCTCTAACATCATACAATAATGCCATTGCTTCAGCAGCAGCAGTACTTTCATCTAACAAAGAAGCATTAGCTAACTCCATTCCTGTTAAATCACAAAGCATTGTTTGAAAATTTAACAAAGCCTCTAAACGACCTTGAGCAATTTCTGCTTGATAAGGAGTATAAGCAGTATACCAACCTGGGTTTTCTAAAATATTACGCTGAATTACACTTGGCACAATTGCTTCGTGATATCCTAAACCAATGTAACTTTTAAAAACTTTATTCTTTTCAGATAATTCTTTAATATGCGCTAAATACTCATATTCGCTCTTAGCAGGCGCTAAGTCTAATTCGTTTTCTAAACGAATATCATCAGGAACAGTTTCGAATATTAACTGATCTAAACTATCGGCTTTTATAGTTGATAACATTTTTTCTTGCTCCTCTTTATTAGGACCAATGTGTCGGTTTTGAAACAAATTTGTATTCATTAACTAAAGTTTTATTTATACATATTTCAATCGTTGTAGGTATTTGTTAGAAATACATAAAAAAGATTGATTTTTTCTGCCACAAAAATAAGAATTTTACAAGGTTATAAGTTTACATAAATTTGATAAAAGTCTGTTAATTATCAACCAAATTTAAATGTTATTAACATAAAAGCTATTTTTGCAAAATGAGATTCTTAAAATTAGTGTTTAACTTTTATTTAAATGCGAGTATTCATGTCGCTTTTTCGGTATTCGCATTTTTAAGAATTACAGAAATTTATTTTGAACTTCCTTATAATGAAAACCTAAACTGGTTTGTTTTTTTCGGAACAATTACGGGCTATAATTTCGTAAAATATGTTGGTGTTGCAAAAATGCATCACAGAAGTTTAACAAAAGGATTAAGGATTATTCAAGTTTTTTCTTTTTTCTGTTTTTTAGCTTTGGGATATTTTATGTATCAGGTTCCTTTAAAAACGCTCTATTTTACAATACCGTTTATTATACTAACCATTTTATATGCAATTCCTTTTTTAAGCGGATTTGATAAAAATCTAAGAGAAGTCAGTAATTTAAAAATTTTGGTTGTCGCTTTTGTTTGGGCAGGATTTACAGTGTTCATTCCGTTAATAGATGTAGACATAGAAATATCCTCAGATATTGTTTTCTTAATACTTCAGCGATTTTTAATTGTAATCGTTCTAATTTTACCTTTTGATATTAGAGATGTAAACTATGATGCTATTTCCCTACAAACAATTCCAAAGAAGATTGGTGTAGAGAAAACAAAGAAACTAGGTTTGTCGTTACTCGTTTTTTCATTGGTTTTAGAGTATTTAGCATCTCCATCAGATATGCTAAAAACACCCTTTATGATTTTCTTTTTCTTGTTGATTATTTTCTTAATGAGAGCCAAAACAGACCAATCTAAATACTATAGTTCTTTTTGGGTAGAAGCATTGCCAATAGTTTGGTGGCTACTTCTTTTGGGATTCCATAATTTTTAAGGATTAAAAATAGGTATCTTATAAATAATTTAGAATTATTATAATAAATAAGACAGATATCATAAAACTACAAAATAGCTTCATATTTCCCTACTATATTTGTAGATTTACTCACTTAAATTCAACCAAGATTCTTAAGTAATGAGTACCACAAAAAGAAGTTATGTTTTCGATTTCGACAGCACCTTAACAAAGGTAGAAGCATTAGATGTTTTAGCTGAAATTACGCTTGAAGATAATCCTAAGAAAGATCAAATTATTCAAGAAATAATTGATATTACCAATTTAGGTATTGATGGAGAAATATCCTTCACAGAATCATTAGAAAAAAGAATTAAACTATTAAAAGCAAACAAAGCAGATTTGTCTGGTTTAGTAGCAGCTTTAAAAAAGCAAGTATCAAAATCCATAGAAAGCAACAAAGAGTTTTTCGAAAACTTTGCAGATGATATTTATGTGATTTCCTGCGGATTTAAAGAATTTATAGATCCTATTGTAAAAGAATACAATATACCTTCAGAAAGAGTGTATGCAAATACTTTTGAGTTTGCAAACGATGGTGAAATTGTTGGTTTTGATGCTAACAATCCACTTTCTCAACACAACGGAAAAATAAAGTGTTTAAAAGACATGAATCTTGAAGGAGAAATACAAGTTATTGGTGATGGGTACAGCGATTATGTAACTAGAGAAGCAGGTGTGGCAGATAGATTTTTTGCATACACAGAAAATGTTTCTAGAGTTAAAACAACAGAAAACGCAGACCATATTGCCCCAAGTTTAGATGAATTTTTATACGTTAACGATTTGCCAAGAAATATATCATACCCAAAGAATAGAATTAAAATTTTATTATTAGAAAACGTACATTCAGATGCTTTTACAAAGTTATCTGCAGATGGGTTTTCAGTAGAAACAGTTTCTAAAAGTTTGTCTGAAGACGAATTGATAGAAAAAATAAAAGACGTTCACGTTTTAGGAATTCGTTCTAAAACAAACGTTACACAAAGAGTCGTAGATGCTGCAGATAAATTAATGGTAGTTAGTGCATTTTGTATTGGTACCAAACAAATTGATTTAGAAGCGTGTAAAGAAAAAGGAATCGTTGTTTTTAACGCTCCTTATAGTAATACACGTTCTGTTGTTGAGTTGGCAATCGGAGAAATCATTATGTTAATGCGTAGTGTTTTTCAAAGAAGTACAGAAATTCACAATGGTCAATGGAATAAAACAGCAGAAGGTTCTAAAGAAGTTCGTGGTAAAAAACTAGGAATTGTAGGTTATGGTAATATTGGTAAGCAATTATCAGTGTTGGCAGAAGCTTTAGGAATGGATGTTTATTATTATGATGTTGAAGATAAGTTGTCATTAGGAAATGCAACTAAAATGAGTACTTTAAAAGACTTATTAGCTATTTCTGACGTAGTAACTTTACATGTTGATGATAATGCTGCTAATAAAAACTTCTTTGGTAAAGAAGAGATTGCTCAAATGAAAGATGGCGCACATTTAGTGAACCTTTCTCGTGGGTTTGTTGTTGATGTTGTAGCCTTAGCAGATGCTTTAAAAAGTGGAAAGTTAGCAGGAGCTGCGGTAGATGTTTATCCTTCAGAACCTAGAAAAAACGGTGAGTTCTATACAGAATTAAAAGGATTGTCAAACGTAATTTTAACACCACACGTTGGTGGTAGTACAGAAGAAGCACAGAGAGATATTGCAGACTTTGTACCAAGTAAAATTATGGCATATATGAATTCAGGAAATACAGTAGATGCTGTAAACTTCCCAAATATTCGTTTACCAAGACAAACAAACGCACACAGATTTTTACATATTCACAAGAATGTTTCAGGTGTAATGGCAGAAATCAATAAGATTTTAGCTAAGTACGATTTAAACATTACAGGTCAGTATTTATCTACCGATCCAAAAGTTGGTTATGTAATTACCGATTTAGATAAAAAATATAATACAGAAGTAATTGAAGAATTAAGAAACGTAGAAGGAACAATTAAGTTTAGAGTTCTTTATTAATTTCAGCTATGTCGTTACGAGGAATTTTTCCGAAGTAATCTCTTCATTTAACTAATATAATTTAAGCCTTTCAATGTTTCGTTGAAAGGCTTTTTTGTTTTTTTACACTTTGTAATTCCTGAGTAAACAGGAATCTATTTTTTTTTGAAGCTATTTCCTGCTTTCACTACTCGCTTTTTTTGAGAAAAACAAAAAAGAGCTCAAACAAACCGTTCAATCAGGGCTAGACTTGTTTGCTTACATTTTATCATTGCGAGAAACGAAGTAATCTGTTTCTAAAAGTACAATTCCTGTGATTATTCTTAACAGATTAGATTATTTTTAGCGAATACTATCTAAATATATGTACCCTATTTTAGGGTTAGTCACATTGTATTTAACTAAATATTTCTTAGTCAAATCATCTGTTAATCCAAGTTTTACTTTTTGATATCTTTCATATTCTATATTATCTACAATATATTTGAAATAGATGTCTTTTTTATTTAATGCAATTTTTTCAACAAGAATACTTTCAGTATTAGAATATACTCCTTTTAAAATAAACTCTGTGTAATCTACAAAAATTTCTTCTTTGTCTTTAGTGTTATAGTAAATTGTGTAATACTCATAATTTTCTAACTTAATAGATGAGCTTTTAGTTTTCTTTCTTCGATAGTTTTTTCCATCAATAGAATAAACCCAACGAACCAATTGCCGTTGTTTATAAGCTAGGGGGCTAGAATCTTTTACTATACTATAACCTGTTGTTTTAATTCCATTTTTTTTTAAATCATCATCTATTTTTAGTTGATTTTTATATAAAAAAAATAAACCTAAAACACATATCAATAATATAAAATACCAAGTTAAATTATTTTTATTTATTTTAATATCTACCATTTTATTCTTTAACTCCGTTAACTTTGTTGCGGTTTATTTAGTTGCTGTAAGTACTGTTCCTACAACTATATCCTCAGTTTTTTCAGCTGCTTTTTTCTTAGCTGAGCCTGTTATAGTGTTTTTGCATATCTATTTTACGCGCTGTCATTCCTGTGCAGACAGGAATCCAAAAAACAACTATAATTTTATCTCCTCTTTCAAGTCAATAATCATTTTGTCTTCAACACCTAAATAACGTTTACTTCCCAAATACCTGTTTTTATTAAATTCATCATAGTTAGGTTGCTTTGAATCCATTGAACTTAAATGAACGTTTCCAGAAGCGTGAATAAATTCCATTTTGTTATTTCCTAACCAAATACCAACATGAGTAACACGTTGTTTTTTATCTGTTGTGGCTTTTCTTCCGAAGAAAATTAAATCACCTTTTTCTAAACTTTCAAAAGTTAAATTTGAATCAACAGTTTTACCAGCATTTATTTGCTGAGAAGCATCTCTAGGAATGATAAAACCATTCATTAAATACACCATTTTTGTAAAACCACTACAATCAATTCCTTTAGAAGAAGTTCCACCCCATAAATAAGGAAAACCATTCATTTTCTTAGCAATACTTTCAATATTCTCTTTTGGTGAGTCTAAGTTCTGTAACCAAGAATTATAAATTACTGCTTCCTCTTTTTTGATAAAACCAATTCTATTATCAGGATATTTTACTTCGTAAAATAGATTGTCTTCAGATATATATTGTAAGATTCCACCTAAAGTAATATCAGAAACTATTTCAGAATTGATGCTTTTATCAGCATATACATAACCAAAAACTTTAGTGTAAATTATTTTACTAGCTTGATTCCAAGCATCAAATTCATTTTTAGTCACTCTTGTAATTCCTCCTTTATCAACCCAAGAAATATAATTATCAGGAGTTTGAATTCTATAGAAATCACCTTTTTTATCCAGCACTTTTAAAGACATTCCTAACAAACCTTGAGTGCCTAATTCAGCAGAATGTTTTGGTTGAGAACGAATGTTTATTACCGAGTTTCTTGCGACTGCAAATTGTTGGTCCCCTACAGCTGAATCAGGTAAAATACGAACGCTGTTTGTAAATGCTAATTTTCTGTTTTTTAAACTATCTAAAAGTATAGAAAAAGCTTTTTTACTAGTTGTTTCTCCTTCTAAAACAAGTTGATTATCTACGAATTCAAAATTAACATCAAACAGCTCAACTCTTTTATCCGGAGCAAAAGTTGTTTTTAAATTAGAATGAATATTTTGAAGTTCGCTAATTGTTTTTGAGTCATTTTTACAAGACATCAAAAGAATCAAAATTAGTAGCGTAAAAGGTTTTACAATTCTCATTAATAAAATATTTTTAGCTAAAGTACAAAAAATCAAAACTCAAAAAATTGAATTCTCAATAGGATTGTTTTATATTTGGAGACAATCATTTTTTTAATTGATGAAATACCAAAACACATTAGAATACGCGCAACAGCAAGATAAAGAAGATAAACTTTCATCTTTACGAGATCGATTTCATATTCCAAAAGACAAAAACGGAAAAGATTGGTTGTACTTTACAGGGAATTCATTGGGTTTACAACCAAAATCGACTAAAGAATATATCAATCAAGAATTAGAAGATTGGGCAAATTTAGGAGTAGAAGGTCATTTTGAAGCGAAAAATCCGTGGTTGAATTACCATGAATTGTTAACGGAGAAAATGGCAAAAGTAGTTGGCGCAAAACCAATTGAAGTTGTTGTCATGAATACATTAACAACAAACCTACATTTGTTAATGGTGTCTTTTTATAGACCGACAAAAACCAAATATAAAATTGTAATAGAATCGGATGCTTTTCCATCCGATAGATATGCAGTGCAATCTCAATTGAAATTTCATGGTTTTGATGAAGAAACAGATTTAATAGAATGGAAACCCAGAGAAGGAGAAACGTTACTAAATATTGAAGATTTAGAAGCGATTTTAAAGTTTGAAGGAGATGAAATTGCCTTACTACTAATTGGAGGCGTAAATTATTACACAGGCCAGTTTTTAGATTTAAAAAGAATCGCAGAAATAGGACATTCAAAAGATTGTGTTGTAGGAATTGATTTAGCGCATGGAGCAGGAAATATTCAACCTAATTTACACGATTCAGGAGTCGATTTTGCAGCTTGGTGTACTTATAAATATTTAAATTCTGGACCAGGAAGTTTGGCAGGATTATTCGTCCACGAAAAACATTCAAAAAATAAAGAGTTACCACGTTTTGCAGGTTGGTGGAATCATAACAAAGAAACCCGTTTTAACATGCGACAGCCATTCGATGTTATGGAAGGAGCAGAAGGTTGGCAATTAAGTAATCCGCCAATATTATCTATGGCAGCAATAAAAGCTTCTTTAGATTTATTTGATGAGGTTGGAATGGAAGCATTAAGAGAGAAATCAGAAAAATTAACAGGTTATTTTGAGTTTCTAATCAATGAAATTGGTTCGGATGATATTAAAATTATCACGCCAAGTAATCCAAAAGAAAGAGGTTGTCAATTATCCATTCAAGTAATAAATGCGGATCAAAGTTTACATAAAAAACTAACAGAAAATCATATTATTACAGATTGGCGAGAACCAGATGTAATTCGTTGCGCACCAACACCAATGTATAATTCATTTGAAGATGTATATAGGATGGTGACTATTTTAAAAGAATTGCTATAGAAATTAAATATGAAAAAAATATTTTACTTAATAATATGTTTAACACTTTTTATGTGTTCTAATAAAGTAGAAAAGAAAGCATCAAAATCTTCTATTGTTTTTTCAGAATGTTTATCTGAAGAAACTATTAATAACCTAGATGATGGAGTATTGGTTTTCGAGAATCATTTAAAAGAAGTTTATGGAAGTAGAGCTAAAACTAATTTAGAATTATATAAACTTTTCTTAAATGATTTTTCAAAAATGTCATTAAGAAGAGATTTTTTTCAAACTAAAAAAGCAAAAAAGTTTTTAGTTGATTTTAAAAAATCAGAATCATTTAAAGTATTATATAAGTTATATGAAGAGCCTAAGTATGAAGATGATTTTGATATCGTTATAACAGAAAGAAAAGGTGCAGAAAATATAAAAAAAGAGGTTCCAGTTTTTTATGTTTTAAACGAAAACGAAAAATTTTGTTCTTGTTTAAGAATGGCGATTAAAAATAATGATTTGAAAGATTATTATGCAATGACAAAGTTAACAGATGATATTTCTCCGATGTTAAAATCAAGTGCAATGCTTTTAATGATTGATGATTTAGGAGAAGATATTAATAGCTTAAAATTATCAATATTTTTTGATTTGTATTATGGTTCGTTTTTAATGTTTAATTAGATTTTATATGAAAAAACAAGACAAAATATTAATAGTCGGAGCAGGTTTATGTGGTTCTTTACTCGCATTAAGACTCGCACAAAGAGGTTTTAAAGTTGAGGTATATGAAAGCAGGCCAGATTTAAGAACTGTAGATATTTCTGCAGGAAGATCTATCAATTTAGCTTTGTCAGACAGAGGATTTAAAGCACTTCGTTTGTGTGGAGTAGAAGAGAAGGCAAGAGAAATTTGTATTCCGATGTATGGACGATTAATTCACGATACAAAAGGAAACCTTTTTGCTTCTAATTATTCAGGAAGAGAAAACGAATATATCAACTCAATTTCTAGAGGAGATTTAAACGGAATTCTTTTAACAGAAGCAGAAAAGCACGAAAATGTAAATATTCATTTTAATAAAAAGTGTAAAAATGTTGATATTGAAAACTCAATTGCACATTTTAAAGATTATAAAACCAAAGAGGAATTTTCTTTAAAAGCTGATGTTATTTTTGGAACGGATGGAGCTGGTTCTTCACTAAGGAAAAGCTATTATTTAGAACGTAAATTCTTGTTTAGCTATTCTCAAAATTATTTAAATCACGGATATAAAGAGCTGGAGATTCCTGCAGATAAATCAGGAAATCATCAAATAAGTAAGGGACATTTACATATTTGGCCTCGTGGCGATTTTATGTTAATTGCACTTCCAAACTTAGACGGAAGTTTTACAGTAACTTTATTTTTAAGTTACGATGAAGGCGAATTTAATTTCGAAAACTTAACATCCGAAGAAAAAATAACTGAATTTTTCGAGAAAGAATTTCCAGATGCTTTGGCGCTAATTCCGAATATAAAAGACGAGTTTCTAAACAATCCAACTGGCGCTTTAGGAACCGTAAAATGTTCACCTTGGTCGTATCAAAATAAAACCATTTTAATGGGAGATTCTGCACACGCAATTGTCCCTTTTTACGGACAAGGAATGAATGCTTCTTTTGAAGATGTTGTCGTTTTTGATGAAATTCTAGATCAAGATTTAGGCGATTGGAAATCTGTTTTCAAAACTTATGAAAAGACACGAAAAAAAGACACAGATGCTATTGCAGATTTAGCGATTGATAATTTTCATGAGATGAGAGATCATGTCGCGAATCCATTATTCAAAAAGAAGAGAAAGATAGAAATGGATTTAGAAAAGACATTTCCAAAACAGTATTTCTCTAAATATTCATTGGTTACTTTTAATGAAAACATCAGTTATAACGAAGCAATGAAAAAAGGTCGTGCACAAGACAAAGCCTTACTGAATTTAATTGCTGATGATAAAGTTGATACACATTTAAATATGACAAAAGCCGAATTAAAAGTCATTTTAGAGAAGGTGAAAATTGAAACAAATACTATTTTAGAGAAAGATAAAATTGCAGGATTGTAATCTTTTTTGAAGCTATTTCCTGCTTTCACTACTCGCTTTTTTTGAGAAAAACAAAAAAGAGCTCAAACAGACCGTTCAATCAGGGCTAAGCATTTTTATAAAAGTTATTGATTAATTTTAAGTAAAAGAAACTTTAAACACCAAATGAAAAAATATATTGTTTTATTAAGAGGAATTAATGTGTCAGGAAGAAATAAACTTCCAATGGCAGATTTACGTGATTTATTAAACGATTTAGGTTTTAAAAATGTGCAAACATATATTCAAAGTGGAAATATTATTTTAGAAGCAGGTGAGGGTAAATCGGTAATTTGTAATAAAATTAAAGAAGGAATTCAAACCAAATTCGGTTATGATGTTCCTGTCATTGCAAGAACAATTCCCGAATGGAAAAAAGCAATAGTTAAGTATCCTTTTTCAACAGAAAATGAAAAAATAGTTGCATTTGTTTTCTTAAACAAAAAAGTATATGAAACAAAAATAGAAGTAAAAGGTATCAATAACGATCAATATTTAATCGATAACGATATGGTTTACATTTATTGTGAAACAGGTTTTGGGAAGACCAAACTTTCTAATAATTTATTTGAAAGAAAATTGAATGTGACAGCAACAAGTAGAAATTATAATACAACATTAAAATTATTAGAGTTGGCAGAAAGCCCATCCTAACCTTCCCAAAGGGAAGGAATGAGTTTGTGAGCGAAGAAAAAGATATTTTATTCATTAATAAATAAAAAAGAATAACAAGAAAACTCAAATACCCGTTTAGAGTTTCTCCCTTTATGGGAGATTAAGAGGGAATTAATATGATAACACCAAGAGGCGCATATCCACATGTAAAAGTTGTGGGTGATTTTATTTTTGTTTCAGGAACAAGTTCAAGAAGAGCAGATAATTCAATTGCAGGAGTTGATATTATTGATGAAATGGGAACGAAACATCTAAATATAGAAACGCAAACTAGAGAAGTTTTAAAAAATATAGACACTAATTTACAGGCAGTTGGAGCAAGTATAAAAGATGTAGTAGATGTTTCTACCTTTCTAGTAAATATGAATGATTTTGCAGGTTATAATAAAACCTATGCAGAGTTTTTTGATAAAGAAACAGGACCAACAAGAACAACAGTTGCAGTGCATCAATTACCACATCCGGATTTGGTGGTGGAGATTAAAGTTACTGCTTATAAAAAGAAATAAATATTAAGAATCAAGAATAGAGAGTCAAGAATAAAGATAGGAGTGGTCTTTTTTCTCTCTTCTTTTTTCTTTAATCGGTGAATGAAATGAAAATCCAAAACTACATAAACGGACAATTTGTAAATCCTACTTTAGGGAATTATATAGATAATTACAATCCATCAAATGGAGAAGTGTATGGTCATATTCCTAATTCAACAAAAGAAGATGTAGAAAAAGCTTATGAAGCTGCAGAAAAAGCATTTCCGAGTTGGTCTAACACAACATTAGCAACGAGAAGTAAAATCTTGTCTAAAATAGCTGAATTGATAAAAGGAAAATTACACTTTTTAGGCGAAGCAGAATCTATAGATAATGGAAAACCAATTAGTTTAGCAAAAGCAATAGATATTCCAAGAGCAGCAGCAAATTTTCAGTTCTATGCAAATGCAATTACACAGTTTTCATCAGAAGCTCATGAAAGTGTTGGATTAAATGCAATGAATTTTACATTACGTCAACCAATAGGTGTTGTAGGTTGTATTTCTCCTTGGAATTTACCTTTGTATTTATTTTCGTGGAAAATTGCACCAGCAATTGCAGCAGGTAACTGTGTGGTTGCAAAACCGAGTGAAATTACACCAATGACAGCTTATTTATTAGGAGAAATTTGTACAGAAGCTGGCCTTCCACAAGGAGTTTTAAATATTGTTCACGGTTTAGGAACTATAACAGGTCAAGCAATTGTTGAGCATCCAAATATTAAAGCAATTTCATTTACTGGAGGAACAAAAACAGGAGCACATATTGCCAGAATTGCAGCGCCAATGTTTAAGAAATTATCTTTAGAATTGGGAGGAAAGAACCCAAATATCATTTTTGCAGATTGCGATTATGAGAAGATGTTAGAAACGACAGTTCAATCTTCTTTTTCAAATCAAGGTCAGATTTGTTTATGCGGAAGTAGAATTTTTGTGGAAGAAAAAATCTATGAGAAATTTAAGAAAGATTTTATTAAAAATGTTAAACAATTAAAAGTTGGGCATCCATCAAAAAGGAATATAGATGTTGGCGCATTAGTTTCTAAAGAACATTTAGAGAAGATAGAATCGTATGTTGAAATTGCAGAAAATGAAGGTGGAAAAATTTTATGTGGAGGTTTAGAAGTTACAATTCCTGGATATGAAAATGGCTATTATTTTCAGCCTACAGTAATTGAAGTAACAGATAATTCTTGTCGCGTAAATCAAGAAGAAATATTTGGACCAATAGTAACTATTATGTCCTTTAGAACTGATGAAGAAGCGTTGCAATTGGCAAACGACACAAAATACGGATTATCATCAACGTTGTGGACCAATAATTTAAACAGAACCATGCAGTTCTCTAAACAATTACATACAGGAATTGTTTGGGTAAATACGTGGATGTTGCGAGATTTAAGAACACCTTTTGGTGGCCAAAAAGCAAGTGGAATAGGAAGAGAAGGTGGTTTTGAAGCGTTACGTTTCTTTACAGAGGCAAAGAATATATGTATTCAATATAGCCCATCTTAATCTTCCCAAAGGGAAGAAACACTGTTGTGTTTTAAAAAATGTTAATAATAAGATAATAAAAAAAGAAAGACTAACACGTGTTGGTTTCCTTCCCTTTGGGAAGGGTTAGGGATGGGCTTATGAACAAGGAGTTAAGAGAAAAAATTATACAAGTTTGTAATGAGAAAATTGAGAAAAAAGGAAAGAATGTTGGTTTGTCTTTTTATGCGTTTTTTAAAAATAAAAATGACACCCCAATTTTATTAATGGAAGTTGCAACTTGGTGGATTGAAACGAACAAGTTAGATCATTTTGAAAAAGCCGTGAAGATTAAACATATGATTATAGAAAATAAAAGCCCATCTTAATCTTCCCAAAGGGAAGAAACTGTTGTGGGTAAAAAGTAAAAAAAATGTTTTATATTAAAATTAAATTACTAACACGTATTAAATCTCCTTCCCTTTGGGAAGGGTTAGGGATGGACTTATGGATTTACAATTAAAAAACAAAAATGCTTTAGTTTGTGGTAGCACACAAGGAATAGGAAAAGCAACAGCATTAGCATTAGCAGAAGAAGGAGTAAATATTACTTTAATTGCTAGAAATGAAGAAAAACTAAAAGCAGTTTTGGCAGAATTACCAAATAAGAATCAATGTCATAGTTATTTGGTGGCAGATTTTTCTAAACCAGAAGAGTTAGAAGGTATTTTAAAAAATACGGATGCTAATTTTCATATTTTGGTAAATAATACTGGTGGACCAAAAGGAGGAGAGCTTTTAATTGCAACAACATCAGAATTATTAAATGCATTTCAAATGCATATTATTTGTAATCAAATCTTAGTGCAAGCAGTTGTTCCTTTTATGAAATTAGAAAAATATGGTAGAATTATTAATGTAATTTCTACTTCTGTAAAAGAACCAATTCCAGGTTTAGGAGTTTCTAATACGATCAGAAATGCCGTTGGAAATTGGTCAAAAACTCTGGCGTCAGAATTGGGGCAATTCCAAATTACGGTAAATAATGTGTTACCAGGTTTTACAGATACAGCACGTTTAGATCAGATAATTAAGATAAAAGCACAAAAAGCAAACACAAGTGAAGCAGAAATGGAACAAATTTTAAAAAGTTATGTTCCTGCAGGTCGTTTTGCTAAACCAGAAGAAACAGCCGCCGCAGTAACGTTTTTAGCAAGTAAACAAGCAAGTTATATTAACGGAATTAACATTCCTGTTGATGGTGGAAGAACGAAAAGTTTGTAAAATTATTAGAAGCTATTTCCTGCTTTCCACTATATCTTTTTTCTGAAATAGAAAAAAGGATGTCGTTTCAATCAGGGCTAAACTTGTTTGCCTAATTCAGTAATAAAAAGTAATAGAAAGATACTTTTTAAAGACATAAAAATTCACTAATTTTAAAGTCTTTAATATAAAAATCTATAAAATGAATTTAGTACAACCGTTAAATTTTAAAAAGTGGATTGATGAACATCGTCATTTATTAAAACCGCCAGTTGGAAACAAATGTGTTTGGGATAATGGTGAATATATTGTGATGGTTGTTGGTGGACCAAATAATAGAAAAGATTATCATTATAATGAAACACCAGAATTTTTCTACCAGGTTGAGGGAGATATGATTTTAAAAATCATAGATGATAAAGGCAAAATGATTGATGTAGAAATTAATGAAGGTGATATTTATTTATTGCCAGCAAAAGTACCCCATTCTCCACAGAGAAAGGAAAAAACGGTTGGTTTGGTGATTGAATATCCACGAAAGAAGAAGATGAAAGATGCTTTAGAATGGTATTGTGAAAACTGTGGAAATCAATTATATAGAAAGAAATTTAAGTTAGATAATATTGAAACGGATATGCCAATAATTTTTGATAAATATTATTCTGACACTAAAAAATGTACTTGCAAAAAATGTGGAACAGTGATGCAGCCACCAAATAATACCCAATCCTAACCTTCCCAAAGAGAAGGAACACATAGCGAAAGCAACAACCATAAATTAAAAAATCAAAAAGTAATGTCAAATTCATTAGAAAACAAAAGTGTTCTCCCTTTTGGGGAAAAGGGGCATCGAAAACTTCGCATAAACGGACATTCGCATTTATTACCTTATCCAGAAGAAATTCCTCAGTTTATGAAGGATAAAGAAATCTTTTGGGTAGATGATGAACGTAAACATATGTTGCAAAAAGGATGGAAACGTCCTGTAACAGATTCTAGTTTTTTCTTAGATGAGAAATTATTGTGGATGGAAAAAAACAAGATTGATCACGCTGTTGTTTTGAATCTTTCTCAGTTATATGGAAACGGTTTGCGTTTAGAAGAAATGAAAAAAGCATTGCGTTTTCAAAATGATTTTAACGCAAAAGTACAGAGAGAACATCCGTCTAAATTTACGTGTGGCTTTGTTGTGCATCCTGGTTTTATTTATGGAGCATTAGATGAAATGAAGCGTTGTGTAGAAGAATTAGATTTAAAAGTTTTGTGTTTACCAACACATTTTATGGATTCTATTGGTCAATGGCGTAGTGTTTTTGATGAAGAAAATGATCGGATTTTTGAATTGGCAGACAAATACAAATTAGCAATTGAAATTCATCCTTATGATGGCGATAAAATGATAAAATTAGAAAATACCAATTGGCGTTTTCACTTAATTTGGATGTTGGCCCAATGTGGAGATGCATATCATTTTTATACATTAAACGGAATGCAAGAACGTTTTAAAAACATTAGAACTTGTTTTGCACACGGAGGTCAATTGGCACAAATGAATTTGGGAAGAAGAATTCAAGGTTTTGATGGAAGACCAGATTTATTTGAAGGAAAAACGCATCCTAGAAAAGCAGTTGGTCATAAAAATATCTTTTTTGATACGTTGGTTCATGATACAGATTCTTTAGGATTAATGTTTAAAAGACAAGGAACAAGTCAGGTTTTAATGGGGTTAGATGATCCTTATCCTTTAGGAGAAATGGAAAGTGATAGACAATCTTCATATCCTGGAAAAATATTGGATTTAGCCATGGAAGAAAACATTATTTCTGAAAAAGAAAAAGGAGAAATCTGGGAAGACAATGTGTTGCAATGGTTGTTTGGTGATGATGAAAAAGCGAAACAAGAATTGATTGATAAAATTTTAGGATAGTATGCATTTGGAAGTTTTCAGTACGTTGTAAGATGCAAGCTAAAAATTACAAATTATATAGGATCCTATATAATTTAAAGGAATAATGAAGGAAATATGTGTATAGCTCAAATGAACTATTTGTGCTTTTAAAATTTGTTGAATAAACGCATTATATCTATAGCAAAAATATTTTTATTAAGAAGGAATTATTTAAATCTCAAATCATATGAAATGCCTAAGTTGTAGAATAAATAATACTCTCCTTTAGATAAACTTTTCTCTTCTCTAAAGATACCCAAAGAAATACTCCAAGCATTCTTTTTGTTATTTGATGTAAATGAATAACCTCCAGTTACCTTTTGTGATTGTAAATCGAAAACAACTGCTTGGTTTGTATTTACAGGAAAGCGTTCTACTTCCGGAGAAAAACCAGCACCAATAGACAAGCTAAAGTAATTGTCTGCATCGCTATAATATTTTCTATAGGTTAACGTACCTGATGTACTTGTCCCATCATCTCCAGGGGTAATATATGTTCTAAATGCCCAGTAACTATTACCTGTATACCAACCCACAGATCCTGTATAAATTATTGTTGTAGTTGAAAATTGCAATCCTCTAAAACCTAAAGAGGCTTCAAAACTACGAGGTAAAGATTTGTATAATTCTGCTCCATATCTAACTTTTGGAAAGAGATTTGAGTTCGATAACCCAGCACTAACATACGCATAGAGACCATTTGCAATTCTAGGATATAAATCTACTTCATATTGATAACTATCTGTATCAAACCTTCTTGAATAATTAATTTTTCCTGTAATGCTACCGTATTTAGTCTGTCTGGTGTAGTTTAACGTACTGTAGTGAGATTGACTTCTTTCGTTTTTGTTATAAAAAATAGTAGAATAATTAACCCCAATAGCATTAAAACGCAATGAATTAAATAAGCTCTTTTTATAGGAAAGAGCATTTTGATTATCTTTATCTAAACGAATAATTTCATTTAAAGTGCGCAGTGCTTCTTCTGGCTTATTTAATTTTTCTTCAGACCTTGCTTTTTGATATAGTATGTCAGTATCCGCAGGGAAATGAAATAATGCTTTTTTTATCAATTCTTTTGCTCGAAAAGGAAGTTCTGCGTAAAATTCACTTTTTATAGCTGCAATCCAATCTAGTTTTCTTTTAGCATCTTTTTTTAATACAAAATCAAACCCTTCTCTAGCCATTTTATAATTACCATCCCAAGAATAGGTGTTTGCTAAAAACGACCTTAAATCTAAGTAATTAGGGTATTTGGCTATAATAAGTTTCAATAATTCTTGTGCTTCTTTTCTTTGATTATTGAAGGCCATTTCCCTTGCTTGTTCAAAACCCGTATCCGGATTTCCAGTAAATTCTTTTTGTTGCGAAAAAATCGGAGAAATTAACAAGAATAACATAGCAACAATACAGCTCTTTTTAAAATATCTTACTTCCATTATTTTAATGTTTTTTTGAATTTGATATACTCTTTGTTTTTAGGGTAAATCTTTAAAAGACTATCCATTACTTTTACAGAATATGAGGTCTGTTTTAATCTTTTATAAGCTTTTGCTAATTTAAAACTTAGCAAAGGGTTTCTTATCTTGTTTTTTAAAGCTTTTTTAGCAATAATAACGCCTTTTTCATCTTGATTAGACCACCAGTATAAATCTAGTAAAGCAACATATGGATCGTCATAAAAAGGTTCTCTTTTTAGTGTGTTCAGAAACTCTTTTTCTGCTAATTCATAGTCCCCATCCCAAGACAATGTTCGTCCTTTTAACATCCTAGTATCTGCATGATTTGGTAATGCTTTTAAAATATGATCACACAATATTCTAGCCATTTTTCTTTTTCCAGCAAAAGCTTGTTGTCTTGCAATAAGAAAAACTTCGTCATACGATTTTCCTTTTATCAATTCTTTCTTGTTTTTTTCTTCTTCTGCTGTTAATTGAATCTTGTTTGTTTGAGCTTTGTTTTTTATTGGAGGATAAATTTTATCTTGAGATGTAACGTAATTATTTACCTTTTTATACTCGTTAAACGAGTCAATCATTTTAGCTAAGACTTTATCAATTTTTACTTTTTTGATATTGAAGGATGGTGCTATTTTATACAAATCTCCACTAGAATATAAATAGTCTTTAACTATAAAGTCTTTTAATCCGCCTTTATAACGCATCAATCCAATTTGATGAATATTTCTAAAATTCTTTGCTGTATCTAACCCTTTTCCTAACCAAGCTGTTTGCTTAATTGGTGAGATAAATTTATTGTTAGACAAAAAAGAGACTAAACTTGGAGCAACATCTAAATGAGAAGAAACCGATTTAAACCTTTGTGGTTTTTTCAACATTGGACTATAAATAATTAGAGGAACGTGAAATCTACAGAGTTTGTCTTTTTGCTCAATAGGAATTAAGCGATGGTCTCCTGTAAAAATAAATATTGTATTTTTATAATCATCTTTTTTCTGATATGCTTTCATAAAATCTTCTATAGATTTATCAGTATATAATAATGCTGCAAAAATATTTTTGCTTGCTTCAATATCTTTTCTTGTAATTTTTAAGTTTTGAGTATTGTTAAAAAGACTATCTACTTTTGCTTTGTAAACATTGTTACTAGGAATCAAGAAGGGCTCGTGAGTACTTAATGTTAATGCAACATCAAACCTAGGAACTTGCTTAACATTGTATGTATTTAACATTTTTTTAAAAAGCTCGCTATCTGGATATCCCCAAGAAAATCCATTAGAGTCACCATCTGTTTTTTTGTAAGAATCTTCAAATTTATTTTCATCTACGATGTTTTCTACTTTATTGTATTCTAAAAAGTTAATAATTTTATCAAAATTTGATTGAGTGCCCGAAAAGTAAGAAGTTGTGTAGTCATTTTCTTTTAAAATACTAAACAATGATATATGCGAAGGAGTTTCTGGTATTTCTAAAAACCCACTATCACCAAAAGGCAATGAGCCTAATAATGATGGCATTACACCAAAGGTTCTTCCTGTTGTACTAAGAAAGTTTTCCCAATACAAAGATTTTGAAATTAGGCTATCTAAATAGGGTGTAAATCCGCTATAATGATTTCCATCTAAAAATTCACTTCCAAATCCTTCTAAAATTACGATAACTATGTTAGGTTTTTTTTGCGGAATATTAAAAAATGGACTTAAAACATCTTTGGTTTTTATTGCTGAATTGAGTAAAGGGTATTCATTTGTACTTGACAAAGCATACGTGTTATTATTTAGCTTACTAATTTTATAATCTATAATATCATTAGCTAAAAAATATACTTTATTTTGATACTTGTCCTCTTTAACATTTGAAACTAAAAAGTTAAATGGAAGAATGATGGCAAACAGTATTAAAATTATTTTAAGTAAGTAATCATCAAACACTTTTTTCTTGAAAAAGGCGTGTATTAACAAAAATAATATTGGAAAAATTAAAAATGGAGAGAAGCTAGCTAGCGAAGCAGAAGACTCTTGTGAGGAGACTGTTTTAAAAATATCTTCAACAGAATAGCCTAAAATATCTGCACCCAAATTTATTAATGTTGTTAGGCTGTATCTTACTAATGTAAGGTTACCAAGAACAAGGAGTGTAGCTATAATTACAAATACAATTTGTCCGTATTTTTTTCTTCCTATATTGAGTAATAGAAATATGGGTAAGTAAATAATTCCAATCAGAAGAACAGTCCAAATATCATTTAAAAACTTAAATGTGATTAATTTCATTGTAAATAAAAGTGTTTTATCACTTTTAACCTGTAAAAACACTTCTCCAAAACTGATCAGCCAAAATATTACTATTAATGCTAAAATTACCTTCAGGTAATTGATAGGTATTTTTTTTAATAAATATTTAATCATGCTATAGGTTTTTATTTAGTACTCAATCCTTTTCTAGTCATTACACCCCATCTTTTCTTTTTATTAAAATAATAATCATAATTTCCTTTTATAGCAGCATATAGAGTTAATGGGTGTAATAAGAAAGGTTCTAAAAAGGCTGTAAATATCAATTTATTACCAATTCCTTTTTTCTTGTATTGATTGTAAGTAAGTTCTTCTGAAAACAGCGTATACAGTGTAAAAATAATTGAAGAAAGGTATGCTGCCAAAAAGAATACTAATGTATATGGCCATTTAATGTCTCTTATTGTAAGCAAAACTAAAAAATAGATAATTCCGAGTACTTCTATAAGTGGTGCTAAGCGCTCAAAAATGAGCCAATATGGGTAACTTAACATTCCTAGAATACCATATTTATAATTAAACCCAATAACTCGATGTTTTTTTAATGTTTCTATGGTTCCTCGTGTCCATCTATTACGTTGAGATATAAGTATTTTATAACTATCTGGGGCTTCTGTCCAACAAAGTGGGTCTGGTATATATACTACTTTGTATTTAATTCTTTGTTCTTCCATATATCTTCTCATACGAACAACGATCTCCATATCTTCTCCAACGGTATTCTTATCGTATCCTCCAACTTTAATAGCCAAATCTTTATCAAACATTCCAAAAGCTCCAGAAATCACCAGGAGTCCATTTAATCTACTCCACGCCATTCTTCCCAATAAAAAAGCTCTTAAATATTCTATTATTTGCATTCGTACTAACATGCTTTTCGAAAAATTAATATCTATCAGTTTTCCGTCCTTAATTTTACATGAATTAGCAATTCTTATAACTCCGCCAGAAGCAATAACTTTTCTATCTGTATACTCTAAAAATGGCTTTATCATTTTTTGTAATGAATCTTCGAGTAACAGGCAATCTACATCTATACAAGCTATATAATCATTTCTACTGAAGTTTAAACCCACATTTAAAGCATCTGCTTTCCCTCCATTTTCTTTATCAACAACAATCAATTTTTCAAAAGCAGGATTGGTAGATTTAAAGACACCTGCTCTTAATGGCATTGTTTCTATTTGTTGATTTATTAAGTAATCAACCTTTACCAAATCATAAGTAGCAATGAGTTTTTCTAAACTATCATCTTTACTCCCATCATTCACAAGAATCACATCATAATGAACATAATGACTAGACAATAAGGATCTAACATTTTCAACGATATTTAAACTTTCATTATATGCTGGTGCAATAATAGAAATAGAAGGAGCAATTTCTGAAGACAAAATATCTTTATAGTTTACAAAACTATTTTTACGGATATAAGAAACTGTTTCTTTCATAGAAAATACAGCTAATATAATATATGATAAAAACACACAAAAAGCATATATGAATAAAAGATATTCAAATGCCAATAATATATAGTTAAACCAATTGTGCGTTTCCATTTTAATTATTTTCTATAAATCGAATAATTTCTTTATTAGAAATGTCTTCGTTACATATTTTAAACTCCTGAAATTTTACTGTATTAATTCTCTTTAAAATTTTTATAGCCAATACTTTTATTTCAAAAACAACATCATTTAAATGCTTTAAAACAAAGGATTCATCTTCTTGATCGGCCATGTTTTCTAGCAGTTTAAAAACTGCTAGTTGTTCTTTTTCTGTTAATTTTTTGTACACTTTTAAAAGTTGTTTTTTTGCTTCATTTATGTGAAAATAATTTAGAACCTTTATAACCTCAAACCTAATTTTGGGATTTTTATGATTGATTAACTGTAATAGACTTTCTTTATTTTCAATTCGATTGTGAAATTTTACTAGTTGAATTGTAAATAAAACCACGGAATCATTTTTAGAATTAAGCCATTTGGTTAAACTTGGCATTTCTTGATCATCTATTTTTCTTAGTATTTCAAGAAAACCTATTTGATCCCATATAGAGATCTCACTTTTTAGTTCGCTTAAAAAATCTAATCCTTTGTACCCAAACACACTTAAAAAATACAAATTTACCTGTCTGCGTACTTCTAATCTAGGGTGGTTAATATGCTTCGCTATTTCTTCATGAACTTCAACAATTTTTAGCATTCTTAAATCTCTAATTCCGATTACAACAATGTGCCAAATTCTATGTTTTAACTTAGATTTTGCTTGTTTTAACAAACCCAATTCAATATAAAGTTGACGAATTGAGTTCGTCATTTCTCCAGAAATCTCTCCAAGCAACTTAATAAGTATCTGTACTATTAATTTCCTTTTAGAATTGAGAAACAGACCTCTCTTTAACTTCGTAATTATTTTTCTTTGAGCTCGACTAATTACTTCACCTTCTTCACTCGCATATAAATAATTCACAATTTGCTGTTCGCATTTATTTATATATTGCACTCTAGAAACTCCTTCTTTTCTTAAACGATGCCTCAATCTTTTTAAATTAAAAACGGAAACGAGTATAACTAAGGAAAAAACAACAATAAGCAGCCACATTATTTTAACACCAACTGGTAAATCCTCAAAAAAAGATACTAAATTTAGTGTGAAAATCATAATAACACTAGGTTGTTAATGCTAGATTAATATTCTTTTTATTCTAATTATTAATTCATTGGGATTTAAAGGTTTACCCATAAAGTCATTTGCTCCTAAATCAAAAGATTTGATAACCATTTCTTCTTGACCTATGGCAGATAAAACAATAATAGGGGTTTGTTTTTTTAAAACATTTCGGACATGACTTATAACTTCTAAACCACTCACGAAATCCATCATAATATTTGTTAAAATTAAATCAGGATCTTGGGCTTCAATTAATTCAATTGCTTTTTTCCCATCTTCTGCTATAAATAATTGGTATCCTTCCTTTTCTAATAGAAGTCTTATTAGCAATAAAAACACTGAATTATCTTCTGCTAAAACAATTTTTTTCATAAAGCTCTTAATACGTTAAATTATATTTATGTTATATAATGAACCTCTCTTAAATATATTTAAAAATAGACTCCACAGAAAGAAAACGATACCAAAATATTTAATAGTAAGGTAGTTGATTTAAGTATCTCATAAAATGATATAGAACAGTTGTCTTAAATAATAGTTTTCTCACTAAGCAAAGTCTTGACAAAAGAAAACGTCTTGGAGTTTTTTGTAAAAGGCAATGGAATTGAGATTAAAAAAGAATTTCAAAATAAAATTTTCTTAATACTTTAGCGATTATATTTCAAAAAGAATATCATGAAATCTGGGAAGAAAATGTTTTGTATTGGCTTTTTGGTGATGATGAAAAAGTAAAATAAGATTGATAGATAAATTTTAGGATAGTTACATATGAAGTCTAGTTTCAAAAAAATAATCGTCGTTTTAATGTTTAGTTTTTTTACATCTGTAAATGCTCAAAAAATATTGTTTGTAGGAAATAGTTTAACCTACTCAAATAATTTACCAGACATTCTTGAAGATATTGCTAATAAATCAGGAATAGAAATTAAAACAAAAAGTTTGTGTTTTGCTAATTACGCAATCGCAGATCATTTAAATGAAGGGAAACTTCACAAAACACTATCTAAAAAAAAGTATGATTATGTTGTTGTACAACAGGGTCCATCGTCTCAATTAGAAGGAAAAAAAATGTTAATAGATGATGGAAGAATTTTAAAAAAGGTTTGTGATAAATATAATACAAAACTCGTTTATTTTATGGTTTGGACTTCTAAAAAATGGTATCACACATTAGATTTAGTAATAGAAAACCATAAAATTGCTGCTAAACAAAATAATGCTTTATTGTTTCCTGTAGGAAAAGTTTGGAAAGAATATAATAAACATAAAAACGTAGAATATTTATATAGTTTAGACGGTTTTCATCCATCTAAAGCAGGAAGTTTTTTAGCTGCTTTAACGATGTTTCATCGTTTATATCCAAAAGAAAATCTTCATCTTTTAAAATTCCCTGATTATAAGAAATGGATAAAAAATGAAGACTCTTTTAAGTTGATTATAAAACTAATTGAAGATAATTAAATTATCCCTGACATTGTTTTAAAACCCCTTCGGCTCTTGATAACATAAACTTCGGATAAAACTCAATGTCAATTTTTTCTTCTTTACTAAGTTCAATTGCACGTTTAATTTCGGCACAATAAGGTTTTGTAGACTTTCCGAAGAATTTGGCAGAACCCATATTCCATTCTGCGTTTCCTAAAATTACTCTTGGATTTTTTGGAGCAATTTGTAATGCTTTTGCATATAATTGGCTATTTTTTCCAGCTAAAGTCATACCGTATTTTTGTCCGTCAAAAGCAATATAACCTAAGTTTAAAAAAGCTTGTGTAATTAGTATTTCTGGGTTGTTATCTGAGTTTGATTTTGCAGCATCTAAAAACTCCTGAGCCTTTGTTAATTTTGCTTTTAATACAGTTTCGTCTTTTAAGCCAAAACTGCCTATAATTTCTACAGTTGCTGCATAATAAGTTGGTAACCATTTTGTTGGTTCTGCTTTAGAGATTCTTTCAAATAGTTGAGAAGCTTCTGTCATTTTTCCTTGTTCCCATAATCCGAATGCTTTTTGCATTCCTGTTTGGTATTTTGTTTGCGCTGTTACATTTAAGGCAATAAAAAGCCCTATGAATAAAAATAATTTTTTCATAATAGTTTGATTTTAAGATGTTTGTTGTTTTTTTGTTAAAGTGTAACTAGTTTACTTTTATTGAAATGGTTTTGTCTGAATCTACATTAAATTTAGAGTCTTTATATTTTGGAGGTCCCATAAAACCAGTTGCGTCATTAGACATTCCTATTGGTTCTTTCGGAATTCCAAAAAAGTTTGTGTCCATTTTTTTGTTATCATTTGCATCGTGGAAAGCAGAAATTGCATACACTCCTTTTGGCAAATTCTTAAATACAACTACTGTTTTTTTATTTTTGATTTCTGCAATTTCTCCTCTGTAACCTTTCTTTAAAAAGTTAGTTTTATTATTGTAAAGAGCTACAAAAAGACTTCCTTTATCAGATTTCATACCAGAAAATTCTACCGTTAAATTCATTGTTTCTTTTTCTTCTTGAGCATTTACAGTATTTGTAAAGCTAAAAATTAAAGTTGCTATTAAAAGTAGTTTTTTCATAGTTGTTGTTTTAAGATGATTCAAATATCTGATGTTTCTACGTGAAATACACAAGAATAATACCGAATTGTTGTTTTTTGATTCTGAATTGTTTTTTTTAGTCATAGCGGGAATGAATGACAAAGTAATTTGTTTATTTATTAAGAGATTGCTTCGTTCCTCTCAATGACGTTATTGTAAAGTTTAGCCCAGATTGAACGGTTTGTTTGAGCTCTTTTTTATTCCTTTTTAGGATAAAAAAAGCGAGTAGTGAAAGCTGGAAATAGCTTCTAATAAAATTATAAATTATCTAACTGATTTGTTTTTTTATTATCGCTAATTGTCCAGAAGAAACCTACAAAAAAGAACCTATCTGCATTTGGAATAATTGCTTGTCTATCGAAATTTCCATTTGGTTCTGCTGTGTTTTTGTAATTGTAACCAAATACATTTTGAGTGGCTAAAACGTTGTTTACAGAGAAATACAAAATCTTTTGTTGGTCTATTAAATACGCCCAATTTAAACTTAATGAATTGTAATTCTTCGTTTCATTATTTAAAAAACCAGTTTCATTTGGGTTTGTGTAATTTCTGCCAGAAGCAAAGTTGTAACTGAAACCAATTTGACTTTTCCAATCTTCGACCCAATGTTTGGCAACTACAGATAAATTATGTTTGGACGCAAAACTCGGTCTTGCTGCAGTTGGATAATTTTTGTAATCTCTTTCTGTGTCTAAATATGAATATGAAACCCAATAATCGGTGTTTTTAATTTTACCATTTTGTCTCCAGAAAATATCGAAACCTTTAGCAAAACCACTTCCGTTATTATTAAAATTACTGTTGAAAATTGGGGTATTATCATCGTATTTTACCAAGTCTTTGTAATCTTTGTAATAGGCTTCGATTCTAAAAATCTGACCTTGTTTTGTAGCTTGATAATTGGCAATTAAATGTGAAGTGTTTTCAGCTTTAAAATCTTGACTAAATTTTAAATATTCGTTTTTAGGATTCTGATAAAATTGACCATAAGCTAAAGAAAACTGCGAATTCTTACTCGCTTTATAAGCTAAAGAAACTCGAGGAGAAATTGTAAACTCGTTTAATAACTCTGAATGTTCTGCTCGAATTCCGATTTTTGTTGCTACGTTTTTAGAAAAGAAAATATCAGTTTCTGCAAAAGAAGCAAAAATGTTATTGTTAAAGCCATATTCAAATTTATTACTGTTGATAGCTGTGTAATCTTCATTAAAATCTGTCATAAAATATTCTGATCCGAAACTAATTTTAAAACGATTAGAAAACTGCTTTTTCAACTTCACTTTAAAGTGCATTGAGTTTTCGTTGTCTGTAACTAAATTATCAATAATTTTAAGATTAGAGTAATCATTTGTGAAACTCATACCTGTTTCTATTTTCCAATTATCACCAAATCTATTCTTGTAAGAAGTATTAAAATAAAGGTTTCTATTTTTTAATCCGAAACGAAAACCATCAACAAAATTAATGTCATCTTGTATTAAATCGAAATCTGTATAACTAAATGCCCCGTACAATTTTAATAAAGATTCATTCTTGAATTTATGTCTGTACACCATTTCTCCGCTTAAAGCTTGAACCGGTTTTTTCCAAGTATTTCTATCGGGGAAAGCTTCTTGATAAGGAGCTAAATTTATATAAGAAGTATTTACGCTAAAAGAATTGTTACCCCAAATCTGCGTGTTTCCAACACCTAAACCTAAAGTCATAAAAGACAAATCTGTTTTTTCTTCAACAGGTTCGTCAATGGTATTTAATTGCAAAACGCTAGATAATGCTTGTCCGTATTCTGCAGAATAACCACCTGTAGAAAAAGAAATTCCTTTAAATAAAAACGGTGAAAAGCGTCCACGAGTTGGAATATTTCTTGCGGAAGCTGCGTAAGGAGTGAAAACACGAATTCCATCAATAAAAATCTGAGTTTCTTCAGCTTCTCCTCCACGAACAAAAAGGCGTCCGTCTTCATCTACTGTAGAAGTTCCTGGAAGTGTCTGTAAAGCGCCCATAACATCGCCCAAAGCACTTGCAGTTGTAACAATGTCTAATGGTTTTAAAACAGTGACTTTTGCTTTTTCTCCGGCTTCAAAAGTTCCTGCATTTATAACAACAGCATCCAAAGCATTCACATCATCTCTTAATTTTATTTTTAAGTTTTTGAATGATGAAATATCGGCTGTTTTAATATAGGTTTCAAAAGAAATAAATGAAATTACTAAAGTTTGTGTTCCTTTTTCTGATGTAGAAAAAGAGAATTCACCTTTATCATTTGTTGAGGTTCCATCGTAAGTTCCGTCTAAATATACACTAGCGCCTAAAATAGGGTTGTTTTTAAAATCAGTAACTTTTCCTGAAATTGTAGTTTGTGCAATTAGAGAAAATTGACAAATTGTAAATAGTAAAAATAGAATGCGTTTCATCTTTATGGTTTTTGATGATACAAAGATGTGGCGTCCTTCTCTCTAAAAGTAAAAACAAATACCGAGTTGTAATTTTTGAATGATGAATTGTATTATTTTCTCTTTTGTAAGAAATAGAATAAAAATCCGCTTGCAAAGTATAAAATAACATCAATAAAGTCTTTGGTATATCTTGCTAAATATTTAGGAAAAATGTATTCGAATAAAATGCTGTACATCAAACATAAATATAAAATAACCCATAAACTTAAAGTATAATTTTTGTCATTTTTAGACCATTTTAGGACTTGTAAACTGATATAAAGAATGATTGGAACAATTAAAAAGTCATTTACATAATAACGAACAAATCGTGGTAATTGAAAATTAAAGTAAGAAGAAAAATAAATAAAACTGCCTGCTATTACAGAGAAGATAAAATAATATAAGAGTGCTTTTTTCATTTTATCCTGCTGCAACCATTGTAATAAACCAAGCTAAACCAGCACCAATTGCACTAACTATCATTATTGATGAATATAAAATCCAACCAATAATTCGATATAAAAAGAAAGGATGTTTTTTTAAACGTTCTGCTAAATTAGGATTCTCTAACTCATAAACAGCAGCCTCAATTCGAGTCTGTTTAATTTTGGCTTCTTTTATTTCTCTTTTCTTTTGATGAGAAATTAGTGTATTGCAATTCTCACAATAATCACGATTGGTATTAAAAACACCACAATTCGGACATTTTATAATCCTTTTTCCACTCATAATTCATCTCTAAAAGAAAACTTATTTTTCTTCTTATAAGGTCTTATAATTAAACGAGTTTCTCTATCAAAACGAATATAATTATACACCCAATTTAGAAAAACAATTGCTTTATTTCTAAAACCGATTAAAGAAAACAAATGCACAAACATCCAAACAAACCAAGCAAAAACTCCTTGAAATTTCCATTTAGGTAAATCTACCACAGCTTTGTTTCTACCAATTGTTGCCATTGAACCTTTGTCATTATAAACAAATGCTTTCTGTTTTTTATTGAATAATTTTGCTAAAATATTTTTTGCGGCTAATTTTCCTTGTTGAATAGCAGGTTGTGCCATCATAGGATGTCCGTAAGGATTTTTTTCAGAAGACATACAAGCTACATCACCAATTGCATATACATTTGGATGATTTAAAACTTGACTAAATTCATTCACTTTAATTCTTGCAGCTCTTTCTATTACACATTCTGTGTTTAAGCCATCAATCATTTTACCTTTTACTCCAGCTGCCCAAATTACAGTTTCTGCTTTAAAATGATCTTCACCATTTGTAGTAACCGTTTTTCCATCATAATCTAAAACACGTAAATCTTTCCAAACATTTACACCTAAATCAATTAAAAAATCTTCTGCTTTTTCAGATGCTTTATCACTCATTCCTTTTAACAAACAACCAGAACTTTGTATTAAGTTTATCTGCATTTGACGGATATCTAAATCAGGATAATCTTTTGGTAAAATCCCTTTTTTCATTTCTGCTAATGCTCCTGATAATTCAACTCCTGTTGGTCCACCACCAACAATTACAAAATTCATTAAAGCATTTCGTTCTTCTAAATCTGATGTTAATAAAGCTTCTTCAAAATTCTCTAAAATTAAACTTCTAATGTTTAATGATTGAGGAATAGACTTCATTTCCATGGTGTATTTTTGGATATTTGTATTTCCAAAAAAGTTGGTTGTAGAGCCTGTCCCTATAATTAATTCATCATAATCTAGATTTCCAATAGAAGTTTCAATTGTATTATTTTCAGGATTGATTTTATGCACTTCTGCCAATCTAAAATAGAAATTATCTACATCATTGAAACGTTTTCTTAAAGGAAAAGCGATAGAATCTGGCTCTAAACCACCAGTTGCAACTTGATATAATAAAGGTTGAAATGTATGGTAATTGTGTTTGTCTATTAATACAACTTGTAATTCTTGTTCTTCTAAACCTTTTGCAGCTGCTAAACCTGCAAATCCACCACCAATAATTACAACTCTAGGAAAACTTGTTTGTGGAATGTTCATATCAGATTTTTGGATTGTTAGATTTTTAGAAGGACAAATTTACTGAAAAGGAATTTATTGATTGAAAGAAAAATTACTTGAATTTTATATCTTTTTATGAGGCTTCTCGATACAAAATTCTCGAAAAAAGAATTTTACTCGAAGTGACAGGATGTTTATTAGAGTGGTTTTTTTGTATTTCAGAGATACGATTACTTTACGAAATAAATTAAACATACTATTTGTCACGCTGGAAGCGTCTCACGAAATATTTAAAAACATTGTGCAGAGATTCCTACGGAATGACAAACTGTGTGGGGAAAATGAACTTTATTTAAAACCTCTTTTTATTTCTTGTAAAGTCTTATCAGAGTTGATGAATTCAGAAATAACTTCTAAGTATAAATCGTCAATATTTTTATCGAAATATTTCGCCCATTTATCATCTAAAAATAATTGAGTTATTTGTTTTGTTCTTTTTTGTGCTTCAGAAAACGTAAACAAACGGTTTGTAGTTTTGTCGTTTTTAGTTTGAAGTTTCACTGATTTATTATCAAAATTAACTTCAATATAAAATATTTTTTCCGTGGAGTTAATAGGGTAGAAGTCTGCCCATTTTGCAAAACCAATAACTATTTGTTGATTCTTGTAATTTTCGTTAGAAATTAACTTCCATCTGCAATTGGCAACTCTTCCCCAATGATTAGATTTTCTATACACACCTTCATAAGTATAGAAATACATGCTTTCAGATTTACTTTTGTAGTTTGTGTCTTCAGGAAATTCAAAGTTATCTATTTGTGTAAATTCACAAAAAGTATGTTTAAAAAAGCTGTTTCTGTTGTAGGTTTTCAAAATTGTAATTTAAAACGTTTTGCGAAAATAATGAAGCAATCTGAATTATCATAATGAGATTGCTTCGTTCCTCGCAATGATCTGTGTTAAAAAACTATTATTTATTGTTAAAATTTCTTTTATTTCAGAAAATATAAGTTTTGATGATTTTCATTGTAAATTTGTTTGTTAGTCGCAATAGAAAAAATTTGCTTTATTAATTTATTAGCTATTGCAATTTTAATTACTCTCTCGGGTTTTCCTTTTTCTTTAAGTCGTTCATACATTTCGATACAATTTTTATTTACTCTTTTTGCAGACCAACTACATAAATACAAAAGTTTTCTAATTTGAGGTTTGCCCATTTTACAAATATGTCCTTTACCTTTTACACTTGTTCCTGATTGATATAGCCTTGGACTAAATCCTACAAAAGCTGTCAGTTGTTTATAGTTATCAAATTTTGTGAAATTATCTGTAATAACACTCATCATAATAGCCGTTTTTAGCCCGATTCCTGGTATCGTTTTTATTCTTTCAACCGTGTCTTTATAAGCTAATCTTCCTATTTGCTCTATCTTTTTTTCAAACTTATCAATACGTCTTATTAATAATATTAGTACTTGTTTTAATTCTTTTCTAAGATCCGAACTCAACAAACCTGTTGCTTCAAAGGATTCTAATTGTCTTTTTGTTTGATGTTTTTGTTTTTTTAGTAATTCTAAAGCTGTGTAAAGTTGTTTAATTTCTATACTAGGTTTACTCTCTGGACACCATCTTTTTAACTCATATTGAGCACCATATTCGGCAATTGTCTTTGCGTCTTTTTTATCTGTTTTTGCTCTATATAATCTTGTTTGACTATATCTTCTAATTATCAAAGGATTTAATACACATACATTAAAACTAGATGCATGTAAAAAAGTTGCTAACTGAACATAATAAGGACCACTAGCCTCCATTACAATCCAGTCTGATGCACTAATCAATTTAATAAATTGCTCAAAACCTGTATTTTGATTCTTAAAAATTTTGTGAATCCATTTATCTTTTTCTAAATAAGAAACATCAAAGGTTTGCTTACTAATATCAATTCCTATAATTTTACTCATATCAAATGTTTTTATAGAAAAATTACTACATTTACTTATCAATCCTAAATACAGACTTGATGGTCTAATGATCTGTTCAAGTTTATGTAGTAAGGGGTAAAGTGATTAGCATTGCGAACGGTCTTTAATGACAAATGACGGACTATAATCTTTTCCTTTACCCTTACTTTTCTTGTTAAATATTAAATCTAATTTAAGCTTTTTAAAAACAGATCCTTATTTTTACAAACATAGGATGACGCATAAAAAAACGCAATCAAATGAATGATTGCGTTTTATTTATTTAAGAAAGTATATTTCTTTTGAATAGATTCCGTCTTTCAACGGGATAAGCGATTCACATAAAATTTCTAATGAAATTTTTGTTCTCTGCTTACTTTACCTCTTCAAAATCTACATCTTCAACATTGTCTCCTTGAGCGTCAGCTTCTGGTTGCGCTTGTTGTGCACCAGCATCAGCTCCTGCAGCACCACCTTGAGCAGCCATTTCTTCAGATGCAGCTTGCCAAGATTCGTTAATTTTAGCTAAAGCAGTATCAATAGATGCTAAATCTTTAGATTCATGAGCAGCTTTTAAATCAACTAAAGCAGCTTCAATTGGTGCTTTTTTATCATCAGATAATTTATCACCAAATTCTTTTAATTGCTTTTCAGTTTGAAAAATCATAGAATCTGCTTCGTTGATTTTTTCTGCAGTTTCTTTTGCAGCTTTATCAGCATCAGCATTTTCTTCTGCTTCTTGTCTCATTTTAGCGATATCATCTTCAGATAATCCAGAAGAAGCTTCAATTCTAATTTCATGAGATTTGTTTGTTCCTTTGTCTAAAGCAGAAACTTTAATAATACCATTTGCATCAATGTCAAAAGTAACTTCAACTTGAGGTACACCTCTTTGTGCTGGAGGTAAACCATCTAAATGGAAACGTCCAATTGTATTATTATCTGCAGCCATAGCTCTTTCACCTTGTAAAACGTGAATTTCTACTGATGGTTGATTATCTACTGCTGTAGAAAATACTTGAGATTTTTTTGTAGGAATAGTTGTGTTTGCATCAATTAATTTTGTGAAAACATTACCCATTGTTTCAATACCTAAAGATAAAGGTGTAACGTCTAATAACAATACATCTTTAACATCTCCAGATAAAACTCCACCTTGAATAGCAGCTCCTAAAGCAACAACTTCATCAGGGTTTACACCTTTACTTGGCGCTTTTTTAAAGAATTTTTCAACAGCTTCTTGTACAGCAGGTATTCTTGTAGAACCACCAACTAAAACAACTTCATCAATATCAGAAATTGTTAAATCAGCATTTCTTAATGCAGTTTGACAAGGCTCAATAGTTCTTTTTATTAAATCGTCAATTAATTGCTCAAATTTAGATCTAGATAAAGATCTTACCAAGTGTTTTGGTCCACTAGCAGTAGCAGTTACATAAGGTAAGTTAATTTCTGTTGTAGCAGAAGAAGATAATTCAATCTTCGCTTTTTCAGCAGCTTCTTTTAAACGTTGTAAAGACATTGGGTCATCACGTAAATCGATTCCTTCGTCAGATTTAAATTCTTCAGCTAACCAGTTAATGATTTTTTCATCAACATCATCACCACCTAAATGCGTATCTCCATCAGTAGCTAATACTTCAAAAACACCATCTCCTAATTCTAAGATAGAAACATCATGTGTTCCACCACCAAAATCAAAAACAACGATTTTTTTATCGTCATGAGATTTGTCTAATCCATAAGCTAATGCAGCAGCAGTAGGCTCATTTATAATTCTTTTTACCTGTAAACCTGCAATTTCACCAGCTTCTTTTGTAGCCTGACGTTGTGCATCGTTAAAATATGCAGGTACAGTAATTACTGCTTCAGTAACCTCAGTTCCTAAATAATCTTCAGCAGTTTTTTTCATTTTTTGCAATACCATTGCAGAAATTTCTTGAGGCGTATATAAACGACCATCAATATCTACTCTTGGTGTATCATTATCTCCTTTTACTACTTTATAAGGAACTCTTTTTGCTTCTTTAGTAGATTCAGAAAATTTGTTACCCATAAAACGTTTAATAGAATAAACAGTTTTTGTTGGGTTCGTCACAGCTTGTCTTTTAGCTGGGTCACCAATTTTACGTTCTCCTCCTTCAACAAAGGCAACGATAGATGGTGTAGTTCTTTTTCCTTCTGCGTTAGGAATTACAACTGGCTCATTTCCTTCCATTACAGAAACACAAGAGTTTGTTGTACCTAAATCGATTCCAATTATTTTACTCATAATATTTGTTTAATATGTTTTAATTCAACTTTACATTTTCTATTAGTCAAACTGTATGCCAACTGCTTTTTGACTTGAAAATGTCAGTTTTTTAAAAAAATATTTTAAAATGATGTGACATTGTGACATAAAATGTATCTAATATATTGAATAGGAAGAATTTTTGAAAAGCATTTTTATTTTCTTATATTTGGATTGTTCAATTAGAATGAAACATTATTTAATAAAACTAAACACGTAATTATGAGTAAATTTGACGAGAAAGTAGCACAGTATTCTAAATTTATGGACGATAAAGGTCTAAAATATGATGCAGACTTATTAAAAGCTGTAACAAAAGGTTTAGGGCCATCTATATATAAAAGAGATGCTGAAACAGTTTCTGGTTCTGATGCAAAAGAATTATTAACAGTTAAGAAGAACTTTTTAATGAAAAAGTTAGGTTTAGATGACGGACCAAAATTAGATGAAGCTATTGCTAAAGTTGTTGAAGCTATTGGTAAATCTGAAAGAAGCAAGTATAGAGCAGTAGTTTACTATATGTTAGCCGTTGAATTCGGTAAAGAATCTATTTACAATTAATATAATCTTATATTTTTGATAAAAAATCCAACTCATTGAGTTGGATTTTTTACATTTACCGCGATTCTTAGTTTAAATTTTACGAATGTCGCAATTTATAAGTGTTTTCGATATGTTGAAGATTGGTGTTGGTCCATCAAGCTCACATACTTTAGGTCCTTGGCGTGCTGCTGAGCAATGGATTTATCAATTAAAAGAAAATAAAAAGTTTAATTTAGTTGATGCAATTCAAGTTGATTTATATGGATCTCTTTCTTTAACAGGAAAAGGACATGCTACAGACTTAGCAATTCAATTAGGTTTAAGTGGTGCGGATCCAGAATATGTGCCAATTAAAGATATAGCAGGAATCATAGATGACATTAAAAATAAAGAAAAACTTTTTTTTAATGACGAAAAAAATGTTCCGTTTTATAAAACTTCAATAGTATTTAATAGAGAATTCCTTCCTTTTCATGCAAACGGAATTAAATTTACAGGTTTTTTTAAAGGTGATGAAGTTTCTACTCAAACTTATTATTCTATTGGTGGAGGTTTTATTGTACAAGAAAACGATCATTTAGAAGAAGAAATTAAAATTAATAAAAAGAATTTCCCTTTTCCGGTAAACAGAGCGATTCAATTAGAAGAATATTGTGAAAAAGAAAATTTATCAATTTCAGAAATTGTTTATTTAAATGAATTAGAACTTAATTCAGCCGAATTTATTGATAAAGAAATTCATAGAATTTGGGATACCATGTTAGAATGTATGTACACAGGCTGTCATACAGAAGGGAGACTTCCTGGAGGATTAAATGTAAAAAGACGTGCTTTTGATACGCATAAAAAATTAATTAAAGATACAAGTTATACAAATCCAAAAGAATGGATTACTGCTATAAGAAGTACAGAAGTAAAGTTTAGAGAAATTTTAAAATGGGTAAGTTGTTTTGCTCTTTCTGTAAATGAAGTGAATGCAGCTTTGGGTAGAGTAGTTACAGCACCAACAAATGGAAGTGCAGGTGTAATTCCTGCTGTTTTAATGTATTATATGGTGATAGAAAACCATGAAGCTGACTTTAATCAAATTAAAAAATTCTTATTAACTGCAGGAGAAATTGGCAGTATCTTCAAGAAAAATGCTACAATATCTGCAGCAATGGGAGGTTGTCAGGCAGAAATAGGAGTGTCATCTGCAATGGCAGCTGGAGCTTTAACCGAATTGTTAGGCGGAACAGCAGCTCAATGTTTATCTGCCGCAGAAATAGCAATGGAACATCATTTAGGTTTAACCTGCGATCCTATTGGAGGTTTGGTACAAGTACCTTGTATTGAAAGAAATTCTATGGGAGCAATAAAGGCGATTCATGCAGCAGAAATTGCTTTAGAAACAGATCCAAAAGAATCTTTGGTACATTTAGATGAAGTAATTGATACCATGTGGGAAACTGCCAAAGACATGAATAAGAATTACAAAGAAACTTCTGAAGGAGGTTTAGCAGTAACGGTAAGGATTGTGGATTGTTAATTTAGTATTAAGTCTCAGTAAGCAGTCTCAGTTGGCAGTGATGTAAGTTGTTTCTTAACAATTGACATTGCTAGTTTACGAAGCAATCTCTTTATAAAATTGAGTTTTTTATTTATTTTACTTCTATTTTTTTACCTAAAAATTTAGGTTGAACATTAAAAAGTATATCAACAAAAACTTTAACTCTTGCTAAATGTTCACGTAAACGAACTTTTAAACCATATTTACCAGAAATACCTTTTGCATTAAAACCAATTGCTTTAATATTAAAATGTTCTGCTAAATAAATAGCTCTTTCGTTATGGAATTGTTGCGAGATTATTGTCACAGAATTCTGACCAAAAATTTTTTTTACTCTAACAACAGAATCTAAAGTTCTAAAACCTGCATAATCTAAAAATATTTTATTTTCTGGAATTCCTGCTTTTATGAGATCGTTTTTAAAATCTGTTGGCTCATCATAACTTTTAGAACTATTATCACCACTAATAACTATAAATTCAATTTTATTAGATTTAAATAATTGAATTGCAGCATTCAATCTATACTTGTAGTATAAATTTATGTTGCCATTTCTTAATAGTTTTGAAGTTCCTAAAATTAAACCAACGTTGTTTTTAGGTATGTTTTTAGTTTCTGAATAAATTTTTCCTTGCGCATTTTTTACAATTAATTTATCAGATAAAAAGATGCTGAAAACAGAAACAATTATAAAGAATAAAAATATTTTTACGAGTTTAATAAAAGTTTTCTTTTTCAATTAGATCTTATTTTTTGAAGAGTATTATGACTGCAACTGAATACTGAATACTAATTTCTATCTAGTAAAAACTAAATCATTTCCTGTAGATAATTCTTCAGAAAAACGATATTTATCAACATTAAAACCTTTTAAACCATCAATTGTCTTTACATTATTTTCAATAATATAACGGACCATTAATCCACGTGCTTTTTTAGCGTATGTCATAACAATTTTATATTCTCCGTTTTTAAAATCTTTAAAAACAGGTGTAATCATTGGCACTTTTAAAACTTTTTTAGGAATCACTTTAAAATATTCTGAGCTTGCCAAATTAACAAGTAACTCACCATCTTCTAATTCGCTATTTAAAGATTTTGCAACAGTGTCATCCCAAAATTTATATAAATTTTCTGTGCTACCAACTTTTAATCGTGTTCCCATTTCTAAACGGTAAGGTTGTATTAAATCTAAAGGTTTTAATACACCATATAAACCAGATAATATTCTTAAGTTATTTTGAAGTAGTGGTAATTTTTCTTCATCCAAAGAATTTACATCAATTCCTTGAAAAACGGCACCAGTAAAAGAGTAAATAGCTTGTTTTGAGTTTTCTGGAGTAAATGGAGTTTCCCAAGTTTGATTTCTATCATAATTCAATGCAGACAAATCATCAGAGATTTTCATCAATTCTGATAACTTTTTCTTTGAAAGTGTTTTTAGTTTTTTATTCAACTTTTTAGATTTCTCTAAAAAACGAGGTTGCGTATGTAAACTTGTTGGTGCTTTGCTTTCGAAATCTAAAGATTTTGCTGGAGATATAATGATTTTCATTGAATGCTTTTATTATGAATGTAAAAATACAATTGAAAAAAGAAATCTCAAACTTTTTAAGAATGGAATAACTGATAATTAAATAACAATTGTTGATATAGAAATTTTAGTTAGTTTCATGTTTTAAAATCGACAAACAGAGCATGAACAAATCGTTACTTTTTTTACCAGATATTTCAGGATTTACAGAATTTGTTCAAACAACAGAGGTAGAACACAGTCAGCATGTAATTTCTGAATTATTAGAAGTATTGATTGCTGCAAACACAGAAGATTTACAATTAGCAGAAATTGAAGGAGATGCATTGTTCTTTTATAAAGAAAAGGAAATACCTTCTTTAGAAAGATTATTGGCTTTAACAGAACACATTTTTACGGCATTTTACAGCCATTTAAAATTATTAGAAAAAAACAGAATTTGTCCTTGTAACGCATGTTCTTCAGCACCTAAATTGCAATTGAAAATTGTTGCACATTGTGGTGAATTACAGTTTTTAACGGTTCAGAATAATAGAAAGCCTTTTGGAAGTCAGGTGATTGAAGTTCATAGATTAATGAAAAATTCTGTTGAAAGTGATAATTATGTTTTGTTTAGTAAAGAACTGACGGATAATATTGGTTTGTCAGGCTATTATCAATCAAAATTATATGATTTTAAAAAAGGAAGTGATAGTTATGATGGTAAACAATTAGATTACTTATTTTCTGTAATTGATAATGATAATTTAAAAATAAAGTCATTTCCTACAGCAAGTAAAGTTACTTTCAATAAACCGCCAACGTTCACTTTTGAAAAAGAATTTCCAGTGTCTGCGAACGTTTTATTAGAATCTATATCTAATTATTCTTATAGAAAACAATGGACAGAAGGTGTTGATGAAATTAAGTTTAATGTAAATGAAGTTACACGTTTAGGTTCTGAACATATATGTGTTATCAATGAAAAGAATTTAGATTTTGTAGTTGTAACAAAAGATGTAAAACGTGGTCAATTAGTTTATGGTGAAATGACAAAAAGTCCATTTCCAATAAACGCGTTATATCAGTTTTATGTTATAACTCCATTAAATTCAGGGTCTTGTCGTTTAGTTTTAGAGAATTATATTGAAGCAAAATCACCAATCAAAAAGTTGATTGTTTTTTTAATACTCAAAAAAATATTCAAAAGAAATTTTGAAAAAGGATTGCATAAGTTATTTGATTTCGTAAAAACGAAGAATAATTTATAAGGCTATCCAAACTATTTGATTTATCTTGGGTCAAAGAATAGAAATCAACATAACAATACTTGAGTAAAGACGCTGAACTTGTAAAAAAGTTAAAGGATGCTACATTAAAAGATACTGCTTTTAGTGAGTTGCTTGACGTCTACCAGGAACGTTTGTATTGGCATATTAGAAAGATAGTTACCACGCATGAAAATGCTGATGACGTCTTGCAAAACACCTTTATTAGAATCTACAAAAACATTCAGAAATTTGAAGGAAAAAGTAGTTTACATACTTGGATGTATCGAATTGCTTACAATGAATCCATTCGTTTTTTAGAGAAAAACAATAAGAAAAGGTATGATAATATAGATGAAGTTTCAGAATCTAATTTAGAAGCTTTATTTGAAGATGCTTATTTTGATGGAGATGAAGTTCAGAAAAAACTAAATACTATTATTGATGGATTTAAAGAGAAACAAAAGCGCGTGTTTCAAATGAAATATTTCGATGATTTGAGTTTTCGGCAGATGTCAGTAATTTTAGAAATATCAGAAAGCACATTAAAATCGACTTATTATTCAGCAGTAAAAATTATTGAAGAAAAAATATTTTTATAAATCCAAACTATTTTTAAAAAGTAGGGTCTAACTAATACATTATGAAAAAATCAACAGAAAATAACAACAAAAAGAACTTTCTAAAAGAAGGTTTTAAAGGTGATATTTCTAAACATCATAAAGAATCTTTAGGAACAACGATTCCTGAAGGATATTTTGCGAAATCTAAAATGTCAATCTTAGATAAAATAAAAGAAGAAGCGATAATAGAAGTGCCAAAAGAAACTAAGAAACAAAACGTTTTTTGGATTCGACCTCAATTTAGATATATGGCTGCAGCTTCTTTAGTTTTTATTTTGAGTTTAACAATTTGGTTGCAAAGTGCAGATAATAATAACGTAGATGAAAATAATATTGAGTTTTTATCCTTTTCAGATGATAATTTAATCAACTCTTTATTAATCGACGATTCTGAATTTGAAGCATTTGCAGATGCTACTTTAATTAATGAAGTTTTGATTAAAGCAGAACTTTCGGAACAAGTAATGGATGATTTATTTTTAAATTCTTTGTTTGTAGAAGATTCATTAATAGATGATTATACAGATGATAAGTTTTTAGAAATAATTATTTTATAAATTTTTCAAACTATTTAAAAAAACATAGTTCTAAGTAAATAGAAACAATTATTAATTAAAAACTTACAATTATGAGAACTTCAATTTCTAGTAAAAGCATTCAAAAAGGGAGTGTTTTATTTTTATCAATTAGTGCGTTTATTTTATCAATGTTATTGTTTACTTCCTGTTCAGAAACAGAAAATGTTGAAACAGTAGCAGATGATGCCACTTTAATTTCACAAATAGAAAGCGCAAAAACAGTTACAGTTGATGCAAGTAGTTTACCAGCAGCAACAGCATCCGTTTTTAACGGAGATTTAGCAGATAGCTTTATCACAAATGTAGAATTAGCTTCAGGTTTAGGATATGAAGTTTCTGTAAGTACTGATAATGAATCAAGAGAAGATGTAGCAAGTACTGTGTTTTTCTCTACAAATGGGAATCAATTAGCAGATTCAAATACAAAAAGAAAAAAGAGAAGACATCAATGTTTCCAATTTGTATTTCCTATAGATTTTATCATGGCAGATGCAACTTCAATTACTTTAAATAGTAAAGAAGATTGGATTTTAATTAGAGATTGGTATAAAGCAAACCCTGATGTAACAGAAAGACCAGAATTAGTTTTTCCTATAGATATTACTTTAGAAGATGGAACTGTGCAAACTTTAATTGATAGTGATGAATTAGCTACTGTTAAAGATTCTTGTAAAAAAGGAAAAAACAAAAAAAAGTGTTATAAACTAGTTTTACCTGTTAGCTTTACAATGGCTGATGCTTCTGTAATTGAAGTAAATGAAAGAGCTGATTTTAAATTATTAAGAGAGTGGTGTAAAGCAAATCCAGATGCAACAGAAAAAGCAAGCTTAAATTATCCTGTAGATGTTATATATAGAGATGATACAACAGCAACAATAAATGATGCAACAGAAATGCAAGCTGCTAAAGATGCTTGTAATTAATAAATAGTAATTTTGTACTTTAGATGTTTAAGAGCAAAAAAAATAAATTTAAAATGAAATTAAAAACCATCATATATACAGTTAGCTTTATGAGTTTGATGTTCTTTAATACAACACTTTTTGCTCAAGATTCTAGTTATGATTTAATTACCAAGGAGCTTACAAAAGAGCAAAGAGATTTATTACAGAAAGAAAGAACGGTAATGAAAACAAATCGTGATGCATTTAAAGCAACACTTACAAAAGAGCAATTAGCTATTTTAAGAGATAAAACCATTTCTAAAAGTGAAATAAGAGCAAAGTTGATGTCTACTTTTACCAATACACAAAAAGATTTGGTAAGAAATCAACAAGTTCGCTTAAGAAAGACGAGAGATAATTTTAGAAAAACGCTTACTGGAGAGCAACGTAAGATGCTTAAAGAGCGAATAGATAAAATTAGAGAATCGAAAGATAGGGGAGAACTTAAAGATGGTACAAGACAAAATAATGTTAAAGACGGAAAGAAAAGGAGAGTAAGAAGTAATTAGTTTTAAAATTTATGACACATCCTTTTCAGGAAATTAAAACAGCTATAAAAGTTTTAGGGTTGCTATTGTTTACAATGGCAACCTCTTTTTGTTCATATGCACAAGAAAATAAAGACGATGATATTGATGGTTTATTAGACGAACTTTTTTTTAATGATCAGCAGTTTTTAGATGAGTTGATAGAAAGCGATTTTTCTTATAGTTTTTTATATACTTCAGTTTCTTACAATAGCAATACTTTTTTTTCAGGAAGAGATTCTGGTACAGATCAGTTTAATATGGTTCCTCAAGTTTCTTATTATCATTCTTCAGGATTTAATGCAAGTATTTCAGGTATTTATTATGAAAATTTTGCCCCAAGTTGGGATTTTACAAGTGTTTCTGCAGGATATTTTAATACACTAGATAAAAAGAAAAGTATTACTTATAATTTAGGTTATACAAAGTATTTTTATTCTGATGGTTATGATGGATTTACAAATTCTTTGGATTTAAGCCTAGGAGTCAGAAATAAAAAAAGGACTTTAGGAAGTAATATTTCTGTTTCTTATTTATTTGGTACAGAAGAAAGTTATCAATTAGTTTCTAGTAGTTTTGTGAATCTTACTTTAAAAAGAAATCAAGATTTTGCATTGCGTTTAAGACCTAGGTTAAATTTTATAATTGCAAAACAAAATATTACAATCGATAGAATTGTTGTTTTAGCAAACAGAACTATCTTAAGATCCTTTAATTTTAATGTGTTCGATTTATTAAACACACAAATAAACATTCCGCTATCTCTATCCTTAAAATCTTGGGATTTTGAATTAGGTTACAATCTTAATTTACCAAATGCTTTGTCTTATGAAAGCGATCTTGAAACCACAAGTTACTTTAATTTTTCCGTTGGCTATTTGTTCGATTTAAGCAAGAAATAACCAAGTATTTAAAATCACAATTTATTCTTCTACGAGTTCAGAAAGAGATTTATAGTTTTAATTTTTTCGAATTAAATAAGTATTTACAGAACATCAATAAAATTAAATTTCAAAGAATTTAGTGTTTCTTTTATTTATTAATCGTAATATTGCAATAAACAAATTAAGATGGGTTTAACAAAGTCAGAATTTTTTACTGAAGAACAAAATGAAATTGCTGCAATTGCAAAAGTGTTAGGACATCCTGCAAGAATTGCAATTTTAGATTTTATAATAAAACTAGAAACCTGTGTTTGTGGAGACTTGGTAAAAGACATTGGTTTGGCGCAACCAACCATTTCTCAGCATTTAAAAGAGTTAAAAAAAGTAGGTATTATAAAAGGTAGGGTAGAAGGCACAAGTGTGTGTTATTGTATCGATGAAGAAAATTGGGAGAGAATAAAAAATAGATTAAATAAGTTTTTAAATAAAAATCCAACAGAAAACTGTTGTTAATACATATAGATTATGAAATTATCAGAAATTAAAAATCACTTAAAAGGTTTAGATAAAATAGGTTTTCAATTACCAAATGGAGAATTAGTAGCAAGTCATTTTCATGTTACGGAAGTTGGTAAAATAACAAAAGACTTTATTGATTGTGGAGGTAAAGTAAGAAGTGAAGCGGTTATTAATTTTCAACTTTGGGAAGAAAATGATTACGATCACAGATTACATCCAGAGAAGTTAGTACATATTATAGAATTATCAGAAAAGATTTTTAAGTTTGATGATTTAGAAATTGAAGTAGAATATCAAGGAAAAGAAACAATTGGGAAATACAATTTAGATTTTGACGGAACCAACTTTTTGTTAACCTCAAAACTTACAGCGTGTTTAGCAAAAGATGCTTGTGGTATTCCAGAAGAAAAGCCAAAACTTAAAATTATTGAAGCAGAAGGTTCTTGTTGCGGCCCTACTTCTGGTTGTTGTTAATATGAATTATATAAAAAAGTTTCAAGACTTTTGTAATTATTAAAGCTAGCTGTACTAGTTTAAAAACTGGAATAGCAAGCTTTTTTTGTGTAATTCTAGAATTTTGTTAGGTTACCAAGTTTTGGTATATTTGAATAAATATTATTCGAAATGGGAAAAAACACATCAATATCTCTAGGAAATCATTTTGAGGAGTTTATAAATTATGAAGTGAGCTCTGGGAAATACAGTTCAGTGAGCGAAGTAATTCGTTCTGCTCTGAGGCTGTTAGAGAGCGAAGAAAAAAAAGAAAGAGAATTAATTAAGGCTTTAGAAATTGGCGAAAAGAGTGGTTTAGTAGATGATTTTAACCCAAAAGAGCATCTGAAAACTTTACATCGAAAATATTTATGAAAATAAATAAATATCGAATTAGTGAACAAGCTATTAATGATTTAAATGATATTTGGATTTACACATTGCACAAGTGGTCTAAAGAACAAGCGGATAGATATTATAATTTAATAATAGAGGAAATAGAATTTATAGCAGATAATTTTATGATTGGAAAGTCTGTAGAACAAACACGAAAAAACTACAGAGTAACGAAAGTAAAATCACATTTAATATTTCATAGAAAAACTGAAAATGAACTTGTAGAAATTGTTAGAGTTCTAAATCAAAGAATGGATCTCAAAAAATATTTGAATTAAAATAGAATAAAAGCTAAACGAAATATGGTATTCTTTTATGTTTTAGGATGCATTTCCTTTGTTGCAATTGTAATCTATTTTTTCATTTATAAAGACAGATTGAATGACAAAAATAGTTTAGAAAAGGAATGGCAAAGATTCCTTAAATCTGAATCTTTGAATTACATAAAGGGAATTGCTGCTAATGGAGATAAATTAATTTGGAATACAGCTCTTCAATCTAAACAATTAGACAAAATAATTGAAGTAGTAAAAGCAAGAGTATCCAAGTATCCCGAATTGAAAAAATTAGAAAACAATGCGTTCAATAAAAAGCTGCACCAAAATAGACCTTTGAGAAGGTATTAGAAAATAATGTCAATTACTGTGTATTTAAATCAGTTTCGTGTTTTTTAGAATAAAATTAAAATCAAAAAAAAGCGATTTAGGAACTAACCTAAATCGTTTTTTTATTTTTATAAATTGAATAACTTAATCCTGTTCCACATCTTTAGAATTCTCAGAATAAGTTCTCCATTTTTCTAAACAATCCGTAATATCTTGAGGAACGTCAGAATTAAACCTCATAAACTCTCCTGTTGTTGGATGCGTAAAACCTAATGTTTTTGCATGTAAAGCCTGTCTTGGTAACACCTTAAAACAGTTGTTTACAAATTGTTTGTATTTGGTAAACGTTGTCCCTTTTAAAATATCATCTCCACCATAACGCTCATCATTAAATAATGTGTGACCAATATGTTTAAAATGCGCTCTAATTTGATGCGTTCTACCAGTTTCTAATTTACATTGTACTAAAGTTACATACGTTAAACGCTCTAAAACTTTATAATGTGTAACAGCATGTTTTCCAAAATCGCCGTCAGGAAAAACATCCATTTGTAATCTGTTTTTAAAACTACGTCCAATATTTCCTTCAATAGTACCTTCATCATCTTCTACATGTCCCCAAACCAACGCATAATACAAGCGCTCTGTAGTTCTATCAAAAAATTGTTTAGACAGATTAGTCATTGCAAATTCTGTTTTTGCAACCACTAATAATCCACTAGTATCTTTATCAATTCTATGAACTAAACCTGGTCTTTCGTTAGAGTTTGTTGGTAGGTTTTCAATATGATAAATTAAACCGTTTACTAAAGTTCCAGAATAATTTCCATGACCTGGATGCACTACCATTCCTGCAGGTTTATTAACCACCATTACAGCATCATCTTCATACACAATATCTAAAGGAATATCTTCAGCAACCAATAACTTTTCTGCTGGTGGATATGATAAAACAACTCTTACAACATCATGTGGTTTTACTTTATGATTCGATTTTATTGCAACATCGTTTACTAAAATATTACCTGATTTTGCAGCTTGCTGAATTTTACTTCTGGTAGCGTTTTCGATGAAATTCATTAAGAATTTATCGACTCTTAAAGGTTCTTGTCCTTCACTAGCTGTAAACCTGTAATGTTCGTGTAAATCGTCGTTTTCTATATCTTGAGGTTGATCTTCTTGCATTTATTTAATTTAGTTGTAAAGTTTAAAAGAGAAAAAAGTTGTAAAGTCACAAAATTTCAAAGTTTTAAAATCACAAAGTGTATGTTTGTTAGAATTTTTATTTTTGCTTACTGCTTACTGCTTACTGCTTACTGCTTACTGCTTACTGCTTACTGCTTACTGCTTACTGCTTACTGCTTACTGCTTACTGCTTACTGCTTACTGCTTACTGCTTACTAGTTCCCTTTTCCATCACCTAAAACCAAATCTACAATAGAATTTAGTGGTAATTTATCTCCTGTGTTTAAAATTTGTCCTTTATAACGCAATCCACGTACAACATCTTTACCAATATCATTTACAAACGTGAAATTTGTACCCACATTTAATCCTTTAGCACGTAATTGAGAAACAGCTTGTCTTTTTGTTCTTCCATTTAAATCTGGGATGGTAACATCTCTATATTTAGATGGATTTAAAGTCAAATAAATTTTACGTTTTTCTTTTACAAAATCTCCAGTTTCAGGACTCTGTTCTATCACAGATTTCTTTGGATAGTTTGGATTGTAACTTGCGCTATCAATTACGATAAAATCTAAATCTAATTCTTTCAGTTTTTTACCTACATCTTCTAAAGACATTTTATGTAGGTTAGGAACTTGAATTTTTTGATCGTGATTGGTAGAAAAACCTAACCAATATTTTAAGGCAAAAATAAATACCAATAAACCTACAATTGCAATAGCAATTTGTATAAAGAAGGATTTACTTTTTATAAATTGAAAAACACTCATTTTTTGATTTTTAGAACATACAAAGATATAAAAAGTAAACGTTGCTATTTCTATAAATATTTTGATAAATTTGTTTTATTATTTTAGAACCAATGAAGAAGAATATTGCAATTGTTATGGGTGGTTATTCATCCGAAGTTAATATTTCACTTACGAGTGGAAATGTGGTTTATAACCACTTAGACAAAGAGAAGTACAATTCTTTTAGAGTCCATATTTTAAAGGAAAAATGGGTTGCTTTAGATGCTTCTGATACAGAATATCCTATTGATAAAAACGATTTTTCTTTTATACTTAATGGCAACTGCGTTGCCTTCGATTGTGTTTTTAATGCAATTCATGGAGCGCCAGGAGAAAACGGAATGTTATTGGCGTATTTTAATCTCATCAATTTAAAACATACTTCTGCCCCTTTTTATCAAATGGCGTTAACTTTTAACAAGAGAGATACGTTAAGTGTTGTAAAAGAATATGGCATTAAAACAGCCGTTTCTGTCTATTTAAATAAAGGTGATGTTGTAGATTTAGATAAAATAATTGCAAAAGTAGGTTTGCCATGTTTTGTGAAACCGAATAACGCAGGTTCTAGTTATGGTATTTCTAAAGCACATACAAAAGCAGAAATGTTACCCGCTTTAGAAAAAGCATACAAAGAAGATGCTGAGATTTTAATTGAATCTTTTTTAGACGGACCCGAGGTTTCTGTTGGTGTAATTCAATATAAAGGAGCCATAAAAGTGTTGCCAATTACAGAGATTGTTTCAGAAAATGATTTCTTTGATTATGAAGCAAAATATGAAGGGAAATCTCAAGAGATAACTCCTGCAAGAATATCCGAAGAAATAAAAATTAAAGTTGAAGAAGTGGCGAAGAAAGTATATTCGATTTTAAATATGTCTGGGTTTTCGCGTTCAGAATTTATTTTGGTAGATAATGAACCACATTTCTTAGAAATGAATACAGTTCCTGGTCTTACAGAAAATAGTATTTTGCCTCAACAAGCACAAGCAGCAGGAATTTCGTTAAAAGAATTATTCGATAATGCTATTGAGAGTGCTTTAAATTAGAAGATTCTTTAGAAACAAGAAACAAGAAACAAGAAACAAGAAACAGGACTCTTTTGAAACAGGAGACAGGAGACAGGAGACAGGAGACAGGAGACAGGAGACAAGATTATGATTTTTAGCTTTTTAAAGAAATAAATGATCAATAAGTGCTATTTAATGCTACTTTTTATGTTTATTTAATAAAAAAAAAGAAAGCTATGAAAAGACATAATTTTAAAAAATTACAAATTTGGCAAGAAGCAATTGATTTAGTTACTAATAATTATCAGTTTAAGGCTACATTACCAGATTATGAAAAATTTGGATTAAGAAGTCAATTAAATAGGTGTTCTGTGTCAATTGCATCAAATATATCTGAAGGTTCAAGTAAAAGGACTAATAAGCATTTTATGAAATATTTAGATGATAGTTTGGGTTCTGCTTTTGAATGGGAAACACAAATGATTATTTGTAAAAATTTAAATTTTATTTCACAAGAAAAATTTGAATACTTAGAAATAAAAATTAATAAATTACAACAAAAAATATCAAATTTCATTGATAGACCAGAAGAGAAATAATTATATAGAATAAGGAATCAAAAAATACGTTAGCGTCCTGATTCCTGTTTCAAAAAAATCAAAACCATCAAAAATCAAAAACATCAATTAAAAAAAAAAAAACATCAAATAAAAAATATATGAAAAGAGCTATTTTCCCTGGGTCATTTGATCCTTTAACTTCAGGACATTATGATATTATTAATCGTGGAGTTACTTTATTTGATGAACTAATTATTGCCATTGGTGTAAATGCAGATAAAAAATATATGTTCACTTTAGAAGAACGTAAAAAATTTATTGAAGATTCTTTTTCTGATAACCCAAAAGTAAAAGTAGTTACTTACACAGGTTTAACGGTAGATTTTTGTGCTAAAAACGATATTGAATTTATTTTAAGAGGTTTAAGAAATCCTGCAGATTTTGAGTTCGAAAAAGCAATAGCACATACAAATAGAGAGTTATCTACTATAGAAACGGTGTTTTTATTAACAGCGGCAAGTACCTCTTATATTTCTTCTTCAATTGTAAGAGATGTAATTAGAAATAACGGAGATTATACAAAGTTAGTTCCTAAAGCGGTTAGAGTAAAGAAGTAATTAATAAACTAAATCAAGAGAAATGAAAAAAATTGTAACTACAGTCATATTAATGATCATAACATTTGTTGGGTTTTCTCAAAAAAGTTCTTATTATAAAGTAGGCGATACCTTGTATTATGAAAATAATAGAGCAACTTATGGTAAAACCAATACGCTAGTGATTCTTAAAGAAACTAATGTAGCTAATGATACTTATAAAGTAGAAAAGTATTTGTTAGATGAATCTAAGAATACATACATTTTAGATTCTAAATTTACAACCAATGGTTTACAAATATTAATGTCTAATGGCGATTATATTTCTTATCACAAAAATGGTAAAAAGGCTTCTGAAGGACAAACTGTAAATGGTAAAAAAGGTGCTGGTATTTGGACTTATTTTTACCCAAATGGAGAAAAGAAATGTGAACAGAAAGAAGTTTCTGAAAATTACTTTAATGATAAAGTAAAAAAGGTAATGGTTAATTTTTGGGATGAAAAAGGAAGGCAAACTGTGAAAAAAGGAAATGGTTTCGTTCAGTACAAAGATGATGATGGACTTTTAATTAAAGGGAGTTACAAAAAAGGAGTAAGAAATGAAACTTGGACTGCTTTTGATGGAAAAGTGAAAAAGTATGAAGAAACTTATAAAAAAGGAGTGTTAACTAAAGGAACTAGTTGGAATACTGAAGGTGCTAGTTTTGATTATAAAGAAGTGTTTGCACCCGCTTATTATAAGAAAAATGACAAAAGTTCTGTAAGAAAATATGTGGATAACAACTTTAAACCAAAGAAAGTTGGAGTTGGTGGAGATATTAATGTAAAGTTTTTAATAACCAAAGAAGGACTTGTTCAAAATGTAAATATAATAAGAGGCTTAACGGGAGATTATAATACAGAAGTAAAAAGAGTATTGTCAGAAATGAAAGGATGGTTTCCTGCTAAAAAAAGAGGTCAGGCTTATGATTCTACCTATTCTTTAGATTTACATTTTTCAGAATAAGTTTTTATGAAGAAATTAATGCTGTTTCTTTTCGTGATTTTGATGGTTTCTTGTGGAAAAGATTCAGAGAATAAGAAAGATTTTACAACACTTTTTGAAACGTCAGAAGGAACTGAAACTCCAGTATACAAGGATGTCATCTCTTTTTATAAAGAATTGTCTGAAGCCTACGCAAATGTTTCTCTTTTTACCTTCGGACAAACAGATTCTGGCGAACCATTACATTTAGTGGTTTATAATAGAGAAGGCGTTTATAATATTGATGAAATTAAAAATTCAACGAAGCGTAAAATTCTAATTAATAACGGAATTCATCCAGGAGAATCAGACGGAATTGATGCTTCTATGCTGTTGATTAGAGACATTGTTCAAAACGATTCTTTAATAGAAAAATATAAAAATGCTATTGTTTGTGTCATTCCTGTGTATAATATTGGTGGTTCTTTAAATAGAAATTCACATACAAGAGCAAATCAAAACGGACCTTTAGAATACGGATTTCGAGGAAATGCTAGAAACTTCGATTTAAATAGAGATTTTATCAAACAAGACAGTAAAAATGCAGCCGCTTTTTCGGAAATTTTTCATACTGTAAATCCAGATGTTTTTATAGACAATCATGTTAGTAATGGCGCAGATTATCAATATGCAATTACACATTTATTTACGCAACATAATAAACTAGGAGGGAAGTTAGGTGCTTTTTTAGAAAATGAAATGCGCCCAAGTTTGGAGCAATCTTTGCAAAGTAAAAACATAGCAATTACGCCTTATGTAAATGTTTGGGGCACAACGCCAGAAGCAGGTTTTTCTCAGTTTTTCGATTCACCAAGATATTCTACAGGTTATACAACCTTATTTAACACCTTAGGTCTTATGGTGGAAACGCACATGTTAAAACCCTATAAGGTTAGAGTAACACAAACCTATGAGTTGCTTTTTTCTGCATTGGATTTTACTCAAGAAAACTCTCTAAAAATTAAAGAATTAAGAGCAAAAGCAGTGGAAGAAATTTTATCTAAAGAAAAGTATCCAATTGCTTTTGCTGTTGATACAAAAAATCCTACAGAATTACAGTTTAAAGGATATGAAGGTACTTATATAGATAGTAAAGTAACCACAGGAAAACGCTTGTTTTACGATACTACAAAGCCTTACATAAAACCCGTAAAATATTACAATAATTTTGTGGCAACAAAGTCTGTTGATATTCCTAAAGCCTATATTTTACAACAAGGTTGGCATAAAGTTGTAGCGCGTTTAAAAAACAATAACATTGCGTTTACACGTTTAGAAAAGGATACGTTGATTTCTGTTGAGGTGAACCATATTGATGCTTTCGAAACCCGAAAAACGGCATATGAAGGTCATTATTTACATTACAATACAACCATAACGAAAACAACACAAGCTATTCAGTTTAGAAAAGGAGATGTATATATTGATACAAATCAAAATGGCGTTCGTTATTTGTTAGAAACGTTGGAAGCAGAAGCGACAGATTCATTTTTTAATTGGAACTTTTTCGATACGATTTTACAGCAAAAAGAAGGCTTCTCTTCGTATGTTTTTGAAGATGTTGCAGCGCAAATTTTGGCAGATAATTCAGCAATTAAAAGGGCGTTTGATGAGAAAATGAAAAACGATACAGTGTTTGCTGAAAACCCGAGAATGCAATTGAATTTCATTTATAAAAATTCTCCTCATTATGAAAAAGCACATTTACGCGTACCCGTTTTTAAAATCTTTTAAATTTTTAAGTTTGATGAAATCAGTAGTTTTTTCGTTGTTCTTCATTGTTTTATTCAGTTGTACTAAAGCACCAGCACCCGTAAATACAGATTTAAAAGAAATTGCAAAAGAAATTATGGTTGCTGCAAAAAACTGTGCCTTAATTACGGTAGATTCTTTAGGAATTGCACATGCAAGAGCGATGGATCCTTTTTTACCACAAGAGGATTTTACCGTTTGGATGGGTACAAAATCGAAGAGTTCTAAAGTCAGCCAGATACAACAAAACCAAAATGTAACCTTGTATTATTTTGATAAAGAAAATGCAAGTTATGTAACTTTACAAGGAGTTGCAAGCATTGTAAATACGCCAAAAGAAAAAGAACAGTTTTGGAAAAACGAATGGAAAGACTTTTATAAAAATAGAAGTACAGATTATAGGTTGATAAAATTCACACCCAAAACAGCCAATGTAATTAGTGAAAAACATGGTGTTTTTGGAGATTCCATTACTTGGGAAACTCCAATAATAAAATTTAAAAAATAAATAAATATGAAAAAGATATTAGTAGTATTCGCCTTTACAATCCTTTTTAATTGTCAAGATTCAAAAATGAAAGAAGAAATAACAACCCCTTTTTATGTGGGAACTTACACAAAGAAAGATTCTAAAGGAATTTATAAATACGAACTTTCTAAAGAAGGAATACTCAAACAAGTTGGTTTGGTAGCAGAAACGATAAACCCCACTTTTTTAGTAAAATCTAATGATGATAAAACCCTTTTTGCAGTTGGTGAAACGAATAAAAACGGAACAGGATTTATAAAGTCTTTTAAAATTGAAAAAGATGCTTTACAATTGATTAGTAAAGAAGAAACAGGTGGAGCAGGACCTTGTTTTGTCGCAATTAATGAGGAGAATTATATTGTAGCGGCAAATTATGGTGGAGGAAGTGTTGGTTTATTAAAAGCGGAAGCTTCTGGTACATTATCAACATTATTAAATGTGCAACAACATACAGGTAAAGGAACCACAAACAGACAAAAATCTCCGCATGCACATTCAGCTTGGTTTCACCCAACTAAAAAAGAAGTGATTTCTGTAGATTTAGGAACCAATCAATTATGGTTTTCTACCATTGATACTCAAAAAGGCGCACTTGTATTTACAGCACAAAAAACCTTACAAATGGCTGAAGGAGCAGGTCCAAGACACTTAACTTTTCATCCAAATAATAAATGGATCTATGTTTTAAATGAATTGAATAATACAGTTTCGTTGGTAAAAGAAAAAAACGAATCTTATTATGTAGATTTCTCAATAGCTACCTTACCAAAAGACTTTACCGCATTTAGTAAAGCGGCAGATATTCATATTTCTAAAGATGGTAAGTTTTTATATGCTTCCAATCGTGGACATGAATCGATTGTAATGTATGAAGTAAATCCAGAAAACGGAACGTTAAAAACAATTGGTTACCAACCTGTTTTAGGAAAACATCCTCGTAACTTTTCTTTATCTCCAGATGAAAAATACCTATTGGTTGCAAATCAAGATACCAATAACATCGTTTCTTTTAAACGCGATGCCAAAACAGGTAAATTAACATTTGTAAGTGAAGTTGCTGCGCCAATGCCCGTTTGTATTTTGTTTTAAATAATATTGTAACGTAACGTAACAATTACACACTTCTGCTACCTTCTTTATAGGTGGTAACTTCCCCTTTTAGTTTTCTTTTTAACTTTACAGAGGGTTGGTAATTGATATGGTATTTCTGAATGTTTTTTTTAGGTGATAATTTTGCAGGATCATCTTCTGCGGTACTTTTAAAGCCCATTTTAAATTTACCAACATCACCTAAATCTACAATATTACCACGTTGTAAATAATAGTCTAACTTTATACCCAATGCCATTAACACTGCTTTTACATCAACTTCGTGTAAACTACACTCATTACTAATGGCGCTACTTATAAAATCTAAATCTATTTTACCAGTGTGTACAGCTTGCATGATATACTGTTCTTGTTTATTTTGTATGCTATTACTTCTTTTTGTAATTCTGTAACGGATAGCCATAATTTGTGCTTTTTATTTTGTATCTTTAAAATTGAAGGGTTCTACCTTAGGTACAGGTTGTTAAATGCCTTAGTTGTAAAAATACTACAATTTATTATATTTTATATTAGTATATTTTTTTAAATATACTAGTACTTTTATGTATTTATACTAGTGTTTTTATAAAATAGATAGTGATGCGTGTTGTAAAGGTATCGTGCTTATGTTATAGAGGATACCTGTTAATCCTAATGTTTATAATACTTCATTAATAAGTTATACATACTTCCTTTTTATTTGTGATAATTTAACGAGGCATAGGATAAGTTATTGCAAATAGTTTTTTACTTTAGATGGCTTGTAAAAGATATGTAAAATATAATTTAATTTATTAAAAAAGATAACATGAATGCCTAGACAAAATTTAAAATTTATAGACTTATTTGCTGGTCTTGGTGGTTTTCATTTAGCACTTCAGTCATTAAATCATACTTGCGTATTTGCTAGTGAACTAAATATTGAACTTAGAAAGTTATATAAAGAAAATCATAATACTGATATTGATGGAGACATCAATTTAGTTGATGTAAATAAAATACCAGATCATGATATACTCTGTGCCGGTTTTCCTTGCCAACCATTTTCAAAAGCTGGAGCAAGGTTAGGTTTAGAAGATCCAACAAATGGTAATCTCTTTTATAAAATAATGGAAATTTTAAATCGTCACAAACCAGAATTTGTTTTTTTAGAAAACGTTGCAAATCTGAAAGGACATGATGAAGGCAATACTTGGAAAGTAATATATGATGAATTATCAAAATTATATGATGTTAAAGAAGAAATATTATCACCACATCACTTTGGTATTCCTCAGCATCGTTCAAGATTTTATATTGTTGGGAGATTGAAAGAAAAAGGAGGGCTTGTTGATTTTAAATTCCCGAAAAGAGAAGAGCATGATGACATAAGTATACATAGTATCGTTATACCTGAGGATGATGATTTTATGGCTTTGAAAGAAAAAACTCAAAATCATTTGGACGTTTGGCAAGAGTTTTTGACACATTTAAAGGCAGAAGAAGTGCCAAGATTTCCTATATGGGCTATGGAGTTTGGTGCGGATTATCCGTTTGAGGGTAAAGCTCCAATAAAACAATATGCAAAAGATTTAAAAAATCATAAAGGTGTGTTTGGGGAGATCATAAAGGGGAGTTCTTTTGATGACTTATTAAAATGTTTACCTACATATGCGCAGGACGGACTTAAAAAAAATCAATCTGAATTTCCTCATTGGAAAAAAAACTATATCAGATCGAATAGAGCGTTTTATGCAAAACATAAAGAATGGTTAGATACTTGGATTCCAAAAATTAAAGAATTTGAAAATAGCCATCAAAAGTTTGAATGGAATTGTGGAAACAAAGATCCACTTATAATAAAGGATAAAATTGTTCAATTCAGACCATCTGGTATTAGAGTTAAAAAACCAACCTATTCCCCTGCATTGGTTTTAACTACTACTCAAATCCCTATTTTTCCTTGGCTAAAAAGATATATGACTAGAAATGAGGCTGCAAAATTACAATGTATGGAGGAATTAAATCAATTACCAGCAACAAGTGCTAAAGCCTTCAGAGCATTAGGAAATGCGGTGAATGTTGGTGTAGTAAAAAAAATAGCTATTAATCTAATAAGGGATTATGAATAATATAGAAAATGTATCAATAAAAATTCAAACTGGTGTTTATGGTCAGTTTAGAAACTTAAATAATACTGCCTGGTATGCTTTAGGTGAATTTGTAGATAACGCTGTTCAAAGTTTTGAAAATAATAAAGTAAGATTATATAGTGTTAATGATAATTATCAGTTCGAAGTTAGAATAACAATAGATAAAGAAAATGACGAAATAAAAATATATGACAATGCTGCTGGTATAGATTTTAAAAATTTCCAGAGAGCCTTTGAACCAGCAAACATACCAATTGATAACACCGGATTACACGAATTTGGTATGGGGATGAAAACTGCATCAATATGGCTAGCTGATATTTGGGCTGTGCGAACAGCCGGTCTTAATGAAAAAGAAGAAAGGTTAGTTGAATTTGATTTAAAAAAAGTATTAGCTGAAGATAAAGAAATATTAGTGGTTAAAAAGAAGGAAAAGGAAGTAAATAACCATTTCACGGAACTAACACTAAATAAACTTTCCTTTAACTCACCTTCTAATCATCAGATAGATAAAATAAAAAGACACTTAGTTAGTATATATAGGAAATTTATACGAAATGGTGATATGAAACTTTTTATTAACGATGATGAATTAATATATGAGGAACCTGAAATTTTAGTAGCACCTTTTTACAAGGATAAGAATGGAAAGCTAATAGAGTGGAAAAAAAATATAAGTTTCACAACTGGTAAATATAAAGCTACTGGTTTCATTGGAGTTTTAAATACCATGAGTTCTAGCACTATAAATGGGTTGTCACTTTTTCGGAGAGGACGTGTAATTGAAGGGAGTCATGATGAGAAATACAGACCAAAAGTACTCTGTGGTCAGAATGGTTCACCGAGATATAAAAGGATTTTTGGAGAATTAGAATTAGAAGGATTTTCAGTAAGTTTTAATAAAGGGAGTTTTCAAGAACATGAAGACCTAGAAGCTTTAATGGAGGCTCTAAAAGCTGAAATTTCTAATAAAGAACTGGATTTATACACGCAAGCTGAAAAGTATATAAAGCCAAAAACAAATTTTCATAACAAAACAGTAGGTAAAAGCATTGTTAAAATTTTGAAAAAAAGCAATGATAAGTTAGCTTTAAATGAAAACATTGACTTTTCTATAAGAGAAATTGAGGAGAAATCATTATCAGAAATAAATATTGAATACTCTAAGAAAGAAGGTACAATTGATTCTCATGAAAACATTATTGAATTAAAAGGCGAGAAATATAAATTGATTTTGAAACTGATAACCGACGAGGTAGTTTCGGATTTATATTCAATGACAATTCATGAAGATGAACTTTTCCATAAAAAAATTATCTATACAATAAATTTAGCTCATTCATTTTTTACAGGTTATGACAGCCTAAAGAAAGAAGAAGATTATCAACCAATAATTCAAATAATTAGATCACTAGTTCTTGCTGAAATCATTGCACCTTCACAAGGAACTACATCTGCAGGAAATATAAGACTGAACTTTAATTCATTTATTAAAAACCTTTAACAGATGTCTGAAAAAATAAAAATAATTAACAAAAAAGAATCTACTTTTAGTATTTGTCAAGGTGAAAGAACAGTCGATTTAATCTCTCGATTGGATAAATTAGACAAAGAAGAGAAAGAGACTTTGCTATTTGAGTCAGAAAGTCTTTTGAAAAATTGTATCAACCCAATTGACACGATCGGAAGTACAACAGGAATTGCAATTGGTTATGTTCAAAGTGGTAAAACAATGTCTTTTACTACATTATCTGCTTTAGCAATTGACAATGGATTCCGAATAATTATTTATTTTGCTGGAATAAAACTTAATTTATTAGATCAAACTACAAATCGTTTAAAAAAGGATTTATTAACTGATTCAGATAATAGCCGCTATTTTAAAGTTTATGAGAGTCCGAAAATAATGGATAATATGCACTTAAAAATTAAAAGTGCCCTTTTGCTAAAAAATAAACCTGCTATTCTTATTACAGTCTTAAAACATTATAAACATATTGCCGAATTAACAAAGATTTTTGAATCATTTGAAGTAAAAGAAGCACTTGGCAATAATGGTGTTTTAATAATTGATGATGAAGCAGACCAGGCAAGTTTAAATACCTATGGAAGAAAAAATAGTAAAAATGAAGATTGGGATGAAGATGAGTTTAGTTCTACCTATTCTAGTATATTAAATTTAAGAGCAAAGTTACCCAATCACTCCTACATTCAATATACTGCAACACCGCAAGGTCCATTGTTAATAAATATAATGGATTTACTATCTCCTAAATTTCACAAAGTACTAACTCCGGGTAAATCATATACAGGAGGAAAAACATTTTTTCAAGAAAACACGGATTTAATTATCTCTATACCTGAAAATGAAGTTTATCATCATAAAAGAAATCCACTTGCAGAATGTCCACAAAGTTTGATCAATGCTTTTCAAGTTTATATTTGTGGAGTTGCTATTATCGTTAATATACAAGAAAAAGAAAAGTTTTTATCTATGCTAGTACATGCTGATAGCCTTAAAGATACAAGTCGTCAATTCCATGACTGGATAAGGCTATTAAAAGATAGTTGGGAAGATCGTTTAGGGTTGAATGATGGAGATCCAAGTAAAAATGAATTAATAGAACAATTTAAGGATAATTATACAGAGGCTGTAAGAAGAATTCAAAACCCACCTACATTTGATGAGGTTTTAGAGGAGATTTTACAAGTTTTATTAGATACAAATATTGAATTAGTAATTTCTGGCTCTAAAGAAATAGACTGGAGTAATGCAACTGCACATATACTAGTAGGTGCTGATATGTTAAATAGAGGTTATACGGTTGAGGGGTTAATGGTTTCTTATATGCCTCGTTATAGTCTTGGGAAATCTAATGCAGACACCATTCAACAAAGATGTCGTTTTTTTGGATATAAGAAAAATTTTATAGATAGTTGTAGAGTTTATCTACCAAACGATTCAATTTTAGAGTACAGAGAGTATGTTGAACATGAAGAAATATTTAGAGCTAATTTAAAAGAACACACTCTTGAAGAGTATGAACAATTATTAATTATAAAAGGAAATGTAAACCCAACTCGAAATAATATTTTGTCAGTTAATCTTGTTAAACATAAATTAAGAGGATGGCGCCAAATTAACGCTTTACAGCACATTTCTGAGAACAATAATTTTATTGAAAAATTTATTTCAAATTGCACTTTTCAAGAATTTAGAAAATATGACAGTAAAGATAGGTGTCATAGATATCTTAAAATTGATATTATTGCAGCAATTGAATTTTTAAATAACTTCAAAATTGCAAATATGCCAGATACATTAAGAAAATCATCAACCATTCAGTATTTGCGTTTTCTTGCTGATAAAAAGATAATAGACCATGTTTATATTTTTGAGATGGCTTATTCAGTAACGAAAGTTAGGAGAAGAAGTTTAATAGATAGAGATCATAATTTAAAAATTAATAATATTTTCTCAGGACGATCTACTTCAGGAGTTGAAATATATCCAGGAGATAAGGGGATTAAATTTGAAGATTCTATTTGTATTCAGATTCATAAAATTAAAATAAAACATGATTCCTTGCAATGGGATAATAAATTAGTGCATACGCTAGGTTTGTATTATCCTGAAGAGTTTTCACATTCATTTGCTGGCATAAACAAAATTTAATATGAATTCTATATTCAAAATATTTCAAGAACTTAAAAAAAATAACACTTCTAATAATGAAGGCTTTGCTATTGCTTCTTTGCCCAAAATAAAGAAACATAAAATTGGTTTATCTGTAAAAGGATTACCACTATTTTTTATAAATAGTGAAATCAAATCACAAGAAAAGGTTCTTGATATAAATTTATCGGCAATTTCAATACATTTTAATCAAAAATGTAGTTTAGTTTCTAGTAAAAAAATAGAAATAGAAGGGGTTTATACTATTATAGCTTTGAAAACGAGTTCGGTTGATTTACAAGAATATTTTTTAAACATAATATATTTACTTGTTTTAAAACTACCAGAAGTTACTAAATTAAAAGAACTTAAAGTTGAAATTGAAAATCTAATTAGTCTTTTTAATAGATTTACAAAACTTCCAATAAAAACAATTCAAGGACTTTGGTCTGAATTATTAGTTATAGAACAATCGAAAAACCCTGAATATTTGATTAACTCATGGCATGTATCCCCTTCTGATAAATTTGATTTCAACGATGGTATTGATAAAATAGAAGTAAAGAGTACTTCTAAAAGTAAGCGAATTCACACCTTTTCACTAGAGCAATTAAATCCAAATAATAATTCAAAATTAATTATAGCATCATTATTTACTGTTGAAACAGGTATGGGGAAAACTATTTTTGACTTACTTGAGTTAATAGCTGAAAAAATATATAATAAAGAAATAATAATTAAAATAAATCAGATTATTTTAAATACATTAGGTTGTGATTTTGAAAAATCTTTTGATAAATATTTTGATTATCATATGGCAATTGACTCCTTAGCATTTTATGATAGTAAATTAGTGCCAAAAATTGATAATTTATTAATTGGTTCTGAGATCTCTAGAGTTCATTTTGATTCCGACTTATCAAAAATAAAGCAAGTTATTAATATTAACGAGGATTCGTTACTTCATTTAAGTTTAATAAATTAAACTTATAATTAATACATAATATGAGAAAGATATTAGCTAAAGACCTAAAATTAAAATTTGTAGAAACTTTAAATGAAATTGAAAGTTTTAGCTATAAAGATGGAAATCCTTTTTTAATACAAATTCATGAAAAGGAGTTTTTTGTTTTTTTAAAAAATATATCTTCTGCTTATTTCAAAAAATCTCCAGATATAACTCGAGTTCAATTGCCATTTAGTGAGCATTTTAATGAAATTTTTAAGGCAAAAATACCATTTATTATCCTTGGCTATGATGTGGAAAATGATTCTATGGTCAGTTGGAATCCTGGAAAAATAAAAGACAGGCTAAATGCAAAAAATAATGTATCATTATATTCAAGACACTCACTTCAGTCTAATTTTGAAAAAAATAAATTCAACTCAGGTTTTCTGAAAAATGGTGAAAAGATAATAATTTTTAGTCGTACTAAATTAGAACAATTCTTTAAAATATTACCTGAATTATTTGAGTTTAATAATTATGAAAATAATAATAAAAAGAATGAAGTAAATGAGTCTAAATTAAAATTGAATCCTGGTAAAATTGTAGAGGTAACTGATTTTAAATTATTGAATACTATAAATCCTGTAATAGAAAATAATAGAGTACTTGAGGCTGTAGAGCTTTGTATGAAATATTACGAAAATGAATTTAAGGAAATGACGTTTAAAGATTGGTTTAAAATAGTTAATAATCTTTACAAAAAATCTAAATTTGATAAGTGAATGTATATTTAACAGTTATCACATAAAAATTATTCTAAAACCATAAAAAAAGCTCAACTTTTAAAAGTTGAGCTTTTTTATTATGTTTTTAAAAGTCCTTAAAACTTATACTCACCTAAAGGTTTTGGGAAATCTTCAGGATTCGCAGCTAAGTGATAACGAGGGTCATCAATACCTTCTTCAATAACATCTTTAAACGTTGGGCTAGATTTGTATAACAATAGTTTACAATCTTCACTTAAATGTTTCAATGTAATTTTCTTACCTGCAGCTTGGTATTTTTCAACCAAAATAAAGATAGCTTCTATACCTGAGTGATCAGAAATACGCGCTTCTACGAAGTCAATTTCAATAACATCAGGATCATTTTTTATATCAAACTTATCATTAAAGTCAGTAATACTTCCAAAGAAAAGAGGTCCCCAAATTTCATAAATTTTTGTTCCATCTTCTTTAAAACGTTTTCTAGCTCTAATTTTCTTAGCACTTGTCCAAGCAAAAGATAAAGCAGAAATAATAACACCCACAAATACTGCAATTGCTAAATCAAAGAAAACAGTTACTGCAGAAACAATGATTAATACAGCGGCATCAGACATTGGTATTTTCTTTAAAATTCTAAAACTAGACCAAGCAAAAGTTTCTATCACCATCATAAACATCACACCAACAAGTGCTGCAATGGGTACTTGCTCAATATATTTATCAGCAAATAAAATAAAGGTTAATAAGGTTAACGCCATCATTACACCCGATAAACGTCCACGTCCACCAGCATTTATATTAATAACGGTTTGCCCAATCATACCACAACCACCAGTTCCTCCAAATGCGCCACTTACAATGTTACCTGCACCTTGCGCAATACATTCTTTGTTTCCATTCCCTCTAGATTCTGTTAATTCATCTACCAAATTCATAGTCATTAACGTTTCTATTAAACCAACAGAAGCTGCTAAAAAAGCATAAGGAGCTATAAATTTTAAAGTATCTAAATTAAAAGGAAGGTTGCTCCATAATTCTAAAACGTTTAAATTCTTAGAAAGTTCTGCAATTCCGTTTAAACCTGCGCCACCACCATCTCTAATAAAATCGCCAACATTAATAGAACCCAATCCACTAAAAATTGAAATTAAAGTAACAATTAAAATAGCAGTTAATGCAGCGGGTATTTTTGTGGTTATTTTAGGTAAACCCCAAACAATTAACATAGTTAGCAAAACCAAACCAATCATTATATATAAAGTTTTTCCTTGCATGGTTGTTTTTACAACACCGCTATCTTTTACGGAATAAAAGCCTTCTTCTGACGCGTTAAAAACAACTTTCTTTGTTTTTGCATCAAATACTTGTCCGTCAGATAAGAAAAATACTTCTTCCTTTGTAGTACTGTTTTTTATTGATTTACCATCAATTGAAAATAACACCGTACCAGACATGATATCTTTTACTTGGTTGTTAGATACATTGTAAACCAACTCTTTCGATTCGGTATTACGCATGTTTTGTCCGAAGAAATCTTTTTTATTTTCTTTAAACATCCCTAATTGCGCCATAAAAATAACAATGGCCAATCCGTTTACAAATCCCATCATTACAGGATGAGGAATTAAACGTACAAATTTTCCTAGTTTAAAAACACCGGCAAAAACCTGTATAATTCCCATTAAAACAACGGCGGCTAAGAGATAAAAATAACCCATATTTTCTACAGGCGTATCAAAAAGCAATCCTTTTGCGTGTCCTTCTTGTATCATATGTACAAAAATAACAGCTACTGCACCTGCTGCTCCAGAGATTAATCCTGGTCTTCCACCAAAAACGGCAGAAATGATTCCTACTACAAAAGCACCAAACAAAGCTACTATTGGGCTTATTTGTGCCACAAAAGCAAAAGCCACAACTTCTGGAATCATCGCTAAAGAAACGGTTATTCCTGCAAGGACATCATCTTTTGCATTCGGCATTATTTTTCTAATAAAATCAGTCATAATTTTGGTAATTTTTACAAGTCGGCAAAGATAGGTGGTTTTTTAAGAAAACGATCCTTCTTTGTAAGTATCGTACACTAATTTAATGTTTTCGTAGGTGTTTTTGAAAACTTCTTCGGTTTCTGCCTCATTTTTGAAAGCAACTTGGGTAATTCCTTCTTCTATTTGCGGAATTAATTCTTTCTGATAATCTGAAGTCATTAAAAACCAATACGTTTGTTTTAGTTTAGCGCCTTTATGAAAATAAATATGATACGTTGTAATTAAAGGTTTAATCAATTTTAAATTGAAAATACCACATTCTTCTTCCACTTCTCTAATAGCAGCTATTTCAATGGTTTCTCCCTTCTCAATCCACCCTTTTGGTAAATCCCAAACACCATTTCTGTAAATAAATAACACCTCGTTTTTAGAATTTAAAACCAAGCCACCTGCAGCAGGAATTACCTTTAAATTTGTAAGAAATAACTTCCAATCGTTCTCTATATCAGTAGAATATAAGTTAATGCCTTTTAGCTCTTTATTTGTAAGTTTTTGGATAATTTCATCGAAAACAACATTTTTAAAGTGGTAAGTAGGAAAGGAATTTACTTTTTTTATAGAAGAAGTGATAATTATTGGAGTATCATTTACAAAAACTTTATACATTTGCTTTATGATTTTAAACAAAGATACGGCAAAAAAAACAGCTGCACATTTATTGCAAATTAAAGCAATAAAATTGAGCCCTAGTGATCCATTTAATTGGGCGTCAGGTTGGAAGTCTCCAATATATTGCGATAATAGAATTACGTTATCTTATCCACCAGTTCGTATTTTTTTAAAAGAAGAAATTGCAAAAATTGTTGAATTAGAATACGGTAAGCCAGATGTAATTGCTGGTGTTGCTACAGGCGCAATCGCTATTGGAATTTTAGTAGCTCAAGAATTAGGTGTTCCTTTTATCTATGTTAGGCCAGAGCCAAAAAAACATGGTAGAAAGAACCAAATTGAAGGGCATTTAGAAAGCGGACAAAATGTTGTGGTAATTGAAGATTTGATTAGTACAGGAAATAGTAGCTTAAATGCAGTGGAAGCTTTAAAAGAAGCAGGTGCTGTAGTTAAAGGTATGGTTGCTATTTTTTCTTACGGATTTGACGTTGCTGACAAAAATTTTGAAGAAAAAGGAGTTCGATTATCTACGTTAAGTAATTACGAAAGTTTATTAGAGCAAGCTTTAGATAGTAGTTATATTACCGATAAAGAGCTAATTACTTTAAACGACTGGAGAAAGAGTCCGAGTGAGTGGAAACAATAAAAAAACTAAAGAATGAATATAAACGGAAATACAGTAGTTGTTGAAAAATCTGCTGAAGAAGTATTTACTTTTTTTACAGACTTAAAGAATTTTGAAGGAATCATGCCTGAGAATATTCAGAAATTTGAAGTTGATGGAGAGTCTTTTATATTTGGACTACCAGGAATGCCGGAAATTAGATTGGTTTTAAAAGAGAAAACGGAGTTTTCTAACATTACGTTAGGTGCAGCAAGTAGTAAATTACCTTTTACATTGGCAGCAGATATTAAAGAAATTTCAGAAAATAAAACGGAAGTCAAGTTAGATTTCGCAGGAGATTTTAATCCAATGATGGCAATGATGATTAAAAAACCATTGACAAAATTTGTAGATACACTTACAGAAAATATAGGGAAACTTTAAAGAATAGAAACTTCTTTAATTCCGAATTCTGCGATAGAATCATCTTCTAATTGAATTTGTAAATTTCCATCATCAGAAACACCGGAAATAAATCCCATAAAAATCTCATCCTTACTATTTTTAAACATAGTAGGGATGTTTTTTTTGTACAAAACATCTAAATATTGTTTTTCTAAAAGATGAAAATATTTAGATTCTAATAACTTAATGTTATTTTGAAGTTCAATTAAAATATCATTTAGCAAAACATCTAAATCAGATGTTATTTTAGTTTCTAATTTTAAAGAAGTAACGTTAGGAAGTGAGTTTGGGAAAATTTCTTGATTCACATTTAACCCAATTCCTACAATAGCACTCTTTATTTTGTCTCCAAAAAAACTATTTTCTATTAAAATTCCACAAATTTTCTTGTTTGCTGACAGAATGTCGTTGGGCCATTTAATAGAAAGTTTCGATATTTTTTTATCAAAAAGTACATTATAAATGGATAAAGAAATTGCGAAATTTAAATATCTTCTATGAATTATTTTCACATCGTTAAGTGAGATAAATACACTGAACGTAAGGTTTTTGTAGGGTTCAGAAATCCATGAACTTTCTTGTTGACCTCTTCCTTTTGATTGCTTTTGGGTAACAACTACCGTTAGATTTTCTAGGGCAGAAGTTAGCGACAAATTCTTTAAAAAAGAATTTGTAGAATCTATGGCATCAAGTTTGATTATTTTCAAGTGTTAAATAAACTGTAAACTACTGTAATAATACACAAAATACTCGCAAAAATATAATAACTTTGCGTTAAATTAGAAAGAAAGTTAATGACGAAGAAACAAGTAAGCACAGATGATTTAATTGCTTTTATTATTAAAGGGATTGATGAAGTTAAAGGAGAGAATATTCAATTATTAGACTTACGAGATATAGAAAATACTGTTTGCGATTATTTTATAATCTGCTCTGGTAATTCAAATACACAAGTAAATGCGATTTCTGGTTCTATTCAGAAAATAGTTAGTAAAGAGCTTAAAGACAAGCCTTGGCATATCGAAGGACAAACAAACTCTGAATGGATTTTAATGGATTATGTAAACGTTGCAGTGCACGTTTTTCAAAAACATATTCGTGAGTTTTATGATATTGAAAGTCTTTGGGGTGATGCAAAAATTACAGAGATAAAATCAGTTTAATTTTTTTATTTTATAACTAAATGAGTGATTCAAAAAAAGATAGTAAGCCTAATATGCCTAAATTTAAGTTTAATGCATATTGGATATATGGTGCAATATTTGTAGTAATAATCGCATTTCAATTTTTTAGTAGTGGAGATTTAGCTACTAAAAGTATTACGAAAAATGAGTTTAGTGAAGTATTAAAAGAAAATGACATTTCTAAAATTGTTATTTTAAATAATAGTGTCGCTCAGATTTTTATTAAGGAAGAAGCATTAAGTAAAGAAAAATACAGTAAACTTTTAAATTCTGCTTTTTATACAAAAGGCGCTTCTTTATATGAGTACAATATTGGGAATCTAGAGAATTTTGAGAACAACTTAGAAAAAGCTAAATTAGAAAATGGGTTAACCTTCGATGTAAAAAACGAAGACAAGACCAGTTTTGTAGATATGATTATTGGTTTCTTACCATTTATTGTTTTAATTGCAGTTTGGTTATTCTTTATGAAAAGAATGTCTGGTGGTGGAGCAGGATCTGGTGGTGGAGGTCAAATTTTTAGCATTGGTAAATCTAAAGCGAAACTTTTTGATAAAGACACAAAGGTGAAAACTACATTTGAAAATGTAGCAGGTTTAGAAGGTGCAAAAGAAGAGGTTCAGGAAATTGTAGATTTCTTAAAAAACCCAGAAAAATATACATCTTTAGGAGGTAAAATTCCAAAAGGAGCATTATTAGTAGGGCCTCCAGGAACAGGGAAAACATTATTAGCTAAAGCTGTTGCAGGTGAAGCTGATGTTCCTTTCTTCTCTTTATCTGGTTCAGATTTTGTTGAAATGTTTGTAGGTGTAGGTGCTTCTCGTGTAAGAGATTTATTTAAGAAAGCTGCAGAAAAATCACCTTCTATTATTTTTATTGATGAGATTGATGCTATTGGTAGAGCTCGTGGAAAAAATAGTATGACTGGTGGTAATGATGAACGTGAAAACACGTTGAATCAATTATTAACTGAAATGGATGGTTTTGGTACAGATGTTAATGTTATTGTATTAGCTGCAACAAACAGAGCAGATGTTTTAGATAGTGCGTTAATGCGTGCAGGTCGTTTTGATAGACAGATTTATGTAGATCTACCTAATATTAATGAAAGAAAAGAAATTTTTGAAGTACATATTAAACCTTTAAAATTAGCAGAAGATGTTAAGATTGATTTCTTAGCACAGCAAACTCCTGGTTTTTCTGGAGCTGATATTGCTAATATGTGTAATGAATCTGCTTTAATTGCTGCTAGAAATGGTAAAAAAGCAATTCATCATCAAGACTTTTTAGATGCTGTAGATAGAATTGTTGGTGGTTTAGAAAAGAAAAATAAAGTGATTACTCCAAAGGAGAAAAAAGTGATTGCTTTTCATGAAGCGGGTCATGCAACTATAAGTTGGATGTTAGAACATGCTGCTCCATTGGTAAAGGTTACAATTGTTCCTAGGGGTCAATCTTTAGGTGCTGCTTGGTATTTACCAGCAGAAAGAATGATTGTTCAAACTGAACAAATGTTAGATGAAATGTGTGCTACAATGGGTGGTAGAGCAGCAGAAAAAGTAATGTTTGATAAAATTTCTACAGGAGCTTTAAGTGATTTAGAAAAAGTTACTAAGCAAGCTAGAGCAATGGTTACTGTGTATGGTTTAAATGAAGAAATAGGTAATATTACGTATTATGATTCTTCAGGTAATGATGGTTTTGTAAAGCCTTATAGTGAAGAAACTGGAAAGAAAATCGATAAAGAAATTTCTAAAATGATTGAAGCTCAATATGAAAGAGCTATAGAGATTTTAGATGAGAATAAAGATAAATTGACTGTTCTTGCTGAATTGTTATTAGAAAAAGAAGTTATCTTTAAAGATGATTTAGAAAAAATATTTGGAAAAAGGCCTTTTGAGGATATTTTACCCCAGGTTGAAGCAAAAAAAGAAAAAGTAATTGAAGAAAAGGAAGATATTCAACCAGTAGCAGAAAGCACTGAAGAATAATTAAACATCTTTAATTATATGAGTTTTTTTAAAAAGTTATTCAATATCCCTATAAAGGAAGATAAAGAGATTCAGAAGCAAGAAGTAGCTCTTTCTTTAGATGACTTATTTGTACATAATTTTGTTGAAAAAGGAGGGAAGTTCCTGTATTCTTCAGATAAATTAGAAGTTACAGATAACTTAAAGAATATTTTAAAAGAAAATAATTGGAAACAGTTAACTCTTTTAGATAGTAAGTTATCTGCTTTTTTTAGTGAAAAAGATGTAAAAATAAGTAATAATTTTAATGCTGATGTTCCTGTTTTCTTGAATTGCGAGCATTTAATTGCTGATAATGGAGATATTTTATTTTCTTCAAATCAGTTAAAAAGTTCGAAGTTATCTGAGATGCCGCAAAATTTTATTGTTTATGCAACTACAAGTCAGTTGGTTAATGATATGGGGCAAGGTTTAACTGGTATTAAAATACATCATAAAGGAAATCTACCTACAAACATTTCTGCCATAAAAAATTACAGCATTAATAAAAATGATGATAATTTCTTAAACTATGGAAACAGTAACTCAAAAAACTTATATTTGCTGCTATTAGAAGATTTATAATATGAGTAACCTTTTAAAAAGGAGTCTATCAGGCATTATTTACGTTTTAATTTTTTTATCTGCAATTCTTTTTTCAAAAGAATCGTATATAATTTTAACCTCTTTATTCGCATTAATATGTGTTTGGGAGTTTTCTAAATTAATACAATTTAAAGGTTTAGTTGGGTACGTTTTTTTCTGTCTAACATTATTTTTAATATTAAAAAGACCTGAAAGTTATGCCGTTATTGGTGTTTTAGGAATCACTATAATTTCTTCGTTATTCTTAATTTACTATTTGTTTGCAAAAAAAGAAATTACATTTTCTAATGATAGATCTAAGTCAGGTTTATTAATAAGGTATGTTATATTTTCAATGATATTTTTAGTCCTTTTACCTATCTATAAAGGGGCGTACAATCCATATTTAATGATTTCTATATTAGTAATGATTTGGGTTAATGATAGTTTTGCTTTTTTAGTTGGTAAGAATTTTGGAAAAAGAAAGCTATTTGTTTCAGTTTCTCCAAAAAAAACACAAGAAGGATTTTTAGGAGGTTTAGTGTTTGCTCTTATTTCTGCCTATATTATTAGTCAATTTAATAACGACTTTTCAACTATTAACTGGTTAATTATAGCGCTTATTGTAAGTGTAATTGGTACTATAGGAGATTTAGTAGAGTCTAAATTTAAAAGACAAGCTAACATTAAAGACAGTGGTACTATTATGCCAGGTCATGGAGGTATGTTAGATCGATTAGATAGTTTGCTGTTTGCAGCTCCGTTTGTATATTTGTATATTAATTTTATAATTTAAGTATGATTCGTTTTCACAAAGAAGGATATAAAATAATTACTATTGCTTTAATTTTATCTGTTGCAGGTATTTTATTAGCAGAAAATTTCATTGAAATACCTTGGTTGGTAAAAGCTATTCAGATTCTAATTATTGGGTTTTTAATAATTATTTTACAATTTTTTAGAAATCCTAAAAGAGTCGCTCCTTTAAATGACAATGTGTTAGTTGCACCCGTTGATGGTAAAGTTGTTGTTATAGAAGAAGTAGAAGAGCCAGAATATTTTAAAGGTAAAAGGCTACAAGTATCTATTTTTATGTCTCCGATTAATGTGCATGTTACTAGATATGCAATGAGTGGAGTTGTAAAATATAGTAAATATCACCCTGGTAAATATTTGGTTGCATGGCATCCAAAAGCATCTACAGAAAACGAAAGAACTTCAATTGTAGTAAATAATAAATCTTTTGGAGATGTATTATACAGACAAATTGCAGGAGCTTTAGCAAAAAGAATCGTAAACTACGCCAAAGTAGGAGATAAAACAATACAGGGTGCTGATGCAGGATTTATTAAATTTGGATCTAGAGTAGACCTTTTTCTTCCATTAGGTACAAAGTTAAACGTATCTTTAGGAGACAAAGTTAAAGGTGGTGTTCAAGTAATTGCAGAAAAATAGTATTTATGGAATCTGATTTAGACAAAGAGTTTAATGAAGCTTTCGATAGAATTTCTAAATTAAGGAAAGCGATTGCTCCGGATATAATGCTAAAATTTTATGCTTATAACAAGCAGGCAAATTTTGGTAATAAATTTTCTTTTAATAGCGAACTTAATGTAAGAAGTGCATTTAAGTTAAATGCATGGATGCAATTAAACGGAATGAAATCTGAAGTTGCAAAAAAAGAATACATAAATTTAGCGAAAACAGTTTTAAATCATAAAAAATAACATCATGAAAAGAGGTATAGTATTATCATTATTAATGTTTGTAGCGTTTAGTTTTTCATCTTGTAAATCAGAAAAAAAAGCAGATGCTGATAAAGTAAACAAAATTGAAGCTAAAAAAAGTATTGCAGCTTTTTCATTAGAGAAAGCTTCAAATGAAATAAACTTTACAGCTTATAAAACTACTGATAAAGTTGCTGTAGGAGGTCAATTTAAAAAAGTTGACATTACCTCTGGAGGTGAAGGAAACTCAATTAAAGAAGCTATTAATAATGCTGAATTCTCTATACCTGTAAGTAGTATTTTTACAAAGGATACGAGTAGAGATTTTAAAATTAAAAAATTCTTTTTTGGTGTTATGGATAAAACAAAATTATTATCTGGTAAGCTAGTTTTAGAAAATGACTCAATTGGTTATGCTAATATTAAAATGAATGGAATTACAGAAAAAGTAGCCTTCTTTTATACTATTGAAGCAAATACTTTTTCTATGAATGCAACTATGGATATTACCAAATGGAACGCTTCTGAAGCATTGAATTCTTTAAATACAGTTTGTAAAGACTTGCATAAAGGAGCAGATGGAGTTTCAAAAACTTGGAGTGAAGTTGCACTAAATATTAAATCTACATTTTAAATTTTTATTTTTTTTATAGTTTTATTAAAAAAATTATATATATTTGAACATATTTAAAATTAATTAACCCCTAAAAATTAATGATTAAGTATTAACAAAATACTTTTCTGTCCCCTACCTAATGACTAAAAAAATTTCCCCTAATTTTTTAAGACATTCTACTGTCTTAATAATATTTTTACAATCATTTCTAATTTTTTCACAAAGCGTTGATGTAACTATAGCTGTTGATTGGCCTGAATGGTCATCTGAAAATAAAATAGAACTTTTGGCTACAAATGGAGACATTTTGGCGACTGTTGATAATGGTTATACTGGTTCTGGTAATGCAGCGTTTGATAATAATTCATCACTTAGTACTACTCCTGTGGTTGTTAATGATAATGTTCCAGAAGGTTCTGGTTATTCAGTAAAGATATATGATAAGTTTGGTGATGGTTGGAATGGAAGCGGTTATGCTACAGTTAATGTAGATGGAGTAGATGTTTTAACTCTTAATGATGCTTTTTTCGATAATACTTCCCTTTCTAATGTAGAAATTTTTAAAGAAATTCATTTTGCTGTAAATGAAGCTCCTGTTTTAGATGATGCTTCTTTTAGTTATCCAAGTGCTTCAGTAGCTATAACAGACTCAGACCCATCACCTACAATTACCGGAGAAACAGGTGGGACTTTTACATCAACCTCTGGTTTAAGTATTAATAATTCTACAGGAGTAATAGATGTTTCTAATTCTATTGTAGGTAGTTATGTTGTAACTTATACTACAACTGCACCAGATCAAAATAGTGCAACTTTTAATGTAACAATTGCTTTTGCAGTTTCACAATACTTTGATTCTAGTAAAAAATATATAGAATACATTCCGGGAAATATGCCTGTAATTATTTCTGCTCCTCATGGAGGAGTTTTACAAGCTGGTTCTCAAGATTGTTGTTTAAGCAGTACTACATATCCTCATAATGATAGTGATTTATCGAACAGAAATTGTGGTTCTGATGAGCGAGATGATAATACAGATATCTTAATTCGTGAAATTCAAAAAAAGTGTTACGAACAATATGGTTTGTATCCTTATATTATTATTAATAATTTACACAGGTCTAAATTAGACCCAAATAGAGATATAGTTGAAGCAACTTGTGGAAGTTCAGGTTCAGATAAGTATTATAATGCTTTTCATAATTTTATAGATGCTGCAAGTGCAGATATTACAGCAAATTTTGGTAAAGGATTGTATATAGATTTACACGGACAAAGTCATTCAGTGCCTAGAATTGAAGCTGGTTATAATTTACCTAGTAGTTCTTATGATGAAGACTTAAATAATTCAGCGACAAATGCTACAGAATTGTCAAGAGTAACAATTAAAAACCTAATTAGTGATAACCTTCAAAATTTAACTTTTGAAGATTTAGTTAGAGGTTCCGAAAGTTTAGGAGGTTTATTACAAACTACTGGTGGAAGTGAATATTTAGCAATTTCAGATAATACAACATGTGGTAAAACTGCTGGTTATAGAACTGTGCCAAGTCATATTGGAGACGGTAATCAAGGAAGTTGTGATGATACAAACCCAGGAGGTTACTCTTATTTTTCTGGTGATTACTATAATAATATTAGACATGGATCTGGTAGTACTTCGCATGCAAACTCTATAGTAGGAGCAGGAGGTAGTTTAAATGGAGGTGGTGGAACTATTGATGGTATAATGACTGAAGTAAACAGACGTGTAAGAGACATGGGGTCTACTTATTCTGGTTATGCATATCCTTACAATAGAACAGATTCAAGAAGTGCAACAATTCCTTATTTTTCTAGAGATTATGCTACTGTTATAAAAACATATATAGATCTACATTACAATGATTTTTCTAAGTTTTCATATGCTACAAGTAATTACTCTATTTATGGTTTAGATGCTACTCCAACTATTGCTGGAATTTCAGGAGGAACTTTTTCAAGTACTTCAGGTTTGTCAATTAACGCATCAACAGGTGTTATAGATGTATCTGCATCTTCTACAGGAACCTATACGGTAACTTATATAGCTCAGAATATTGCTAATTATTATAAACAAGAAAAATCAATAACTATAAATAATAATGCAGTTACAAATACATTTACTGCTTCAAATGGTGATTGGTCATCAATTTCTAATTGGGATTTAGGAAGATTACCAATTGCAAATGATTTAGTTTCAATTCCATCAGGGAAAACAGCAAATTTAGATGTGTCATATATTACGGTTACTGACGTTTCTGTTGTAGGAACATTAAACATAAATTCGGGTAAATCAATTACTATTACTGGAAATTTAACAACAACAGGTACTACAAATATTAAATCTGATGCTACAAGCAGTGGTTCTATAATAGTTGATGGAAGCTCTATAGGTAACATTGTTTATAATAGATATATAAAAGATAATGCTAACTGGTATATAATTTCGAGTCCAGTAGAAAACCAAGATATTGATGTTTTTGCTAATGCTAGTTCATTAGTTGCTGGTGCTGGTAATGATAATAGAGGTTTGGGTTCTTATAATAATGCAACTCCAGCTTGGGTATATTATCAAAACGGAACAACGACTTCTGGAGATTTTGAATTAGGAAAAGGATATTCAATAAGGTTATCTTCAGCAGGAAATGTAACTTTTGCAGGAAATTTAAAAACGGACGATGTTGTTAAAAATGTAACAGTTGGTTCTAATGGATGGAATTTAATAGGAAATCCTTATCCTTCATTTGTTAACGTAAATAAACCTGCAGATGCTGCCAATAATATTTTAGATTTAGGTATAAACTTTTCTATTTTACAATCTGGTTTTAAAGCAATTTACTTCTGGGATACTGTTTCGGATACTTATAAACCAATTAATAATACTTCAGATGCAAAATATTTAGCGCCAGGTCAAGGTTATTTTGTAAGAGTTAATGCTGATGGTTCTATTACTTTGAATGAAAAGATGCAAAGTCATAGAACTGGAGATTATTTCTCAAAAAGTAGTTCTGATAGATTTGAAATCAAGTTAAAAATCAATAATGGTTTATCAACGGAAAAAAATACTGATATAAAATATATAGCAGGAACTACAACTGGTTTAGATGAAGGCTATGATGCTGGTTTATTTAATACTACAGCTTCATACTCTATATACACTCATTTAGTGTCTGATAAAGACGGAACAAAATATGCGCTACAAGCATTGCCAAATAGTAATTTTGATACAATGGTTGTTCCTGTAGGTTTGAATGCTAATAAAGATTCTGAAATTATTTTTTCAGCGGATATGAATAACATTCCTACTGGTGTAAAAGTCTACTTAGAGGATAAAGTAGAAAATGTTTTTACAAGAATTGATGAAGGCTCTTATAAAACAATTTTAGAGGAAGATGAAAATGGTATTGGTCGTTTTTATCTTCATACAACATCAGAGACTCTTTCGGTAGATAATTTAGTTTCTGGTTCTAAAGTTAAAATTTATAATACAGACTCTAATTCAATAAAAGTAATAGGTCTTAATATTGATGAAGCTTCTTTTAAGTTAATTTCAGTTTTAGGTAAAGAAGTTTTAAGTACAAAACTTAGTAATAAAGCAATTCAAGAAGTAGCATTGCCTAAATTAAATACAGGAATCTATTTTGTTCAAATAAAATCTCAATCAGAAGAAATTAGTAAAAAAATTATTTTAGAGTAACCCTAACTTTAATACAATGAAACAAATAAACGGTAAAAATAGCATAGAAGAAATTTCTAGAAAAGAAGCTATAAAAAAAATTGGAAATTATGGTAAATATGCCGCTTTAACAGCATTAGGAACCTATATGATTTTAAACCCTCAGAAAGCACAAGCATCATCATTGGCTGAACCAGGAACAGGTTTTTTCTAAATAAACAGTTATAGTAAAAAATTAAATAAACACCCCTAAAAATTAAATTTTACACCCCTAAACTTTAACAAAATGAAAAATTTTAAAAACAAATTATTTTTAGCAATTATTTTATTATGTGCTTTTTATGTAAATGCACAAGATTATTTAATGACATTAAACCCAACAGCATTAAACTTTATAGACAAAGATGCTAAAGAATTCGAAGGAGAAACTTTAGTCAATGATGGTACTTATACTTACGTATATGATGGAGGAGAAGTAGAAGTTGTTTATAAAGGTGACGAGCATTATGAGTTTCATGATAATAAAAAATACTTTATTAAATCTAAACTTTTTTGGGTATCTGAAGATTTAGTGTATGTAACAATAGAAGATTTTACAATACCTAACTTTCCTTTTAAAAGAGGAACAAAAATGAAAATAGAAATTACAAAAATAGAAAAAGGGTTTGTTTATTATAAATCGACTCTAGGTGGAAGAACTTGGCTGGGGAAAATGAAGGAGAGTAACTTAGAATAAATTTTATTGTAAGTTACTTAAAGCCTTCTGGAGCTTTGAAAATCGGAAAGAATTTATATTCTTTTCGGTTTTTTTTGTTGAAATTCTACTTCCTTTTAAAAGGATAACAGCCATTTCTCCAAATAAAATTTGCAATATAAAACTCGGAACTCCAATCCCAAAATAGGGTCTTTTTATACTTTTAGCTAATGCTTTAGAAAAAGAAGTACTTGTATGATGTTCTGGAGCAACTGCGTTAAAAACCCCAATTAAATTATCTTCTATTGCTGCAATATATAGATTGCAAAGATCATCAATATGAATCCAAGGAATATATTGTTTTCCAGAACCTAATGGAGTTATTACAGGAGTTTTCATTTTATCTAATGCTCCGCCTTTTTTAGCTAAAACAATTCCAGTCCTTAATATAGTTACTGGTATATTTTTTGTTGAAAATTGATGTGCAGCTTGTTCCCATTTATAGCAAACATCACCTAAGAAATCAGTACCAACTTTAGCTGTTTCTTCAAAAATTGTTTCAGAAGTTACTGCTCCATAGTAACCAATTCCTGAAGCAGAAATAAACCCCTTTAAGTTGATTTTTAAAGCAGTTATCTTATCAAAAAGTAAGTTTGCAGTTTTAACTCTACTATCAATAATTACTTGTTTTCTTTTCTCAGTCCAACGTTTATCTGCAATTCCAGCTCCTGCTAAATGAATAATGTAATCTGTATTTATAAGCGCTTTTTCATCAATATAATTAGATGAAATATCCCATTTAAATTCATTATCATTTTTTGGGTTTCTGCTTAAAATTACAACTTCATGATTTTTATCAATTAACATATCTGTTAATCTTTTTCCAACTAAACCTGTACCACCTGTAATTAAAATTCTTGCCATACTGTAAAAATAAAAAACCGCAATCAATTTGATTGCGGTTTTTAATAGAAATATTTTATAAGATTATTTAATCTCCTTCATTGCATTTGTAATTAATGTTTTTAAATGATTTTTATGTGCTTTTGTAGCTAAATCACCTTTACCATTACTAACCCAAGTTTTAATATTCTTTAGATTATAAATAGCCATAGATTTTGCAGCAACTGTAAATCTACTGCTAGCTTTACCAGAAATCATATCAATTAATCTTTTTGTGTACACAGCTTGCAAATTCTGACGAAAAGAATTGATACTTCCATAAACATCTTGTTTAAATATCATGCTATTTAAATCAGTCATAAATGAAGATAACTTGTATTCGTTACCATATAATTCTGAGTTAGAAATTCTTTGTAAAGTATTTGGATGCATTAAATGAGATAATACAGATGTTTGATATGCTAAAACTTGTTCGTTAATTTTTGGATCTTCTGTTCTTCCAAAGAAATTATATCCTCTTCTTTGTCTCGCTAAATAGTTATAAACTTCTTTAGGAGCATCAAATGCATCTGAAGCAAAAACATATTTTTTCATAGCAGCCATTGCTCTTTTTTGATCTGCTAAACTAACAGGTGTATAAGGTTGTGTTCCGCCTTCTTGACCAAATGTTGATCTGTCTACATAAACACCTCCAATAAACCTAGAAACAACACCACCAGCAACTCTGCTTTGATTTTGTAAAGTGTAGAATGCTCTTCTTAAATCTTCATAAGTTTCACCTTTTTTTGTGAATTGAGTTTTTAAGTTTTTCATCATAGAATTAACCAATTCAAATCTATTTACAGAATATGTAATTTGATCATTAGATAAATCTCCAATCATAACTCTTGGATCTATACCATTACTTGATGAACGCATGTCATCTGCATCATTACCAAAAATTAATTCTGGTTTTGTTGACTGATTTAATAATGAACTCATTTCTGAATTATTTTTAAAATCTTGATACCCGAATTGAATTGCCCAAACATCATAAGGTCCAACAGCCATATCAGCATATTGTCCTTGTTTACTTCTGTCATTTGTAATATTAATACCTGCATAATCCATAACAGAACCTGTTAAAGCTTTTCCTTTAATAAAAGCAGCATCTGCTAATTGTGCAGGAGAAAATAATTGACTTGCTTTCATATTATGATTCAAACCTAAAGTATGTCCAACTTCGTGCATAATTAAAGATTTCATTCCTTCTTTTTTAAGAGCTTCCATGTCTAAATCAGAAGCACCAGTTGCTTGTAAAACTGCAGACCCTAATTGCATGTTATTATGCATTACATGTCCCATAGAACAAAATGTATGTTTCTTGTTTTCGAAGAATTGTTTTGTTTTTAATTCTTCTAAAGTTTCTAATTTCATATTAGCTGCAGCATCATTATATAATTTATCCGCGAAAACTCTATTTGTAAAATGTACAAATTCTAACATAATGTCTGCACCTAAAATTTCTCCTGTTCTAGGGTTTACAAAACTAGGTCCATAACCACCAAATGGAGGATTAGGAGAAGAAGTCCAACGTAAAACATTGTAACGTACATCACCAGCATCCCAATCTGCATCATCTGGTTGTACTTTTACAACCATTGCGTTTTTAAATCCTGCTTTTTCAAAAGCAACATTCCATGCTAAAACTCCTTCTTTAATTGTTTCTCTCCATTCTATTGGAGTTGTATTTTCTATCCACCAAGTAATTGGTGTTACAGGTTCTGAAATAGCAGCATTAGAATCTTTTTTAACCAACTTCCATCTATGAATCATATCTCTATAATTAATAGTTTTAGTTGTTGTCATATCGTTTGTTTCAGTTAAGAAATATCCAACTCTAGCATCATCCATTCTTGGTGAATAATCTTCTTCTGGCATATTCATAAACGTATGAAAAACTTTGATAGAAACATTTCTTCCATCAGTAACTGCAGCAGAACCACCATTTAATACAGTAGGATTACTGTAAACATATTCTGTTTTTACATTTGTATTTTCTGGATAATTTTTAATCTCATTTATTTTCGATTTATTCTTGTCAAATCTCCCTAAACTAAAAGCTAAAGGAGAACTACCTGGTCTTTTAGGTCCTTTAACTCTTGTAAAAGATTCTGATAGAAATAACGCATCAGCATCAATTAAATATTCACCTTTTTTAGTATCTGTTGCTAATATTTTTCCACTAGCAATAACTGCATCACTTATATTCGCATTTGCAGATTTTGAAAGTGCGCTTTTTTTATCAAAATAGAAAGAAGTATTAGGAACAAAAAAATCTAATTTATTAAAATATTTTTTCAAATGAAAAACACTTGAACCTTGGTATGCTCCTCTAAATTGACCAGCATCTAAAACACCATCTGCAATTTGTGAGAAATAAATAAAATCTTTGTTAAGCTGGTCTTCTTTTATTAAAAGTTTAACAGAACCAGTTACAGTATCTTGATAAATAGTAAATAAACCTTCAATTTTTTTACTGCTTTTCGTTAAATCTTTAATTGATTTTTCTTTCTTTGTTGGAGGCGTTTTTTTATCAGAAGTTTTACTTGTTTCCGTTTTTTTCTTTTTCCAAAATTGTGCGTTTGCATCCTGTATTCCTAAAACTGCTAGCGTTAGAAACAGAGAGCAAAGAACCTTAAATTTACTTGAATAGATTGTTTTCATATGAATTAGTAAGTTGGTTAAAAATAATTTTACAAGTTAGTTTTTGCCTAGTAATTAAAATGTTAATTTTATGATAAAAGTTGTATGCAGTCTAAAAATAGATGTTTTTATATAAATACTTTCTTAATCTGTTTATTTTATTGAGTTTATCGTAACAATAAATAGAAATAATAGTCACATCTATTAAAGCAATGTTAAACTTTAATAAAGCATCTTTTAAAGATGTATTTTTATAGAAATGAAAAATGACACTAAAAGAAAAGGTTTTGTTTTTAAAACCTACGAAGCAGAAAATCAATCTCCTTTTGAGATGCTTTTCGATATTTTTAAAGAACTGATTACACATACTTCTGGCGATTTTGATGAAGCCATAGATTGGTTACGCTCTTTAGATAAAGAATATAAGTTAACAAAAGAGGATTATACCATTGATGATTTTATAGAAGATCTAAAGAAGAAAGGCTACATAAAAGAAGAAATAAAAGGTGATGGAACTGGAGGTACAAAAATTACTCCCAAAACAGAACGTGCTATTCGTCAGCAAGCTTTAAATAATATCTTCGGAAAAATAAAAAGAAGTGGTGCTGGTAATCATAAAAGTAAATCTCCAGGAATTGGAGATGAACATACTGGGGATTTTAGAGCTTATCAATTTGGAGATGCATTAGACAAAGTTTCTATGACAGAAAGCATAAGAAATGCTCAAGTTAATAACGGAATTGATAACTTTCATCTTACAGAAAATGATTTGGTTGTTGAAGAAACGCTGCATAAAAGCCAAATGAGTACTGTGTTAATGATTGATATTAGTCATTCTATGATTTTATATGGAGAGGATAGAATTACTCCTGCCAAAAAAGTGGCGATGGCTTTGGTGGAATTAATTACGACTCGTTATCCAAAAGATACTTTAGATATTATTGTTTTTGGAAACGATGCTTGGTCTATCAAAATTAAAGATTTACCTTATTTACAAGTAGGACCTTATCATACAAATACGGTTGCTGGTTTACAGTTAGCAATGGATTTATTGAGAAGAAAAAGAAATACTAATAAACAGATTTTTATGATTACTGATGGAAAACCAAGTTGTTTGCGTTTGCCAGATGGTCAATATTATAAAAATAGTAATGGATTAGATAAGTACATTGTAGATAAATGTTACGGAATGGCTCAGCAAGCAAGAAAATTGCACATTCCTATCACAACCTTTATGATTGCTCAAGATCCTTATTTAATGCAATTTGTAAGAGCATTTACAAAAGCAAACCAAGGAAAAGCATTTTATACAGGATTAAAAGGTTTGGGTGAGATGATTTTTGAAGATTACGAAACCAATAGAAAAAAACGAATTAAGGGGTAAAGCCCATCTAAATCTTCCCAAAGGGAAGACTTTTAGCAAGTTTGAGGGAAATAGAAAAAAGAAAATATTAGTAACACACAGATAAACACAACAGTGTTTCCTTTCCTTTGGAAAGGATTAAGGATAGGCTTATGAATATAAAAACAATAGGAGAATTAAAAAAATCAGGATATCAATCGAAATCTATTAAAGACGAGTTACGAGAAAATTTAATCAGTAAAATGATGAGTAAAGAAACTGTTTTTAAAGGAATTCATGGTTATGAAAACACAGTAATACCTGAGTTAGAAAGAGCCATTTTAAGTAAACATAATATCAATTTATTAGGATTAAGAGGGCAAGCAAAAACACGTTTAGCAAGATTAATGGTGAATTTGTTAGACGAATATATACCAGTTGTAGAAGGTTCTGAAATTAATGATGATCCATTAAATCCGATTTCAAGATTTGCAATTGAAATGATTAAAGAAAAAGGTGATGAGACTCCGATTTTCTGGTTGCATAGAAGTGAACGTTTTGCAGAGAAATTAGCAACACCAGATGTTACTGTTGCAGATATTATAGGAGATGTAGATCCCATAAAAGCGGCAAACTTAAAATTATCTTATGCTGATGATAGAGTAATTCATTATGGAATGATTCCAAGAGCAAACAGATGTATTTTTGTAATCAATGAATTGCCAGATTTACAAGCAAGAATTCAGGTGGCTTTATTTAATATTCTACAAGAAGGTGATATTCAAATTAGAGGTTTTAAATTAAGACTTCCTTTAGATATGCAATTTGTATTTACGGCAAACCCTGAAGATTATACAAATAGAGGAAGTATTGTTACGCCTTTAAAAGACAGAATTGGTTCTCAGATTTTAACACATTATCCAGAAGATATAGAAACGGCAAAAACCATAACGCAACAAGAAGCAAATAAAGCAAGCTCTCAAAAAGACTTTATCCAAATTCCAGAATTGGCAAAAGACTTGTTAGAACAAATTGTTTTTGAAGCGAGAGAAAGCGAATATATTGATGCTAAAAGTGGAGTTAGTGCACGTTTAAGTATCACAGCTTTCGAAAACTTATTAAGTACAGCAGAAAGAAGAGCTTTGCTTTCTGGAGAAGGAAAAACAATGATTCGTTTGAGTGATTTCGACGGAATTATTCCTGCAATTACAGGTAAAGTAGAATTGGTGTATGAAGGTGAGCAAGAAGGAGCACAAGTAGTTGCAGAAAACTTAATTAAAAATGCAATTAAAACATTGTTTCCAACCTATTTTCCTGAAATTAAAAAGTTAGAAAGGCAAGAAGCAGAAACTCCTTATGATGCTATTATTTCTTGGTTTTTTAATACGGATGAAGATTTTGAATTGTTAGATGATTATACAGAAGAAAAATACAAAGCCGAATTAGATAAGGTAAAACCTTTGACTGATTTTGTAAAACAATACCAACCAAACATCAATGAATCTGATGTTTATTTTATGAAAGAATTTGTATTGTGGGCACTTGTAGAGTTTAAAAAATTAAGCAAATATCGCTTTGCAGAAGGAACTCAATTTAAAGATCCTTATGGTAACTTTATAAGTGGATTGTAATATTTTATAATTACCAGTTTCCACGAGTTTTAATATTTTCATTACAAAGCCGAATTATTTCTATAATTCGGTTTTGTCTTGTAGTTTCTCTTTTTGCTTGTTGTAACCAATACAAATAACTCTTTTTATAACTAGGAGCAAAGTTTTTAAAGTTTGTAAATGCTGCTGTATTAGCATTAAATTCTATTTGTAAATCTTCTGGAATTATTCCTTTTTCAACAGCATCTAGAGCAGACCAAGAACCGTTTTTCTTTCCAATTTCAATAATTTCTAAACCTTTTTGATGCATTAAGTTTTGAGAAATTAATTCTTGAATATATTTTTTATTTAAAGCACTCCAAATACTTTTAGTATTTCGTTTACAGAAGTATTGCCTTCGTTTACCGTTTCCTAAACTTTTAACGGTAGAATCTATCCAACCAAAACATAAGGCAACCTTTACAGCTTCTTCCCAACGCATTGATTCCTCTTCATTTGCTACCTTATAAAAGATAAGATAAATTCCAATGGAAATATTATGATTTTCAGACAACCAAGTTCGCCATTCAACATCATTTTTAAAATACAATTCTGGTTTTTTAGACATTATCTCCAAATTTTATTTGGAAAAACAACAACACTTTCATGACCATTTTTTCCAACGGCAGCAACTCCAAAAAAGAAATTATCAATTACAATTCCTTCTAAAGTAAATTCGGTAGTTTCTACATATCTAGAATGATCCCAAGTTGGGGAAGTAGTATCTCTCCAATAAATTTTATACCCTTTTGCACCTTCAACTTTATTCCATTTTAATTTTACAGAAGCTTCCACAATTCCTCCAATAGAAACTTCAGTAGGACTTGGTGGCGCAAAAGCTAAACCTGCCATTGATATTGCATTTACAGCAGTTAATTTCTTAGCATATTCAAAATTTACATTCTCAAAAGTATCACCATATTTTATACCATTTTCTATTCTAATATCTTGATGCTGTTGTGTGTAATTTTCATGCGCTTCCATAATTCTAATTCCAGGAAAACCTAAATCGTTAAACGGTCTGTGATGTCCTCCACGTCCAAATCTATCTAGTCGATAAATCATCATTGGGTTCATTTCTGGCATATACGTTTTGGTTGTTTTGTGAATATATCTTGCCAATTGACGCGAAATTCCATCTACTTCACCACCATAAAAACGACGCATTTTTCTTTGTTTCTCGGTTTCATTTGCAGGAACCGGTTCAGAGAAAATTCTAAAAGTTCTGTTATCTATAACACCATCAACTCCTTTAATATTACCTATCATATCATTATTTAAAACACCGATAATTTCCCAACCTTTTTCTTTTGCATATTTAGCCAAACCTGCGCCACCAAATAAACCTTGTTCTTCTCCAGAAAGCCCAACGTAAATAATACTGCTTTCAAATTTATATTTGCTTAAAACTCTAGCAGCTTCTATAGTTCCTGCCATTCCTGAAGCATTATCATTTGCACCTGGAGCATCTGTGGTAAAATCCATTGTATCACTTGCACGAGAATCAATATCTCCGCTCATAATAACATATTTATTTGGGTATTTTGTTCCTTTTTGAACTGCAACAACATTTACAACCCATGCATCATGAGGTACTCTTCTGTTACCTTTTTTGGAAACAAAATCCTTTTGATAAAACGTGTTTATACAATTATTGCAATTTTTAGAAATGTTATCAAATTCAGATTTTATCCAACGTCTTGCAGCACCAATTCCGCGAGTGTTAGAAATGGTATCAGAAAATGTATTTCTTGTGCCAAATTCAGTCAACGTTTTTACATCAGCCTTAATTCTATCCGCAGAAACAGCATTTATAATGTCGTATATTTTTGAATCTGTTTGTGCAGAAATTGATATTGAAATAAATAAGAATAGGAGTGTGAATTTTTTCATTTGTAAAAATTAGAATTTAAAAGTACAAAAAACCTCTTTATAAATTTATAAAGAGGTTTTAAAAAATGGTAAATAAAATAAATTACTTTATTGAAGCAATCCAATTATCAATTTTGTTTTCTAATAAGGCTAAAGGAATGCAACCTGTTTCTAAAACTTGATTATGAAATTCTCTAATATCAAATTTTTTACCTAGTTGTTTTTTAGCCTTTGCACGTAGTTCTCTAATTTTTAACTGACCAATTTTATAAGATAATGCTTGTCCTGGATTTGCCATATAACGTTCAATTTCAGAAATAATACTTGCCTCTCCTTCAGCTTCATTCTCTAAAGAATACTGAATCGCTTTTTCTCTGCTCCAACCTTTTGCATGTAAACCTGTGTCTACAACTAATCTAATTGCTCGGTGCATTTCCATTCCTAACATTCCAAAATATTGATAAGGATCTGTATACAAACCTAACTCTTTACCCAAGTTTTCTGTGTATAAAGCCCAACCTTCACCATAAGCACTATACCATAATGTTTTTCTAAAATCTGGTAAATCTTTATTTTCTTGTGTTAATGAAATTTGATAATGGTGTCCTGGAATCGCTTCATGTAAAAACAAAGCTTCATCAGAAAATACATTGTATTTTGTAGCATCAGGAATTGGCGTATAAAAAACTCCAGGTCTTGTACCATCTAAAGAACCAGGGTTGTATTCTGCACTTGCAGAAGCTTCTCTAAATTTTTCTGTTTGTTTAACTACAAAAGCTGTTTTGGGTTTATTACCAAATAATTTTTCTAATTGCGGTTTCATTTTTTCATGAATAGCATTAAAATTAGCTAAAATTTCTTCCGGAGTTTTATAAGGCATTAAGGCTTTGTTTTCTCTAACAAAATTGAAGAAATCTTTTAAACTCCCTTTAAAACCAACTGTTGTTTTTACTTTTTCCATTTCAGATAAAATTCTTGCAACTTCGCTTAAGCCAAGTGTATAAATTTCATCTGCTGTCATATTGGTAGTTGTGTAGTTTTTAATGGCGTGTTGGTAATATGCTCTTCCTTGAGGAATTGCAGAAATTCCGCTTTCTAATAAACCAGCATTTAAATAATCAGAAGCTAAAAATAAATGTAAAGCTTTAAAAGACGGAACTAACTTATCATTTAAAATGGCTGTATAATTAGCTGTTAATTTATTTTTTTCTTCGGATGAAAAACTGTCTGGAAAATTATTAATTGGTGAATAAAATAAATGCGTAGAAAAATCTAAGATTCCTTCAGTAGATTTAGAAACTGTTGCCAATGTTTTAAATTGCGGAATTATTTTTTTAGTTAACGATTTTGGTAATACATAACCTTCCTTAATACCTTGTTGCATTCGTTTTTTTGCAAATTGTAACCAAACATTGTATTTGTCTAATCGACTTAACCAATTTTCGTAATCTTTCACCGTTTTAAAAGGTTGTGCACTACTACCACTTGCCAATTGTCCTATTGTTAAATTGATAGTCCACATTTGATTTATAGGTAATAATACATCATTTTTAAAACTATTTTGAGCCAATGCCATTTCGCAATCCCAATCTAAAACAGCTTTACTCATTTGCTGACTTTCGGTTAAATCATCATCTTTAAAACTTGTTAATTTGGCTTTATAATCTGTGTAAAATTCTTTTGTTTTAAGTTGATATTCATCAGACAGTGTATTTGGAAATTGATCGTTAAATCGATTATCTCCTGCATACGTTGCGTTAACCGGGTTTAACTTAAACTTACCTTCATTGTAATCTTTTAACAACTGATTAAACGCTGAGTTTTCTGAAGTTATTTTTGTTTCTTTTGGTGTTTCTTGTTTACAAGAAGTAAGTAGTAACAAAAATGCAAAAATAGATAGGATTCCTTTTTTCATTGTGAGTTGTAGTTCTAATGTGTCAAATTTATTTATTTTTTTACTGTTTATAATACCAAAACGGAATTTCAATAACTTCTTCGTTTTCTAATTCTTTTGATTTTTTAGTAAGTACAAATCGGCTAATTTTTAGAGTATGTTTTCCTTCAACAATAGTATGTATGGGAAAAATAGCTTCAAAACCCAATTGATTATTTATTTCTGTAACGATATAATCAGACTGAATTTGTAAACTATCAATTTTTAAGAGATACATTTTTTTAAATGCATTCAGATACACTGCTTGAAGGCTATCCTTTGTTTTATCTCTTTTTTGCGACCTAAAAAAGCTGCTAACATAACCTCTTTCGTCTTTTATTGGTTTTAAATTTAGGTTTTGATCTATAAGAATATCTTCTGTTTTTGTTCTAAAAGGAATAAAAACTTTTAAAAACGAGTTTGTAATAATTTTAGATTGTATTGCTCCATATCTAATATTTTTACTATTCTCTATAGCATTTAAATAATTACTGTTGCTTGCGTAGTTTACAGAAGAATAAGATTGCTTTTCTACAAAATTAGATCTTACATGATTTACTGTAGAAATGTAAAAAGTAAATAAATAAACAGGGAATAATACAAACAATAATCGTCTCCCAAATTTATTGTCTAAAAAATTATAAACCAAAGGCCTGTATAAAAAAGACAAGGTAAGTACACTAAAAATTTTATACAACGGAAGGTATAAAAAAGAAGTCCATTCTTTTTTCTTTAAATAACCTTGTGTAACAAAATCTATAAAAACAATGAAAGATAAAGACATAAAAAAGAGTGCAAAAATGCCTAGTAAAAACATTCCCAAATATTCTGGAAAGATTCCGGATTCTATAAAAAAAGAACCTGCTAAAAAAAGGACCACGAATATGATAAAGAAAGAAATAATATAAAAGAGATATAGAAAAGTAACTGCAAATAGAATACTACAATAGTTTTCTAGTGTACCAATATATTTATCAAAAGAACCAACCTTGTTTTTAAGATGATTTGTAAAACGTTTTCTATAGTTAAGAGCATCATAATCAATTTCACCAGAAACGTAGCGTAACCCAATTGCTCCAATCCATAAACCTCTTAAAATAACATGTATTACTAAGTTTACAATTAAAACCATACAAGCAATACTTGCAATGAAAAAAAATGCTTTTGTGTAGCTTTCTACAGCCGCTGCTTCTTGCCCCATTTTTTTTAATGGAGCTAAAGAAGAAATCAATCCAAAAATAGCAAAACCAGAAATTAGTAATTCTAGTTGCCAACTTTCTTGCTGTAATTTGTTTAATAATTTTTGAAACTTAGTGTCTTTATAGTCATTCTTCATTTACTAAAAATTTTGCTCTAATATACAGACTTTTTAAAAACAAGAAACCACTTCAATAAAATTGAAATGGTTTTTAGAACAGTAAAGTAATAAAGATTTATTCTTTGTCTAATTACTCTTTGTCTAATTACTCTTTGTCTAATTTTTTTGTTTGATTAAAACCAATCAATAAAGCGCCACCAGCACATAGAAAAATTGAAGCAGCATAAAATACTCCAGAATCTATTGCATTTTGAGGTCTGTTTTGCCAAGAACCTTCATAACCAAAATGGTAACTTAATAAAGTTCCTAATAAGATTCCAACTCCAACTCCCATTGCTAATAAACCAAGGTTTAAAATTAATACTTTCCAAAACGGAGCTGCTTTTTTATTTTGTTGTCCTTTCATAAAAATAGTGGCATCAACACCTTTTTCTATTAAAGCTAAACGTTCTTTGTTTCTTGTAGAAAAATATAAATAGAATACGCCAAAGATGCTTCCAAATATTACTGCTAAAACTGCTACTTCCATAATTTATTATTTTAAAAATTTAAATGATTAATTTTATTGTGTTGTAGCTTTGACGATCACATCAGAATAAAGGTTACAATAAAATCAAAAAAAAATATTTTTAACAAAATCTGTAACCTATTTATATAATGTATCGTCAAAGATAAAATGACCAACAACAACGACCAACTATATATTACTAAAGTCATCAATGGAGATGCAAATGCTTTTACGTATCTTGTTGATACGTATAAGAACATGGTTTTTAGTTTGGCGTTTAAAATGACTAAGAATAGGGAAGAAGCAGAAGAAATTAGTCAGGATAGTTTTATAAAAGCATATAAAAATTTAAAGAATTTTAAAGGAGATTCAAAATTTTCTACTTGGATGTATCGCATTGTGTATCATGCAAGTTTAGATGCTATCAAAAAGAATAAAAATAATAATAACACGTTAGAGATTAACGAAATTACATTCAATCAGATAAAATCTGTTGATAATATTCTGGAGGGAATAGAAAGAAAGGAACGTTCTAAAATTATGAACGATTGTTTGTTAAAGTTGCCAGAAGATGAACGTTCTATTATTTGGATGTTTTATTATGATGAATTAAGTTTGAAAGAAATTATAGAAGTAACTCAATTTTCTGAAGCCAATATAAAAGTGAAGTTACACAGAGCTAGAAAGAAATTATTAGCAATTGTTGAAGAAAATGTAGAACCAGAAATAATAAGTCATTATGGAAGAAAATAAACACATCGAAGAATTAGATGCTTTTGCAAAAAAGTATGTAAAAGAAATTCCGCAAGAAAAACCATCTATAGATTTTACAGCATCTATAATGCAAAATATTTTGGCAGAAAATAAATCTAGTTTTTTTACTCCAAAAGCTTTAATTACTAAAAAAGGGTGGATCTTAATTATAGGATTATTATTAGTGGCAATATTTGTGCCTTTTAAACAGATGAAAGAAACTACGATAAAACTTCCTGAGCTCAATTTTTCTTTTTTTGATAAAATTCAAATACCTAATTTGTTTGAATCATTTGCGGTTTCAAACACTGTTTTATATTCAATATTTTTTTTCGGATTGATGATTATGGCGCAAGTAGTTTTCTTAAAAGGATATTTTGATAAAAGGATTCATTAATTCTAAATTTTTAAGAAATATTTTTTTTTGAGGATTCGCTAACGTGTTTGTACATGATTTGTTTGCGTGAATTTAGCTAATAAATAGTTAATAATTACAAGCCTTTGAAGTCCACGAGGTTTTTCCGAAGGAAAAACTTATTAAGCAATTAATTTTGAACGGTGTTGTATGCCGTTATTTTATTTCTATTTAATTTAAAATAAAAAACAAAAGGTTCTATTTTAGTCAGAAAGGTCTCTTCCATATTTTGCTCCAAATTCATCTTCTAATGCTGTTAAAACATCTAATAACTCTTCTCTATTTCCTCGTCCTAATGCAACCCATTTTTCTATCCAATCAAGTATTGTTTCTTTTTCTCCATCGACAATTTGATATGCATTAAAGTCTACTTCTCCGTTTTCGAAATTAAAAAAATACTCTTCATAAGTTTCATTCATACCTGCTGCCAATATTCTTTTGAAGAGGTGTTGAGGAGGAAAAATATTTGTAGTAACTTGATATTTTGGGCAAATAATTTTATTTTTATATGTATTAAGAAAATTGTTAAAATACTCTGGAAACTCACTTTTTGTTCCTATGTAACCCATTAGATTTCTCATTGTCTCTTCCCATTTAGGAATATCATAAGCTTCTCGACTTGCAGCCATGACATTTGAGCATAATTCGTGAGAAATTTCTTGAATTTTTTTGTCAGATAATTTTTGTACAGTTCCTTGACTGTATGTGTAAATAGAAAAACAAATAAATATCAATGTTAAATTAATTCTCATTTTCGTTCATTTTAATGGCTTACAACTTAAGACGATTATGATTCGTTTTAATGACTTATAATCGGCGTTATCGAAGTTAGGCTTTTTGAGTAGAAATATCAAGAGTGAAAACACCTGTTTTTACTTCAATTTTTTCTTTTTTGTGTGTAGTAGAAAAGTCGCATTAAAACCAAAATGTAAGTTAGGGTCTTTAAAATTAAAATTATGTGTAGTTTGAGTTATAAAAGTATCTTCAGCAAAGTTACGTGCATTTGTAACATGGAATTGTAATAATAAATGACTTAATTCCCAATTTACACCTAACATAAAAGCATTATAAGTGTCCATCGATTTTAAAGGGTTTGCAACATAATAATACTCAGAAACAATAGATGCATGACCACCAATTTTGTGTCTACCACCAAAACCAATTGCAAACTGACTACTTGGGTCATCATTTGTAATAGTTGCTGTTTTATGAATAAAAGTTGGTGTAATTTGAATAGAAAGATCTGGGTTAAATTTTCTCGCAATTAAAACCTGACTTGTAAAAGCATAATTTCTATCAGAAGATTCTTTACCATAAAGATCTGTACTTGTTGTTTTTCTATTTGATATTGCTTGTAACAGCGTAATTGTAATAGGTGTTTTTTTAGCACCTCTTTGTTGTTTTAATAATCTGTATTTTAAATAACCATCAGAAATTTCATCAAAATTTGTATACCCAAAACCTACTGTAAAATTATCTGAAAAGGCATATTCTAAACCATAACGTGTACTTACTTTATCAGCTAAAAAACGTTCTCCTCCAAAATCAGGAATGTTCCAATATCTGTTGTAAAGAGAAATTTGTAAAGCGCCTTTTTTACGCGTTTCAATAGAATGACCTAAACCAATTCTTGTGGTTTTAAAAGTAGCTATTTCATAAACAGGTTTATCAGGAAACTCATTGTCTAACTTATCTAATAAACTTTGTGCGTTTAATGAAGAACTTACAACAAAAAACAACAGTGTACATAGTTGATATATTTTTTTATTCATCATAAGATTGGTATTGAAAGCTGAATTTTATAGTAATCATTTTTGCAATATTGCTAGACAAAATAGGTGGAATTTTAATATCAAAATCTTTAACAAACACATTGTATTCACCAGAAAGAGCATAAGTGCCATTCACCTTTTCTATAGTTGTTTTAATATCTATTTCTTTTGCAATTCCATGAATGGTTAAATTACCTCTTATAATTTTAGTTTGCTTATCTAAAGAAGGCTCAAAATTGATGATATCTCCTTCAAAAGTTGCTTTCGGATAAATATCTGATTCAATATAACTCTCATTAAAATGTTCGTACATTAAATCCTTTTTAAAGACAAAAGCACGCATTAACATACTTACTGCAATTTTTTCGTTTTTAAGATCTAAAATACTTAATACTTGGTTGTTTTGTGCTTCAATGTTTTCCATAGAAGCATAAGAAAAGAAAGAGATGTGTCCTTGTCTTGCTATAAACTGATTGTCATCAGAATTAAAACCAGAAAATAAGGTAATTAATAAAAATAAAGGGAATATTTTATTCATTCAGTTTTAAATCTATATAACAGTTTAACAGTATTACATCTTTTAAAAAACCTTTGCAAATGCCTTTTACAACTATTTTTTGATGCTCTTTTAAATTTTTTACTTTTTCAATTTGACTTGGATGTATGTCACAAATAACTCCAGATGTTTTATGCTGACTGTACAATATTACTGTATTTCTGTTATTTAAAAAAGTAACTTCCTTTACAAAACCAGATACTTCTATTATTTTTCCAGAATACAGCTCATTGGTTTTTGCTTCACTTATTAAAAAAGAATCTATTAAATCGTTAGAATTAATAGAAGCTTCATGTGCTACTAATTCTAAGTTTTTGTTAGAATTTGTAAAATAAGGAACTACATAATAATAGCCATTTACTAAAAGTAAAAGGGCAATAAAAATGTAAAGAATGTTATTTTTTTTCTTCATAACGATTGTTAAAAACTGTACTCAAAGTAACTAAAAGTAATCATTATAGTGCTTTAAAATGTGTACAAAGCCGAAAAATAAGACTTAAAGAGGAAAAATCAACCGGAAAAAGAAAAAGATTAATAGTATATTTCGACTTTTAAATTCAGGCATGAAAAAAGACAAACTATACTTTTTAACTTTCTTATCTATTGCAGTTATTTTTTTATTGATAGCATCAATTGCATCTCAATATTTTATAAGAGTAAGTGCAAATCAGTTAATAGAAGTTCAGGTAGAATCTAGTAAAAGAGAAGCAAATGAAGTTGCTCGTTTTATAGATTTTCAACTTTCATCAGGAATTAAAAAAGAAGATGTTGTCAAAAATATTCAAAAAATAATTTCAGATTCAAACAGAGATACTTGGTTTATTAGTGTTTTTAATTGGGGAGGAAAAGAAGTTTGTCATCCAGATATTACCAAGGTTGGCCAAAAAGTAACTTCTAATCAAACGTTATTAGAATCTTTAAAAGAGAAGAACAATTCAGAAGATTTGTACGATTTATTAGTAAAAAGAAAATCGACTTCAAAAGAAAAAAACGCCTTCGAAATAATTCATATTTCACCTATAAATAATTCAGATTTAATAGTTGCAGCCAATGTAAACATCAATAGTATTCATGCCCAAATGGGTACTTTAAAAAGAAATTTCTATCTCATCTTTTTAATAATGGGCGTTTTGGTTATTATTTTATCTTTTGTAGCAGTAAGAATTATTGGTAGTGCTTATGAAAAACAATTAGAATTAAAGAATTCTAATTTAGCAACGGAAGTTATTAATTTATCAAAACTGAATACAGACTTAGTTTCTTATAGGGAAAAAGTAGTTGAGGTTGCAGAAGAAACTACAGTAGAAGAATCATCAACAGAAATAGCAAGAAAAAGAATTCTTACCTATGTTAGAAACGAGTTAGTACCAATTCCAATAAAAGATATTGCCTACGTTTATACAGAAAACACCATTACGTATGTTGTTTGTTTTGATGGTAAAAGATCTACCACAAATACAAGTTTAGATGATATGCATAATAACTTAGATGCAACCTTGTTTTTTAGAGCAAACAGACAATTTATAATTAGCATTGCTGCCATAGATAAAATTATTAAATATGGTAAAAGTCAACTTAAAATCTTGTTGCAATCTAAAACTTCCGAAGAAATTATTATCAGTAAAAACAAAGCAGCAGAATTTAAACAGTGGTTAAATATTTAATTGATTTTTGTAGAAATTATGTTTTAATTCAAGTCTTTTTTTTCCCTTTTAACCATTTTTATTTCCTCCTCGTGCAAGTTAATAGAAGTTAAAGTCCTTTTTATTAGTTACTTTACGGTATAGAAACTAAAACTAACTATTATGAAAAACCACTTTAAAATTAGAAAAGAATTTCTCATTATTCTATTATCTGTCTTTTTTGCATCTTGTTTAACTAATGTAGAAGAGGAAGATTTAGTAGACGATGAAGTTGTTGTTGTAGATCCTTGTGAAGACATCACTTTTGCTAAAAACGTAAAACCAGTTATTGATGCAAACTGTATTCAATGTCATGGAAGTGGAGGTACTTCGCCAAATTTAACTTCTTACAGTTTAATTAGTGCAAGTGCAAATAGTGTAAAATCTGAAGTTGCAAGCAGAAGAATGCCACAAGGAGGTTCTTTAACGCAAGCAGAAATTGATGCAATTGTTTGTTGGGTAGAAAGTGGCGCTTTAGATAATTAAAATATAAACGATGGATAAAAAGAAAATTATTATCGCAATTTTAATTATCGGAATTATAGGCGTTTTTGTTGCCTATAAAATGTACAACAAACCTCATATAAACGTAGCCGATTCAAAATCTGATATTACACTAACTGCAGACAAAATTATAAATGATTTTTCTTCGGATGAAAGTAAAGCCAATACTATTTATTTAGATAAAATTGTTAGTGTATCTGGCGAAGTTTCTGAATTGAATCTAGAAAAAGGGAAAGGAATTATTACCTTAAAAACAAATGATGATTTTGGAAGTGTATTATGCCATTTATCTGAAGAAAGCACAAAAAAAATGAGTTCATTAAGAAAAGGACAAACCATTTCTGTAAAAGGAATTTGTACAGGTTATTTACTAGATGTTATTCTTGTAAAGTGTGAAGTAATTAACTAAAACTAAAAAAACATGAAAACTATTTATACAATTATTATTTGCTTTCTATTGGTAAATGTAACCAGTGCCCAAGAAAGATATTTAACAAAAAATGGTTCAGTAACTTTTTTCTCTTCTGCAATAGTAGAAGATATAAAGGCAGACAATAACCAAGTATTAAGTATTATTGATGCGACTTCTGGTAAAATGGCAATTTCTATTTTAATGAAATCATTTATGTTCGAAAAAGCATTAATGCAAGAACATTTTAATGAGAATTATGTAGAATCAGATAAGTTTCCGAAAGCAACTTTTAAAGGAGTTATTGTCGGTTTTGAAAACATAAAAGATGCAGAAACAAAAGTAGAAGTGAAGGGAATAATTACAATTCATGGTAAAAGTAAAGAAATTGTAATACCTGCAAATATTAAAAGAACCGAAGGTAGTATTCTTGTAAATGGCGAATTTAATTTATTAGTAGCAGATTATGATATTGAAATACCTGGTGTAGTTGCTAAAAATATTGCCAAAAAAATTAAAGTTACTTTCGAGTTTAACCACAAACCTTACAAGAAATAAAAGATGAAAAAAATTATAGCCACCATTTTTGTACTTCTAATAAGTGTACAACTTCCTGCACAAGATTTATTAGATATTTTAGATAATGAAACTCCAAAAACAGATAATATTGTTACAGCAACTTTTAAAGGAACAAGAATCTTAAACGGACATTCTATAGAAAATAGAAAAGACAAAGAGTTGGAGTTTATCATATCTCATAGATTTGGACGCGTAAATTTAGGTTTTGATGAACTTTTTGGCTTAGATCAGTCTAATATTCGTTTTGCACTAGAATATGGTTTAAATGATGATTTAACGGTTGGTCTTGGTAGAAGTAGTTTCGAAAAAACCTACGATGGATTTCTAAAGTACAGTGTCGTAAAACAAAAAACAGGTGCAAATTCTTTTCCATTTGCAATTTCACTTTTTGGAAGTGTCGCTGTAAAAACATTAAAAGATTACGATCCTGCAGATAAAAGAACTTTTGCAGAAAGCTTGTTTTATGTTGGTCAGGTTTTAATAGCTAAAAAAGTAAGTCCATCTTTTTCATTTCAAGTAACACCAACGTATGTGCATAGAAATACGGTACAAATAACAGCAGATCCTCATGATATTTTTGCAGTAGGTTTAGGAACAAGAATAAAATTAAGTAAAAGAGTTTCTTTTAATAGCGAGTATTATTTGGCTTTTGACGAATCTAAATCAATAAATGCAAGAAACTCATTAGCATTTGGTGTAGATATAGAAACTGGGGGACATGTATTTCAACTTATTTTATCGAACGCAATTACGATGATAGAAAAAAGTTTTATCACAGAAACAACTGGAAACTTTTTCGGTGGAGATATTCATTTTGGTTTTAATATCTCAAGAACTTTTTAGAGTACTATCATTCCGAATAAAAAAGGATTGCACGATACTTAAAATGGAATACCAAAAGTAGATTGTTTTGAACTACACTTATTCTTAATAAAAAAGACAAAACAATCTACTTTTAACTATTACCGTCATTCTATTAAAGAATGTAGCGGAATCGTATTTATGAATCATTCAAATTCTAAACCAATGTTTAAAAGAAAATATACTGTTAAAGGTGAAGATGTAAACGATTTTATGGTGATGCAAAATGCAGCGTATCTAAAATATGCTTCTAAAATAGTAGAAACTTTTTTGTTTGTAAATGGATTTACAAGTTTAAAAATGAACAAATCAAAAGTAGGTTTGCAAAAAAGTAATGATCAAATTAAACACCTTAAAAACTTAATGTTTACAAAACCTTTTTCTGTTGAATTAGTTTGCAAAGAAATTGGTTTATGTCAACAAAAAATGAGCGTTGAAGTCTATTTTTATAACGAAAAAGAAGAATTAAGTACTAAAGTAATAAGAGAATTATTTTGGTTTGACTATACTACTTGGCAAGCACTAACACCTCCAAAAGTGATTGCTAAACATTTTTTACAGCAAGAAAGGTTCAAAAGAGTTGGTTGATTTTTTTTAGATTTGAGAACTGGTTTTTATATGATTTGTGCGACTGGAAAAATTGGAGATTTTTCTGTCGTAGCAAATCGTTTGTTTAATGTTTGTCGTTTGTGTTAGTTCCGATGTAAGCATAAATTATATGAGGTGTAGTGTGCAGTGTTATTTGAATTTTTGATTTTTAGTCTTTACCATATCGTAAACTTTAATTCCATTAGCCGTTGCATAATCTGAAAGAGCTGAATCTGATGTAATTAAGAATTTACATTCTTTTGCGTGTTCTAAAATCAGAGTATCTGTTAATCCTAAATTATAAAAACATTGATTTTCAGTTGCATTTAAAGATTTTATATATTTCTCGGAACTCTTTTAATCGCCTCAGTTATTTTGTTTACATATTGAGATTTATAAGTTCCTGTGAAATTATTCAGAAGATTATCCACCTCAGTCCATACATTCTGAAGTATAACAAGATTCTCAAGGTTTTCTATAACTCCAATAAGATTATAAAAATCTTCTTCTTCGTAAATAGAAGTCCTCTTATGATTTGAAATCAGATTAGGATTAATAAGTCCAAGAATTAATACAATTAAAGAATTTGCGCCAATAAGTATCATTCATTGTCGTAAATATAAAAACCTAAAACTTCTCCAGAGTCTTTGATTTTCATAGTTTTATACATTCGTTTGTGTTTAAATTGTACAGCAAAAGATGCTAACGAATTTATCGGCTCATTTGTGTTTTCAATAAGGTATGAAACTACAATTTCCCAATATTTCCCCTTTTTATTATACTCTGCTTGCTCTAATCTAAAATCAGAATTTTCAAGTTGAACTAAATCAGACAACTCATTTCTTGCTGTAATGTATAAATCTTTAAATTTCATTTTCATTTTTTTTAGTGCATTGCCCACAGCTTAAGACGATTATGATGTCGTTTTAATACTGAATCAAGTTCAGCACAAGTGACTTATAATCGACGTTAGCGAAGTTAGGCTTTTGGGCCAAGAAAATCAACAAGTAGTAACACCTGTTTTGTTAACTAAAGAAGTAAGTGATTTAGAATAAAATTAAGGAAGAAAAAGAGTTTTTTAAACTCAGTTTTTTGTTTGTAACTGACTTTTTTTATTCAGTCGAAGTATCACCTTCGCCTGTTTTTACAATAACAAATCCATATTGAATATCATCTGGAACATTATATTTTTTCCAGTATTCACCTCCAATTCCGGCTAATTTAGCTTTTTTATCTTCCACTTCAAGTCCTGTATCTCCGAAATAAATTTTAGGTTCAATGTCAAATAAAATTGAGTCTGTATCTACAAAATTGAATGTTTTATTTTCGTTCGGTTTCAAGGTGAATTTGTTTTTAATGTTCACCGGTTTGTCAGTTTCATTCCTTAAGAAGATTTTATATGATGCTCCAGTTTTTTTATATTTAGCTGGGATTATATATGATTTATCTCCTTTTTCAATTATTTCGTTTCCAAATTTGTCTTTATATCGATTCTCTTTTTTACAGGAGAAAATTGAGATTAACAGAATACTTAATATTGAAATTGTTTTTCTCATATTAAATTTGAATCTAAAAAGACTTTTTATTTTACATTAAGAGTAAAAGGTATGGAATACTTAATGTTAACAGGTTTTCCATTATTAACAGGCGCAAATGTCATTTTTGGTATCAAATTCATCACTCTTTTTACTTCATTAGAAAGAGCAGTACTTGATCTACTTAATTTGGTGTAGACATTACTAACTTTACCTTCTAAATTTACTTTAAAACTGATAAATACTTTTATTTTTCCAGAAGCTAAACCAAGTCTATTTGGTAATTCTGTATCAAAACTTTGAGAAAATGTTTTTTGCACTCCTTTACTAAAACATTTTTTTGCGTTTTTTATATCTTTAGATCTTTCGCAACCAGGATATATTGGTATTCTTATATAACTTATTAAAGAGCTTGCATTTACAATGGTTTCATTATTTGTAAAAGATAAAACCTGTATAGAATATCGATTAAAAGGAGTAGTATCTGCAAAATTTAATTTCTCAAAAGGAAAGTTTTTAAAAATAGCAATCATTTTTCTGTCAATTTCTTCAGACCTTGCATTTGTATTGATATTAAAAAGCTTTTTATTTTTATCTAATTCAAAAGAAATAACAAAACGGTTATAGATTCTGTTTAGATCGATTTTTTTTAAATCATTTTCTGATAACTTTTCAGTAAAAAAAAGTGAGAGATCATTGTCTAATGTAGGTTTAGAGAAATTTGCATTTTCTTGATGCCTGTTTTTATAAACGGGTGTTTCTCCTTTTTTAAATTCGATGTAAGAACTGTAAAGTGGTTGTTGTATTATATCGTTTAGAATTCCTCCTTTTTGTATTTTAGGAAAAGTACTTAATGCTCGTAAAACTTCATCTTTAAAAAATAATGGTACTGTAGTTTTCTTATTAATTATTAATCCATTTGAGGTAACAGCATATTTGATGTAAAGATTTATTGAGTCTTCATTAACATAATTTAATAAAGAAAAATCGATTGTTTTGTATAAGTGATTTCTTACTTCACTAGCTAAACAGTTTTTTATATCTTCAAAGTATTCTAAATCTTCACAATTATTACAAATAGGAGGCTGTTCTACAATTATTTTAGAACTACAATTAAAAATATTTTTATTACCGCTTTTAGATATTACCTGAAGGTGATACCTGTTTTTTTTGTTTAAATTTTCAAGATTTAATTTTTCTAAAGGATAACTTTCAAACGCTTTTAAGACTTCTTCTTTTAACAACTTATTTCCAAAAGCATTTATATGTATTGCATAGGGTTTATTCTGACTGTTTATTAAAAAGGAAAGTGCAATATTGTTTTTTCTAGGTGCAAAAGCTGCTTTTCTTAAGAGCTTCTTAGAAACCTGTTTTTTAAAGTAAAGCGACAACTCGTTTTTAGGATTTGGGTTGTGACCTTCTGCGTTTTTTGTCCAATTAATGTCTTGCGCATTTATAGCATTGTAAATGAAGAATATTGCAAGTAAAATAATTTTTTTCATAGCTTTTTATTACTCAATTACTCTTCTATACTTATGTGAAATAAAGCTTCACCTTTATTTACAATAGGTGTTTTATTAATACAAAAAATATGTCCATCAAAAGGAGCGTAAATTTTCTTTTTAAAATCGCCAAAAGGATCTTGAATAATTCCTAAAACTTCTTTCTTTTTAACAAAAGACCCATTTGTAGTTGTCACTTTAAACATACCAGAATGAGAAGCTCTTAACCATTTTGCTTTGTGTACAAAAATGGGTGTTTCTTTAACGGTTAATTCGCCCTCTATTAAACCTAAACGTATTAAAACATTTTTAGTTCCGTTTACACCTTCGTTTATAATTGTAGGATTTAGTTCAATTGATTTTCCACCTTCGAATAATAAAATAGTTTTACCCATTTTATGTAAAGTTTCTCTTAAAGATTTTGTAATATTTTCTGAGAAAACAATCATTGGTGGGTTAAATACTTTCGCTAATTCTAGCGCTTTTTCATCATCCTTATTACATCTAATTTGAGCAATATTATCACGTTTTCCTCCACCAGTATGAAAATCAATTACATAATCTACATGTGGCGCAATTTCTTTTGTAAATTGATTTGCAAACTGACTCGCTAACGACCCATTTGCAGAACCAGGAAACATTCTATTTAAATCTCTCCCGTCAGGAAACTCTCTAGTTTGTATTAAATATCCGAAAATATTAAAAACAGGAATACAAATGATTGTTCCAGTAATTGGTATATTTATTTTCTGACTTATAATTTCTCTTATAATTCCAACTCCGTTTGTTTCATCTCCATGAATACCTGCTAATAACAAAACAACGGGCCCAGGTTTTTTAGAACGCTCTATAATAACAGGAACTTTTACGGTTGTTCTTGTGTGTAATTTTGCAACTTCTAAATCTAAAACGGTACGTTTTCCTTCAGGAATTTCTTTTCCTAAAATGATAAAAGGTTTACTCGACATGAATTTCTAAATAACGAATGATTTCTTTGGCAATATCTTTTCCTGTAGCAGTTTCAATTCCTTCTAAACCTGGAGAAGAATTTACTTCTAACACCAAAGGTCCTTTAGAGGATTGTAACATATCTACACCAGCAACTCCTAAACCTAAAGCTTTAGTGGCTTTTAATGCAGTTTTTTCTTCTTCGTCTGTTAATTCTATAATAGTTGCATTACCGCCTCTGTGTAAATTAGAACGAAATTCTCCTTCTTTACCTTGACGTTTCATTGCTCCAATTACTTTTCCATCAACAACAAAAGCTCTAATATCTGCTCCACCAGCTTCTTTAATAAATTCTTGTGCAATTACTCTTGCTCCTAAACCATTAAAAGCTTCTAAAACAGAAGTAGCCGCGTTTTTAGTTTCTGCTAAAACAACACCTAAACCTTGTGTTCCTTCTAATAACTTTAAAATTAAAGGTGCGCCACCAACAGATTCTACAACATGTTCTACGTCTTTTGTGTAGTTTGTAAAAACCGTTTTAGGTAAACCAACTCCAGCTCTTGCTAAAATTTGTAGACTGCTTAATTTATCTCTAGATTTTACCAATGCTTGAGAAGAAACCGCAGAAAATACTTTCATCATTTCAAATTGACGAATTACAGCTGTACCATAAAAAGTTACAGAAGCACCAATTCTTGGAATGATAGCATCAATATTTGTTAAGTATTCTCCTTTATAAAATATTTTTGGAGATCTTTTTTCTATTTCGATGTTGCATTTTAAATGGTCTACAACCATAACTTCATGCCCTCTTTTTTCAGCAGCTTCTACTAATCTACTTGTAGAGTAAAGTTTTGGGTTTCTAGATAGAATTACAATTTTCATTATATTTTATTTTTTAATTTGTGGGATATATTTTTCTTAGCAGTATCAATAATAAATTTTTTATTCAAAAATTTTCTTCCTAATAAAATAGGGAACTTCATATCTTTTCTTTCTGTTAAAGTTAAATGAATTGGAAAAATTTGATTGAATATAAAAATCTCTGTTTCTATTAAAAATCGTTCTTCGCTAATTCCATTCGAACTTTTTACAGCTTTTGATGTATATTTTTTTGTTAAAAATTCTTTATTATTATATAAAGGATGTTCTGGGTCTAACAATGTAAACTTAATTGATTTTTCTCCATTTACACTAATTTCTTCAATATTAGCACAGTGAATAGAGGATGTGTAAGCTCCAGAGTCAATTTTAAGATCGATGTCTAAAAGAGATAATTCTGGAAAATCAGCTTTATCAACACGACCAATAGTTATTTTCATTTATAGTGTTTTATACAAGTAAAATTAGTTATACTAATTGAATTATTTCAAAAAAGTTTTAAAATTTTGCAATTGCAGCTTCAGCACAACGCTCTCCATCCATTGCTGCAGAAACAATTCCTCCTGCATAACCACCACCTTCACCACAAGGAAATAAGCCTTCTATTTCTGTGTGTTCTAAACTTTCTTTTCTTGGTATGTTTACAGGTGATGAAGTTCTAGATTCTACACCAATAATATTTGCTTCATTGGTATAATAACCATGCATTTTCTTACCAAAAGCAGCAAAACCCTTGCGTAATCTTCCACCAATAATTTTTGGTAAGAGAGAATGCAATGGCGCAGAATTTAATCCTGGTTGATAAGAACAATCATTTAATTCTGGAGATAATTTTCCATCAACAAAATCTACCAATCTTTGTGCAGGTGCAGCTTGTGTTCTTCCACCAGCAAAAAAGGCAATTTTCTCTAAATCTTTCTGAAACTCTAAACCTTTTAAAGGTCCGAATTCTTCGTATTTTTTAAAATCTTTATCAATGTCTAATTCAACAACAATTCCTGAATTTGCAAAACGATTATTTCTTCTACTTGGCGACATTCCGTTTACAACAACTTCACCATTTGCAGTAGCAGCAGGTACAATAAAACCTCCAGGGCACATACAAAAAGAATACACACCTCTGTTATTTACTTGATGCACCAAACTGTATGCTGCTGCAGGTAAAAGTTCGTCTCTTTCGCCTTTACAATGATATTGAATTTGATCTATTATTTCTTGCGGATGTTCTACACGAACTCCCATTGCAAAAGATTTTGCTTTTAAAGCAATTTCTTTTTTATGCAACAAGTCATAAATATCTCTTGCAGAATGACCCGTTGCTAAAATCACTGAATTAACAGCCATTTCTGTTCCGTTCTGCAACTGAATTACTTGTAATTTATTGTTCTTTATTTTAAAATCGGTAACTCTAGTTTCAAAATGAATTTCACCACCATATTTTAAAATATTCTCACGAATATTTTCGATGATTTTAGGTAATTTATTTGTTCCTATATGTGGATGCGCGTCTACTAAAATTTGTTCTGTAGCGCCATGAAAAACAAGGTTTTCAAAAATACGTCTCACATCTCCACGTTTTAAACTTCTGGTATATAGTTTTCCGTCAGAATAGGTACCTGCACCACCTTCACCAAAACAATAATTAGAATCTTCGTTTACAAAATGATCTTGATTTATGGCTTTTAAATCACGTCTTCTATCTTGTACGTTTTTTCCGCGTTCTAAAACAATAGGCTTGTAACCTAACTCTATGCAACGCAAAGCAGCATACATTCCTGCAGGACCAAAACCAATAATATGAACTTCTTTGGCATTAGAAACATCTTTATATTCAAAAATATAATCAGATTTCTCGGGTACTTCTTCATTAATATAAACAGCCACTTTATAATTAAAGATGATGTCTTTTTTACGAGCATCAATCGATTTACGCAATACTTTAACTGCAGAAATTTCACTTTTATCAATTCCTAATTGCTTAGAAGCCTTGTACAAAAGCGTATTTTCTTTACGTTCTTCAATTAAGTTTACTCGAAGTTGAATTTCTTTTACCATAGGGCAAAAATAATGAAATTAAAAGGTTAAAAAATAAATAAGTTTATACTAAAATTAAGATTTAGATAAAATAATTCCGCTATTTTTAGAAGATAAGCATATTGTGAATATAATTATTAGAAAATGCGATGAAAATCAAATAGAAAATCACTATTTTTTCTATCTTTAAAAAATATTTAAAATGAAGATGAATAAAGATAAATATAAAGTTAAAAGCAGTATTCAGCTTGCTGATTTTAACACCAAAGAAGTTTTTGATGATGCTGAAAAGAAGCTCAAGAAAATAAGAAAAAAGTTAAGTAAAATTCAAGATACTATGTATGCAGAAGGCAAATATAGCATGTTAATTTGCTTACAAGGAATGGATACTTCTGGTAAGGACAGCTTAATTAGAGAGGTTTTTAAAGATGTAAATGCTCGTGGAGTTGAGGTGCATAGTTTTAAAGTACCCACAGAATTAGAGTTAAAACACGATTTTTTATGGCGCCATTATATTGCACTTCCTGCAAAAGGAAAGATTGGTGTTTTTAATAGAACGCATTATGAAAACGTGTTGGTAACAAGAGTGCATCCTGGTTATGTATTTGGAGAAAATTTACCAACAATAAATAGTTTAGAAGATATAAATGACGAATTCTACCATAACAGAATGGAGAGAATTAACAATTTTGAAGAGCATATTGTTGATAGTGGAACAATTGTTTTAAAATTCTTTTTAAATTTATCTAAAGACGAACAAAAAAATAGATTATTACGTAGATTGAATTTACCTGCTAAGAATTGGAAATTTTCTGCAGGCGATTTAAAAGAACGTAAATTATGGGATAAATACCAGTTTTGTTACGAAGACTTATTAAACAGAACGTCAAAAGAAAATGCACCTTGGTATATTATTCCTGCGGATGATAAACCATCAGCAAGATTACTTTTAGCAGATATCGTATTAGAAGAATTAGAAAAATATAATTTTAAAGAACCTAGTTTGTCGTCTAAAAATTTAGCACAATTAGACCATTTTAAAACAGAATTAAATAACGAATAAATAAGAGTTGTAAAGTTGAAAGTTTTTAAAACAGAACTTCAACTTTAAAAATAACTAAAAATAGATTCCTGCCTTCGCAGGAATGACAAAAAAATAAAATGGAATTAAACCTAACAAAACCAATCGTATTTTTCGATTTAGAAACAACAGGAATTAATATTGCAACGGATAAAATTGTAGAAATAGCAATTTTAAAAGTGTTTCCAAACGGAAATAAAGAAAGTAAAACGTGGTTGGTAAATCCAGAAATGGAAATTCCACAAGGATCTATAGATGTACATGGAATTACCAACGAAAAAGTAGCTGCAGAACCTACTTTTAAAGAATTAGCAGCACAAGTAAATGAAATGATTGCAGATTCTGATTTAGCTGGTTTTAACTCAAATCGTTTTGATATTCCGTTATTAGCAGAAGAATTAATGCGTGCTGGTATTGACTTTGATATGAAAAATAGAAAAGCAATTGATGTACAAGTTATTTTTCACAAGAAAGAGCAAAGAACGTTAAGTGCTGGTTATCAGTTTTATTGTGGTAGAGAATTAGAAGGAGCTCACGGAGCAGCAGCAGATACAAATGCGACTTACGAAATTTTATTAGCGCAATTAGATAAATATGAAGATATAGAAAACTCTGTAGACGCTTTAAGTGAATTTTCTACACACGGAGAAAGAGCAGATTTTGCTGGTTTTATTCTAATGAATGATGAAAAACAAGAAATATTTTCTTTCGGAAAATACAAAGGAAGAACAGTAGAAGAGGTTTTTAAAGAAAACCCAGGTTATAATAATTGGATGCAAAATGCAGATTTTCCTTTATACACTAAAAAGGTGTTAAACGAGATTAAACAAAGAATGACTGCTCCAAAAAAGAAAATGTCAGATAAAGAAAAGTTACAAGCTTTACAACAGAAGTTTAATTTAAGGTAGGTTTTTGTTTTTTTTTTGTCATTTCGAAATGAGTCTTTTTAGACGATTGAGAAATCTAAGATTCTAACAATCTAAAAATCTAGTGATCAAATAATATAAAAATATGTTTACAGAATATAAAAATTTACCCAACAATTCTCGCGTTTGGATTTACCAATCTGATAGAGAGTTTACAGCAAATGAAGTTGAATTAATTTCAGCAAAAGCAAAAGAGTTTATCAATCAATGGACGCGTCATGGAGATGATTTAAAAGGTTCTTTTACTATAAAATACAATCAGTTTTTGGTATTGGCAGTAGATGAAAGTTTTAATGATGTTTCTGGTTGTTCTATTGATAGTTCAGTTCGTTTTATTCAAGGTTTAGAGAATGAATTGAAATTAGACTTAATGGATAAAATGAACATTACTTTTAAAGATAACGATACTATTAATTTAGTAAAATTATCTGATTTTCAAAAGTTTGCGAAAGAACAAAAAGTAACTTCAGAAACAATTGTGTTTAATAATATGGTTAGCACAAAAGAAGATTTTGAAAATAATTGGGAAATTCCTGCAAAAGAAAGCTGGCACAAACGCTTTTTGGTATAACTATTGATTTATTATTGTAGTAAGTTATTAGATAAGTTGCGTTAAGGATTGAGCGGTTTGTTTGAGCTCTTTTTTAGGTGTCAGTTCGAGTAATTCTGCTATTTTGCAGAATTGTATCGAGAACAAACCTAAAAAAAGCGAGTAGCGAAAGCCTGTTAAAACGCCCAAAAAAATTGTTGAAGAAAAATATGAAGAAAGAGTTACTTATTATCCTTTTTATAGGTTTTGTTTTTAATTTATCTGCTCAAAGTGTAGATCCTTTAAGAACGAAAGATGCAGAGGCGCAAACTATTTGGGTAGATAGTATTATGAAAAATATGACCTTAGATGAAAAAATCGGTCAGTTATTTATGATACAAGCCTATTCTAATAAAGATGAAAAACATGCGTATTTTATTACGAAGATGATTAAAGAATATCATGTTGGTAGTTTGATTTTTATGCAAGGAACTCCAGAAAAACAGGCAGAATTAAATAATAGATATCAAGATTCTGCAAAAGTGCCTTTAATGATTGGTTTTGATGGGGAATGGGGTTTAGATATGCGTTTAAAAAACACGTATCGTTTTCCTTGGAATATGACTTTAGGAGCTATTAGAAATGATTCTTTAATTAAAGAATTTGGTGCCCATTTAGGGAAACATTGCAAGCGTTTAGGAATTCATATAAATTTTGCACCTGTTGTTGATATCAATACAAATCCTGAAAATCCTATTATTGGAAACCGTTCTTTTGGTGAAAATAAAGAAAACGTAACTCAGAAAGCAATTGCATTTACAGAAGGAATGCAAAGTATTGGAGTTTTGGCAAATGCTAAACATTTTCCTGGTCATGGAGATACAGCATCCGATTCTCATCATACATTGCCAGTTTTAAATTTTGATATGGCACGTTTAGATTCTGTAGAATTGTATCCGTATAAAAAAGTTTTTGATGCAGGTATTGCTAGTGTAATGACAGCGCATTTAAGTATACCAAGTTTAGAGTCTGATAGCAGATTGCCAACTTCTTTGTCTAAAAATGTGGTGACTAATTTATTGCAACAAAAATTAGGCTTTTTAGGTTTGGTAATTACAGATGGTTTAAATATGAAAGGTGCTGCAAATTATGCAACATCATCAGAAATTGATTTGGCAGCAATTCAGGCAGGAAACGATTTATTATTAATTCCGCAAGATGTACCAGCAACTGTAAACTTAATTAAAAAAGCAATTGAGTTAAAAACACTAACAGAAGAACGTGTAGATATTTCTGTTAGAAAAATATTGAAAGCAAAATATTGGGCAGGTTTACATACTTATAAACCTATTGTATTAGAAGATATTGAAAAGGATTTAAATACGATTGAAGACGAATTATTACACAGAGAATTGGTAAAAAACTCATTGACAGTTGTTAAAGATATTAATGGAGATTTGCCTATTCGAAATTTAGAAAAAAGAAAAATTGCTTACGTAAAATTAGGTGATGCTTCTGGTGACGATTTTGTAAAAATGTTACAAAATTATGGAAAGGTCGATGTTGTTTCTGATAAAAACTTAGACGGAATTATAAAAAAGTTAAAACCTTATAATTTGGTGATTGTTGGTTTTCATAGATCAAATTTAAATCCTTGGAAAAGTTATAAGTTTATAGACAAAGAGCTTGTTTGGTTGCAAGAAATTTCAAGAGAAAAAAATGTGATTTTAGATGTTTTTACAAGTCCATATAGTTTATTACAGGTAAAAACATTTACAAATATAGAAGGCATTGTTGTTTCTTATCAGAACAGTAAATTGGCGCAAGAACTTTCTGCTCAATTAATATTTGGTGCTTTTGGTGCAAAAGGAAAGTTACCCGTTTCTATTAAAAATGAGTTTTTAGAAGGTCATGGTTTTATTACGTCAAATCTTAATCGGTTTGAGTACACAATTCCTGAAGCTGTAAAAATGTCTTCCCTAAAATTAGAAAAGATAGATTCTTTAGCCAAGATTATTTTAGATAAAAAAATGACTCCAGGTTTTCAGGTTTTTGTAGCAAGAAAAGGGAAAGTTATTTTAAATAAAAGTTATGGTTATCACACAGACAAAAAGGCGCTAAAAGTAAAAAATTCTGATGTTTATGATTTAGCATCACTTACAAAAATATTAGCTTCTTTGCCATTAATAATGAAAGCAGAAGAAGAGCATAAAATTTCTTTAAACGAAAAGTTACAAGAACTTTTACCAAGTTTTAAAGGATCTAATAAAGCAAGTGTTTCAGTGAGAGAGATACTGTCTCATTATGGTAAATTAAAAGCGTGGATTCCTTTTTATGTAGCAACTCAAGATAGTGTAACACATAAAAATTCACCTGTTTTTTATCGCGAAAAAAAATCAAAAAAGTTTAATATTAAAGTTGCTAATAATTTGTATTTAAACAAGAATTATAAAGACAGTATTTATAAATATATTAGAGATGCAGATCAAAGAGAAAAAGCTGGTTATAAATACAGCGATTTAGGTTATTATATCTTTAAAGAAGCTATTGAGAGAGAATATGATAAACCTTTAAATAACTTGGTAGACGAAGAGTTTTATCAATCTTTAGGAGCCAATAGGACAAGTTATTTGCCGCTTTTAAAGTTTTCAAAAAATGAAATTATTCCAACTGAAAAAGACGATTACTATCGCAACCAATTAATACAAGGTTATGTGCATGATATGGGTGCAGCAATGTTAGGCGGAGTAGGAGGTCATGCGGGTTTATTTGCCAATGCAAACGATGTTGCCAAGATTATGCAAATGTATTTGCAAAAAGGAACTTATGGAGGTAAACGTTATTTAAAAACGGCTACTTTAGATAAATTTAATCACCGATATTTTTCTGATAAAAAAGTACGTAGAGGTTTAGGTTTCGATAAGCCACAATTAAACCCAAAAGTAAAAGCGACTTGTGGTTGTGTTTCCGATGAAAGTTTTGGGCATTCTGGTTTTACAGGTACTTACACTTGGGCAGATCCAAAAAGCGGATTGGTGTATGTGTTTCTATCTAATAGAGTGTATCCTACAGCGAGAAATAGAAGTTTGGTAAGCAGTAATATTCGTACAGAAATTCAGCAAATTATTCAAGATGCTATTTTAGATTAGAAGCTATTTCCTGCTTTCACTACTCGCTTTTTTTTTATGCTGAATTTATTTTTCGGCATCTCTCACTTTTAAAAAGTAATTTCATTATTGTAACAGATACTGAATCGAGTTCAGCATAAAAAAAAGAGCTCAAACAAACCGTTCAATCAGGGCTAAACTTGTTTAAGAAAGTTCGTGATGTATTTTAGTTTCTGTATTTGTTACAGAAAATTTACTGTAAATCAGAATCAAAAAGATTGATATTAGAAAATAGATTCCTGCAATATTCCAACCAAAGAATAAACTAATAACCCAGGTTTGAAGTCCATAAAACAAGGGGAAAGTAACTTTATTAAAAGCAAATCTAAAAGTATCTATAAATTCAATTTCATCCACTTTTTTAGAAACAGTTTTCCAAATTAAAACAGGAATAATACTGTTTAAAACGATGAGGTAAAACAATGGTTTTAATAAATTTAATTTGGCAGATTTCTTCTCAGGTATATTTCCAGATTCAATCATCTTATTTACCAAATCTACATTCGTAAAATCTACTTGAGCATCATTTAACTTCGTTAAGGTGTTTTCGTAATTTTCATCATCGTCAATATGAACACTCAGTTTTTTTAATTGATTGCTTACTTCATCCTTAAGTTGAACTACAGAAATATTTGGTTTTTCGGGGTTATAAAACTCATTTACAGAAATAGGTGTTCCAAAATTCACAGATACTTTTGTTGGGTAATAAGAAGCGTTCTGATAGGTTAATCCAACAGGAACTACACTTATTTCTAAATCAGGATATTTGTCTAAAGCGCCAAATACAATCCTTGTAAAACCTTTACTTAAAGGCCTTATTGTTCGTTTTCTATTATGACTTCCTTCGGGGAAAATCATTAAAGTTTCTCCTTTCTTAAAAATATCGAAACAACTTTCAAAAATTTCTTGGTTTTTTCCTAACTGACTAGCGCCATCTCTAATTCTGTAAATAGGCATTAAGTTTAAAGAAGCTAAAATTTTCTTTATAAGAGGTTTTTTAAAAGATGCAGCTCTCACTAAATAATGACTGTCTCTTCTAATATTTGTTGTTGCAATTAAAGGATCGATCAATCCATTCGGGTGATTTATCGCAAATAAAACTGCTCCTTTTTTAGGGATATTTTTTTCACCAACAACTTTTATCCTATTGGAATAAAAGAATAAACCAGTTTTAACAATTAGCCTAATAAGATTGTACCAAAGTGCTTTCAATAGTAATAATTATTTAATTGTGTTGTTAAGTACAGTAGCCAGTTTTTGTTTGGTTTTTCTTCCCCAATAAGTTGCTAAAGCCATACCAGAAAACACATCCCAAATACCCCAAAAAGCAGCCAATAAAGCCATTCCGCCTAAACCTTCAAAGAAACCAAAAATGAGTAATAAACCTAAACCACCATTCTGTATACCTGTTTCCATAGCTATTGTTTTACAATCTCTATGATTTAATTTAAAACTTTTTGCAGTATAGAAACCTAAAAAGTAAGCAAAAATATTATGAAAAACAACCAAGAATAATACATGGTGAATGTGATTTACAAAAACATCTAAATTTTGAGAAAATGCAATAAAAATTAATGCAATAAAAACCAACATTGATAAAGGTTTTAAAACTTTTTCAATCTTACCTGCCATTTCAGCATGGTAATGTTTTATGAGCATTCCAAGAATTAAAGGGACTCCTAAAATTAAGGAAACTAATTTAAACAAATCAAAAGGATTTAAATAAACTGTTTTTAAAATTTCATTAGTTGGTTCATATAAACTTCCCCAGAACTGTAAGTTAAGAGGCGTCATTACAATACATATTAATGTTGCAAAAGCAGTTAAACTAACAGATAAAGCGGCGTTTCCACCAGCCATTTTACTAAAAAAGTTAGAAACATTTCCACCAGGGCAAGCAGCAATCATCATCATTCCTAAAGCAAAACTAGGATGAGGTTCTATAATTAGAATTGCTAAAAAAGTGAATGCAGGTAATAAAATGAATTGTGATAAAACTCCAACAAAAACTATTTTAGGATTCTTAAAGAGTCGTTTAAAATCGTCTATAGTAATTCCTAAAGCAACACCAAACATAATAATAGCAATGGCAATATTTAATACCCATAAACCACTTTCGTCAAAGTTGATTCTAATATCGTCTATGTCTAAATAAGGACTAATTTTTAAAAGCATATTCTATAATGTTTGCACCCATTTTTAATGCTTTTTCTCTCACACTTTTAGGATTATTATGTATAATTTCATCTTCCCAACCATCACTTAAATCAGTTTCATGATCGTAAAAAATAACCAATCTTCCTTCATAAAATAAGCCAAAACCTTGTGCAGCTTTTTTATCATGTTCATGGATTTTCGGAATTCCGTTTGGAAATTTAAAAGTCTGATTATAAATAGGATGATTTGTAGGTATCTCTTTAAACTCTAATTTTGGAAATACCTTTTTTAACTCTCTTCTTATAAATTTATCCAAACCATAATTGTCTGAAACATGTAAAAATCCGCCAGAAATTAAATAATTTCTAAGGTTATTAGCATCATCGTCAGAAAAATGGATGTTTCCATGACCTGTCATAAATAACATTGGGTAGTTAAAAAGATCTTCGCTACCAATTGTTACAGCTTGTGGGTTTTTAGAAATGTTGGTTTTAATGTTTTTATTAGCAAATGCTACTAAATTCGGAATTGCAGTTGGGTTTGCATACCAATCTCCACCACCATTATATTTTAAAATAGCAACATCTTGCGCATAACTAATTAACGATAAGTATGTTAAAAAAATAAAGAATATTTGTTTCATTAATTGTTTTGAACAAGAATTGAAAGCAATATAGTAAATTCAATTTTGAAGAATTAAAAAACGTCATTAAAATTTTTTTTAATGACGTTTTCTAAAGTTAAATTCTCTTTTTAAAATATTGTTTAATTTTCTATTCTCCAGATTTTTCCATCTAAACTATCAAAACCTAATATTCCAAATTTTAAATCGTAATAAACAATGTTAGATTTATTATTTGGAGAAAATGTTACTAGAGAATCGTTATTGAATTCAAAAATCTTTACATTTTCATATTTTATACTATTAATAGTGTATTCTTGGTAACTTTCTTCATAATTTAAACTTAAAGATATACTTCTACATTCGTTTTGCTCTGTAGAAAACTGAATGTAACTATCTAATCCACCATTCTCATTTTTAAAAAAATGAAACCTTGGCTCATAACAATTTTGAGGAGAATAACTTCCATCATCTTTAATTATGTCTAATATTATAGACAATTTATCTAATTCTACTGAATCATTTAAATAATCAAAAGAGCATTTCTCTAAATGATAAAAACCTACTTTATATTTAATTGTTTCATTAAACTGATTTTTAAAAATAAGGGTGTCTTTATTTTTATATTCTGTAGGTAGAAAATTGTAGTCTTTTTTAGAAAATTTGACACAATCCCTATTATCTGGCTTTTCCCAAGGGATATCTAATTCACAAGAATAAAAAGATACTAAAACTAAAATTAGAATTATTTTTTTCATAATCGTATTATATTATAAATTTTAAACTAAACTAGTAATTAATTAAAAAAGAAGAGTCCAGGATTTCTCTATTTTAAAGAATTCTGGACACATTCGTAGAATTCTGGACATATTTTTAGTTGTAAATGAGATTTCTCAATCGTGAAAAACTCATTTAGAAATGACAGAAAGTTCTTAGTTTATTATATCAAAGACTTTTGATATTCTGTAGGCGTTAAACCTGTATGTTTTTTAAAAGTAGCATAAAAGCTAGATTTAGAATTAAAACCAGATTCTAAACCAATAGAAGTAATGGTATAGTTTATGTAATCTTTATGAATTAATAACTCTTTTGCAAGTTCAATTCTAAACTCATTAATGTAATCGTTAAAGTTTTTATCAGAAAATAATTTAATAATGCTAGATAATTTAGAGGAACTAATATCAAGTTCATTTGCCAAATAATCTGCATTTAACTTTGGTTCTATAAAGAGTTTTTTTTCTTCAATTAGAGAATGTATTTTATCGAATAATAGTTTTTTATCAGCATCCTTTTCTTCTTCATTTTTAGAAGTAGTTTCTTTAATTACATGTTGAAAGTTTAACTGTTTCCTTAAATCTTTTCTTTCTTTTAATAAACGTAATTGTAAGATTGCTTGGTAACCAATCCAATAAATTAATACAGTAGTTAAAACACGAAGCGGGTAATAAGAGTATATAAATTCTTTAAAGTCTAAAGCGACTGTTATTGCGAGGGCAATTATCCAAAAGATATAGGTTAATAAACCTAATTTAAAGAAAGTATAAATCCATTTTAAATTATCAAAAGACAATATTTTTGTAAATAGCTGTTCCTTTTTTGATAGTATTTGAAAAGAATATACAAAGATAATTAAGGAAACTATTAAGCTGAAAATTTCTTCAATAGAAGTATATTTTTCAAATAGATAGGCAATGTCAGAAGTGTTTTTGTCACTGAGAAATGAAACAAAACCAATTCTTATAGAAATGATTATTATAAAAACTGGAAGTATTATTTTTAATAAGTTTTTACTTCGTTTTTCAATCTCTAAATAGTAGATGAGAAACATATAAAAGAATGGAGCAATTAAAAAATGCCAAGGAATGTGAACATAATCTAAAAAGAAATATTCTATAAAAAAGTCTTTGGCAAGAATCCAAGATTGAATGTTGTTTAATGAAATTGTTAACACCAATAAATTGATGAACAACATACTTTTTTCTTTTCTGTTTTTTGAAAATAAAATAACAGCACAAAATAAAAAACCATGCAATGCACTAATTAATAAGAATAAGTTGAAAATTTCTTTAACTGACAATTTTTCTTTTTTGTTAAAGATACATTATTTGTCGTTTCTAACGAAAGGAAGATTTTTACAGCTTGCATTCCTATGAAAAAATGAGCCCAAAATACATATATAACCTTTCTTTTATTATAAAGTGAATAATAGTTTTAAAAAGTTACTTTTTAACTTTTCTGAAAAACAAGTTTAGATTCCTGCCTTCGCAGGAAAGACAAATAGTTTAGTAACTACTGATTGATAAATGAAACTGTATTAACTGCAACTAAAGCAGCAGTTTCTGTTCTTAATCTACTTTCTCCTAAAGAAATTGGAGTCATATTTTTTGCTAAACAGTTTTTTATTTCTTCTGATGAAAAATCTCCTTCAGGACCAATTAAAATCGTTGTTTTTTCTGATGGCTTTACAACAGATTGCAATAATGTCTTTTCTTGCTCCTCACAATGTGCAATACAAACTTGTCCATCAATATCTTGTTTTAAAAAGTCATTCAGTTTTATAGGTTCATTCAATTTAGGCAACGTAAACTTTAAAGATTGCTTCATTGCAGATTGAATAATTTTCTCAAAACGTTCTAGTTTTACAATCCTACGCTCAGAATTAGAGCAAATAATTGGCGTAATTTCATCAATACCAATTTCTGTTGCTTTCTCTAAAAACCATTCTATTCTGTCATTGTTTTTAGTTGGCGCAATTGCAATGTGTAAATAATAATTCCAAGGTTTTGGCTTTTCTTCAGCATTAATAACCTCTGCAAGGCATTTTTTATCACTAGCAATAATTATTTTTACATCAAACAAAAAACCTTTTCCGTTTGTGATTTTTAGAACATCATTTACTTGTTTACGTAAAACACGTACAATATGTTTACTCTCTATTTTATCGAAAGTAATTTGTTTGGTTTCTACAGTAATTTCTGAATTATAAAATAGTTGCATGCTGTGGGTTCAAAGTTTAATGATTAAAGATCAAAATTTAGATTTCTCAATCGCTAAAAAAGCTCATTTCGAAATGACATTCGTTAGTTTTTTCATTTGTGAAAACTGCGACTGCCACTGAAGACTAAATTACTGAATACTCTTTTTATAAGTTCTACGTCTTTTATGAGTTACAGGTTTAAAGTTTTCCCACAATTTATTAATGGCTTCATTGTCTTCTAACTCAGGAGTTCTAATACAATTATCAATACCTAAAGGTTTAAATGTTTTTGTGTATTGATCAAAAATAATAGCATGTACACCTTTATTTTGATAATCTGGATGTACGCCAATCAAGTAAAAAGTAACGTCTTTAGCGTGCTTTCTCGCTTTTAATAAATGAAACAATCCAAATGGAAATAATTTTCCTTTTGCTTTCTGTAAAGCTTCAGAAAAAGAAGGCATTACAATTGCAAAAGCAACTAATTTATTATTTTCATCAACCACAAATTTTATATATTCTGGATTGATAAATGAAATGTATTTCTTTTTAAAGAATGCTATTTGAGAATCAGAAATAGGTACAAAAGTTGATAATTTAGAATACGCTGCATCAAAAACTTCAAACATTTCATCAACATAAGGCATAATGTCTTTTGTCTTTGTAAAATCTAATGCTTTTAATTTGAAACGTCTTTTTAAAATGTTACTTATTCTATCAAAATAAACACCATCAACATTTTTAAATTTGAATTTATTTTCTAAATATTCTTTCTCTTTTACAAAACCTAATTGCTCTAAATGATCTTTATAATAAGGATGATTATACCAAGTAATCATAGTTCCTAAATGATCGAACCCTTCAGTTAAAACACCCGTTTTATCTAAATTATTAAACCCAACAGGACCTTCAATATATTCTAGGTTATTTTCAAGTCCGATTTCTCTTACTTTATCTAAAAGTACTTTTGAAACTTCGATATCATCAATAATATCAAACCAACCAAAACGCATTTTTTTAATTTGTTGTTTTTCAACTTCAAACCAATTTATAATTGCAATTACTCTACCAACAATTTTATTATCTCGCATTGCTACAAAAAACTGAGCATCTGCATTTTCGAAAACAGGATTTTTTGTTGGATCAAAATTATCAATTTCATCCTTTATAATAGGAGGAACCCAATATTTATTGTCTTTATATAATGAAAAAGGAAAAAGCACAAAGGCTTTCATATCTTTTTTTGAAGTAACTTTTTTTAGCGTAATCATAGTACAAAAATAAGAATTCTATTTGTTATCTTTTTCTACTTCCTTTTCGAGTTCTTTAATTTCTCTTTCTAATTTTTCGATCTCTGTTTCTTCTTTTTTCTTTTTCTTACTGAACAAACCTAAGAAACCACTTTTCTTCTTTTTAGTCGTTGACTTTCTAGTTCTTGTGGCTCTTTTTCGAGTAGTTGTGTTTTTATCTTTTTTCTTAAAAATATTTAGAATTCTAGAGAAAAAACCACGTCTTTGTTCGGCGTTGTATCTGGTAATTGGTGTGTCTTTTAGCTGTTTGCTTACTTCATCTAAATCCGTATAAGCATCTTGGTGTTTGTTAATTCTATAAGAGATTCCTAAACTACCATAAAAACCAGAAGCTTTTCCTTCTAAAAGATATCTTGCAGAAGTATTAATTTGAAAATCTTTACTAAATAAGTATGCTAATCCAGTTCCGAAATTTACATTATTTTGGTATTTCTGAAAAATTCCTTGATGCTCTAAAAAACCAGACCATCTTGAACCAAAATTCTGTGTAGCTGTTATTATATATGAAATTTCAGAAAAGTCAGTTCCTATTTTATCATAATATACATTTGAAATAACATTAAATTCGTTGGTAAGATTATGTTGTAATAAAACACCAACTTTAGGAGTAATACTTTCCGTTTTATAAATGTCGTTTACCAAATCGGTATTCATCCCTAAATAAATAGCTACAGAAGGAATCAAACGTTTTTTATCAAAAGCATTTCTTCTTTTCCAACTTCTAACTTCTTTTGTTTTATCTGTATATTCTGGTTGAAACAATAAATATTTTGCTCCAATTGTAAATTTACTTAATCCAGAAGTAAAATAATGAGAAGTAAATATGTTTTTAAAAGCAACTTTATCTCTCTGATATGTTAATTGAGCATTCAATTCTAATTTTTCAAGAAAAAAACTAGTTCTAAAAAGTAAATCTATTCCAAAAGATTGTGGCATAGAAAAAGTAGGTTCAATGCTTGTATCTCTTAAGAAAAAATTAGTTTCAAATTGATAAACTCCTGTGCCAACACTATAAGGACTTTCAGAAAAACCAGGTTTATTTGAGTTTATTACATCTGTATATTGTGCTTGTATAGAGTTTGTTACAATAAATAAAAAGACTAAAAAGAGTTTTGTAAAAAGGTGCTTCATAAATTAGAATACAATTTTATAAGTAGTATCTATCAACTAACACAAACATAGGTTAAAAATGCTATTTTTTAAAAGCAAACGATACTTTTTTGAGTTTGTGAAACTTTTATAGTTTGTTAACGCTTCAATTGTCTTCAAATTGTTATTTTTGAATGATTTTTTTATAAATATTAATTTAAATGGGTTTACTAAGAACTATATTTATTATCATTTTTTGTTACTATGCTTTTAAGTTTCTAGCACGATTATTTGCGCCTTATTTGATGAAGAAAGCTACAGAAACAATTAAAAAGAAAGCTGAACAGCAATTTGGAGGACAACAACAACAGCAACAAAAAAGTACTGTTGAAGAAGGGAAAACAGTAATCGACAAAAAACCAGGTAGTCAACAACAAAGTAAAAATTCTGTTGGTGAATATGTAGATTTTGAAGAAGTTGACTAATTAAGAGTTTTCTTAGCTAGTTAGATTGTTAAAACATTAATTAAAAAGTATTCACTTGAAGATTTCTAATAAAGTTATACCTTATATAATAGCTATTGCGGTTTTTGCTTTGGCTTCTATCATTTATTTTCATCCAGTTTTAAAAGGACAAAAATTAAATCAATCTGATATCACTCAATTTAGAGGAATGGTAAAAGATATTAATGATTTTAGAGCGGATAAAAATACAGAGCCTTATTGGACTGGCGCTTCTTTTAGTGGAATGCCAGCGTATCAAGTAAGTGCTTATTATCCGAATGATTTTGTAAGAGTTTTAGACAGAGCTTTGCGTTTTTTACCAAGACCAGCAGATTATACTTTCTTATATTTTTTAAGTTTTTTTGTGTTGATGATGGCTTTAAAAGTCAATTGGAGATTGGCAATTTTAGGTTCGCTCGCCTTTGGGTTTTCAACCTATTTAATTATCATATTCGGAGCAGGACATAATGCAAAAGCACACGCAATTGCATATATGCCATTGGTTTTAGCAGGAGTTTTGTGGGTTTTTCAAAAACGATATATTCTCGGTTTTTTTGTGACAGGTGTTGCAATGGCTTTAGAAATTTATACAAACCATCCACAGATGACTTATTATTTAGGTTTCTGTTTATTGATTTTAGGAATTGTTGAACTGATAAATGCAATCAAAGAAAAGATACTTCCAGTTTTTATCAAACAAAGTATTGTTATTATTGCAGCAGTTTTATTAGGTATTGGAGCAAATTCTTCTCGTTTAATGGCGATGAAAGAATATGGAGATCATAGTACAAGAGGTAAATCTGAATTAACAATAAATCCTGATGGAACTAAAAAAGAAGCTTCAAAAGGATTAGATAAAGCATATATTACTGAATATAGTTATGCAAAATTAGAGACTTTTAATTTGTTTGTTCCACGTTTTATGGGTGGAGGAACGGTTGAAAAATTAGGAGAAGATTCTAACTTTTATCAAACTATAGAAAAAAAAGCAGGTCGAAAAGTTGCAGATGATTATTCATCACAAGTTTTAACCTATTGGGGAGACCAAACAATTGTAGAAGCTCCGGCTTATATTGGTGCTGTAATTTTCTTTCTATTTTTCTTAGGAATGTTTTTAGTAAAAGGAAGATTAAAACAATGGCTAGTTGCTGCAACTGTTTTTTCAATTTTAATGAGTTGGGGAAGAAATTTTGATGTGTTAACCAATTTTTTTATTGATTATTTTCCACTCTATAATAAGTTTAGAGCAGTTTCTTCGATACAAGTAATTGCAGAATTATGTGTTCCTATTTTAGCTATTTTAGGTTTAAAAGAATTCTTTTCGTCAACTATTTCTTCGGATGAAAAACAAGAAGGATTAAAGAAAGCAGTGTATGTTTTCGGAGGATTAATTATTGTAGGTTTTTTATTAGCACACGGTTTTTCTACGTTTGAAGGCTTAAGAGATGCACAATATGAGCAATTACCAGGTTTAACAGACGCTATAATTGCAGATAGAAAATCGATGTTATTAATGGATTCTCTACGTTCTTTAGCTTTAATGTTACTTTCTGGAGGTGTTTTATGGATGTTATTAAAAGATAAATTAAAACAAGGTATTGCAATTATTGCGTTGGTAGTTTTTGTTTTGTTTGATTTAATATCTGTAGATAAAAAATATGTAAATGAAGATGATTTTAAATCAGCAAGAAAAATAGAGAAGCCATTTACAGCTTCATCTGCTGATAAATTAATATTACAAGATAAAACGCATTTTAGAGTTGGTAATTTTACGGTTAATCCAATGAATGATGGAAGTACTTCTTATTTTCATAATTCTATTGGAGGTTATCACGCTGCAAAATTAGGACGTTATCAAGAATTATTTGATTTTCAAATCGCTAAAAATAACATGCAAGTTCTAAACATGTTAAATACCAAATATTTTATTGTAGGTAATGACAAAGGAGAAAAACAAGCACAATTAAATCCTGATGTAAATGGAAATGCTTGGTTTGTTGATAAAGTGAAAGTTGTGAATTCTGCAAATGAAGAAATACAAGCTTTAGATTCTTTGAATACTAAAAGAGTTGCCGTTTACAATAAAGATAATTCTCCGAAAAGTGATATTACTTTTCCTCAAGAAAAAGATTCAACTGCTACAATTGAGCTTTTAAATTATGATGTTACAACATTAACGTATCAATCAAATACTGCAAAAGAACAGTTTGCTGTATTTTCTGAAATCTATTATAAAGATGGTTGGAATGCTTATGTTGATGGGAAATTAACACCACATTTAAGAGTGAATTATGTTTTAAGGGGAATGATAGTTCCTGCCGGAAAACATACCATAGAATTCAAGTTTGAGCCAAAAGTAATTCAGCAAGGAAAAATAATTTCTTTATCATCTTATGGTTTGTTATTCTTGATAACTATTGGTTGGTTCTTTTATGAAAAGAAGAAGAAGCAATGAAAATAGGAATGATACTTGATGCTCCGTTTCCACCTGATCCTAGAGTAGAAAATGAAGCAGTTTCTTTGGTAAACGCAGGACATGAAGTTTTTCTTTTTTGTTTAAAATATGCTGATGAAAAAGCATCCGAAATAATTAATGGAATTCAGGTAAAAAGATATTATTCAAATAAATTAGAGTATAAATTATCCGCTTTAGCGTATACAATACCTTTGTATAGTTTCTTGATGAAACAGAAAATTCATCGTTTTATAAAAGAAACAGAAATTGATGCATTACATATTCATGATATAAGAATTGCCGAAGCTGTTTTTAACGCAAATCAAAAGTTTGAATTACCAGTAGTTTTAGATTTACATGATAATATGCCAGAAGTGATGAAGTTGTATCCGCATCTTCAGAAATTCCCAGGAAAATATATTATATCTCCATCAAAATGGAAAAAGAAAGAAAGAGAATTTATAGAAAAAGCAAATAAAGTCATTTCTGTTTCTCCTGAATTTCTTGAGAATTTAGAAAAAAGAATTCCTGCTTCAAAAGACAAGTTAGTTTTAGTGCCAAATACGATTAGACAGTCTTTTTACAAGGATTATCAGGTAGATGAAACAATCACCAATAGATATAAAGATGATTTTGTAATCTTGTATTTAGGTGATACACATTTAAGAAGAGGATTGCAAACAGCTATTGAATCTCTTTGTTATTTAAAGGAAATAATTCCTAATATTAGGTTAGTAATTGTTGGTAGAAATACGACAGATGTAATTCTGAAACAGAAGGTTGTCAACTTAAAATTAGAAGATTTTGTCGATTTTGAAGGTTGGAAAAATGTTTCATTATTTCAATCTTATATTTTAGCAAGTGATATTTGTATTTCTCCTTTGCATAGAAACTTGCAACACGATGTTGCATATGCGAATAAGATTTTTCAATATATGAGTTTTGCAAAACCACTTTTAGTAAGTGATGCAACTGCACAGAAAAGATTGGTAGAAAATAATAATACAGGATTGATTCATAAAGAAAAAGATGTAAGTGATTTTTCTGATAAAATTCTAAAGCTTTATAAAGATGAAGCGTTAAGAAATGAATTAGGTCAAAATGGAAAAGAGTTTATAGAAAACGAGTTTTCTTGGGAGCAAACATCAAAAAAACTGCTACATTTATACGATAATTTAGAATCTTGAAAGTATTAATAATTACATATTATTGGCCACCTGCAGGAGGTTCTGGAGTTCAACGTTGGTTGAAGTTTGTAAAGTATTTAAAAGAATTCGGAATAGAACCTGTTGTTTATACAGTTGATAATGCTAATTATCCAAAAGAAGATGCTACTTTACTTAATGAAATTCCAAAAAACATAGAAATTTTAAAACAACCTATTTGGGAACCAACAGACATCCTTTTTTTGAAGAAAAATAAACCACAGAAAAGTGGAATTTCTAATGTTAGTAATAGTGGTTTGTTATCTTTTATTAGAGGGAATTTCTTTATTCCTGATCCTAAAATATTTTGGATAAAACCATCTGTAAAATACTTGCAAGAATATTTAGATTCAAATAAAATTGATACTATTATTTCTACAGGTCCGCCTCACAGTATGCATTTAATTGCTCATAAATTACATCAGAAAAATAATATAAAATGGATTGCAGATTTTAGAGACCCTTGGTCGGATTTGTATTATAATAAAGATTTTAATCAACTTTCATTTGCTAAGAATAAGAATAAAAGATTAGAAGAATCAGTTTTAAAAAATGCAGATTGTGTTTTAACCGTTAGCAATTCGTTAAAAGAAGAATTCGCTAAAACGGGAAGTAGAGTAGAAGTGATAACCAATGGTTTTGACGATGAGGTTCTTACCGGAAATAGTATCAAATTAGATAATAAGTTCACGATTTCTTATATTGGTTTATTGCCAAAACAAAGTAATCCGAAAGTTTTATTTAAAGTTTTAAATGAACTTTGTACTAAGAATGAAGATTTAAAAAATGATTTAAAATTAAATTTTATTGGTGATATTTCTGATGAAGTTAAAGCTGAAATCACTAATAATCAACTAAATGAGAATACCCGTTTTGTTGGTTATGTAAATCATAAAGAAGCAATAGAATATCAAAAAAAAGCCCAAGTATTGTTATTGTTAATTCCGAATATAGAAAAATCAAAAGGAATTTTAACAGGGAAATTATTTGAGTATTTAACTGCAAAAAGACCCATTTTAGCAATTGGTCCAGAAGAAGGCGATTTATCTGAAATCTTAAAAGAGACAAATGCTGGAGTTGTTGTAGATTTTGATAATGAAGAAAAATTAGCATCAGAAATTCTAAAATTGTATCATCAATATAAAGAAGGAAGTTTAAAAGTGAATTCTAATCATATCGAAAAATATCATAGAAAGCAATTAACTAAAAAATTGGCGTTCATTATTAAAAGTTTACATTCGTAATATGGGAATTATTTTAAAGCAATCGTTTAAGAATACAATTTTTATTTTTTTAGGTTTTGGTCTTGGAGGCATTAACACATTATTTCTATATCCCAATTTTCTTGATGATAAATATTATGGTTTAGTAATTTATTTGCTGTCTACATCAAATTTATTAATGCCACTAATTGCTTTTGGAACTCATCATGCAATTGTTAAGTTTTATTCAAGCTATAAAACTAAAGAAGAAAAAGACCGATTTTTGTCTTCTTTAGTTTTTCTGCCATTACTAATAGCGTTGCCATTTGCTTTTTTCTTTAACTTTTTTTATGAAGAAATAGGTGATTACTTAGCATCAGAAGAAAACATAATTATAAAAGATTATACATATGTAATTTATTTAGCTGCTGTTACTTGTGCTTATTTTGAGGTCTTTTATGCATGGGCTAAGGTTCAATTTCAATCTGTGTTTGGAAATATTTTAAGAGAAATATGGAATAGAGCAATTATAATGATTTTATTATTTGCTGTATATTTTAAGTTTATTACAGAAACTGAATTTATTAGCTATTTAATCGCATCTTATTTTTTAAGAATGTTTGTTATGATGTTTTATGCATTAAAATTATATATACCAAAATTCACCTTTTCTAGACCTAATAATTTTAAAGAAATTATCCGTTTTTCTGGATATATTATTTTGGCAGGAAGTGCGGGAGCTATTCTTTTAGATATAGATAAATATATGATTCCAGGGAAGGAGTCTTTAGCTACAGCTGCATATTATACAGTAGCCGTTTTTATAGGTTCTTTTATTGAAGCACCAAGTAGAGCAATGTTAAATATTTTACAACCTTTAACTTCTAAAACCTTAAATGAAGAAAATCATAAAGAAGTAGCTTCTTTGTATAAAAAGAGTTCTATTAATTTATTATTAATAAGTGGTTTGTTTTTTTTATTAGTAAATACAAATGTAGCTCAGTTATTTGAATTGTTGCCTCCAAAATACTCGGGAGGAGGAGCAGTAATTGTTGTGTTAATGATATCTTTATTAAAACTTTATAGTGGTTTCTTAGGGAACAATGGAGCGATAATTAATAATTCTAAGTTTTATAAAATAACGTTGCCTATTAGTATTTCTATGGCATTATCTGTGTATTTTTTAAATAAACTTTTCTATTATGAGTTAGATATGGGAACTGAAGGTTTAGCGTTAGCAACTATGATTGTAATATTTGCTGCGAATACTTTTAAGTTGTTTTTTGTGAATAGAAAGTTTTCTATAACTCCTTTTACAGAGAAATCTTTGATGATGATTTTAATTATTGCTGTTTTATATCTTGGTTTTAATTTTTGGGATTTTCCTATAAGTGATATTTATATCTGGAAATTTCCAATTCATCCAATAATTAATATCGCTTTAAAAAGTATCTTAATTTTGGTTATTTATATCTTCTTAGTACTGAAATTGAAGATTTCTAATGAGTTTGATTCACTTTTAAAGAAGTATTATAGATAACAATCTACGTAGTCTGTTACCATATGAAATAACAGTGCAAAACATAAAATTCTTGTTTTCTTAAAAAATAAGCCAACTGTATAAAAACCGATTGCAACATAAGAATGCAAAGGATGAAAGTTGATGCTGCACCTATTTTTGTCAAAAATTGGGGTCGCTAATAAATGATCTAAATCTACTAACATAGAACAGATGAAAATCAAGTAAACAATTTTCCAATTTTTCTTAAAGAAAAAGTAAGCTATAAAAAGCGGTGCTACAAAATGTAGCCCATAATGTATAATAAAGTCAACAGTCATAAATAAAAAAAAGGCTTATTTAAAAAATAAGCCTTCATATATATTGCTAATGTAACAATAAATTGGGGGAAATATTATGTGCAAAGTTAGTGTATTATCAGCGTCTATAGCTTAACATATGTTAATTGAATTATTTATTTTGAATAAAGTTCCTTTCTAATTCTACTTAGCTGAACAGGAGTTATGTTTAAGTAGGATGCTATATGATATTGTGGAATTAAATTTTCTATATTAGGGTTCTGTTTTTTTAGCTTTAAATATCTTTCAGTTGCATTTAAAACAGATAAATCATAAATTTTAGATTCTAATGTTAAAAAGATAACCTCTAATACAGATGTATATAGACGACATATTGCTGGGTCTTGTTCTATTAAACATTTAAACTCTTTAAAATTAATAGCATATACTTCGCTATCTAATAAACAATCATAAGATAATCTTGATGGTTTATCAAGTACAAGCGCTCCTAAAGCACCTGTAACTTTAGAAGTTGTAAAAAGGTGTCTTATGTATTCTTTTCCTTTTTCATCTGTATAAAATGATCTAATAACTCCATGTTTTAAGATGTAAAAATCATTCGGAACTTCTCCTAACTTAGCAATGCTGTCACCTTTTTTTAATTTTTTTAATCTAAATAAAGACAACAATTTATCGCTAGACTTTTTAGGGATAGGATTTATTTTGTTAATAAAGTCGATAATAAGTTTCATGAATTGTTTAATATTCTATTAAGAGAATATTAAAAACGGTTTAATTGCTGCTTAAAGTTAGTGTTTTTTTTGCTATAAATAGCTAATAGTGTTAGGACCTTCCATAAAAAGTAGGTCTAAAATAGATAAATTAGGAATAAAGCCATGTTTGTCATCAAACATTTGAATGTAATTATCGACTAATTTTGTAGGCTTATTTTTTATGTCAGAAAGTAACCTGAAGTCTTTTTCATTGGTCTCTACAATATATTCTTCAGTTTTAGAAAACTGTTGAGATATTTGTAAAGCATCTGTTAAAAATAAATAGGTGTCAATATTTACATCTTGTAAAAAAGTATATTTCTTTTTAAAGATTGAAAGTAAATCATCTTCGTAAAACTCATAAAAAGGTGAAGTTCTATATGCTGTTTGTAACGATTTTAAATGCTGATCTTGCCAATTAGCATCATTATCGACCAATAAGTCTTTTGTTTTTTTACGTTGAGTAGTTCCTTTGTTTTTATCCTTTACAGGAATGTTTAATAACTGTTTTCCGTTAGAATTATAAATGTAGCATCTATTTCTATAACTTTGTTTCTGAAAATTATCTTCCATTTCAAAAACGACTGTTTCAGATTTTAAAATTTCAGAATATTCAGAAATAGGTCCAAAATAACTAGGAATAAATAATGACATTATATTTTAGTTTTCAGTCTCAGTATTGAGTCGCAGTAGTTTGCAGTCAATTGATAACTGAGAACTACTACTGAATACTGTGTACTATTTCTTATTTTTTTTTCCTTTATAAAAACTATAACCAATATATAAACCGATTAAAGCTAAGACGAAGTATCTATAAGAAACAGGTTTTCCTTCACCATGTACCGTTGTAAACATTCTGTCCCAACGAATAGATTTTATTTTTTCCACAAAAGAAGCTGCATCAGCATCCCAACTAAACCAAATCATCACTGGTTTTCCTAAAACATGATCGAAAGGCACATATCCCCAATAACGACCATCTAAAGAGTTGTGTCTATTATCTCCAATTAAGTAAAAGTAATCTTGCTTAAAAGTGTAAGAATCTGCTTTTTCACCATTAATATAGATGTTTTCTCCAACAACTTGTAAATCATTATTTTCATAATTTTTAATGATTTGCTCATAAAATGGTAAAGATTCTGAGTCTAATTTTACAGTAACTCCCGCTTCAGGAATATAAATTGGACCAAAGTTATCTTGACTCCAACCTAACTTTTCTACATGAGGAAAAATAGCATTATCTGCTCCGTGATTTACTTTTATAACAGAAGCAGTTAAAGGTAGTTTTTGTAAACGTGCAGCTTCTTCTTCTGTTAAGTTGATGTTTATTTTAGTATCAACATTAATCATTTTAAATTTCCTTGCAAAATCAGGATTTATTCCTCCTGCAACTTCAGTATATAAAGAATCTGAACCAATTTTAGATAAGCGACCGTTTTCTGTAATTGATTTTTGAACTCTACTATCGTTCCAATATTTCGTTAAAATTTTATAAACTCCAGTTCTTCCTTTTTTAAGTAAAAATTTTGGATATGTACTTTGACTGATAGGTTTTTTAGCTTCATACGTATAATAAAATTGCAGCTTTGCTCTATCTGGTAAAACATTCTTTTTTCCATTTATGTAGAAATACCCATCTTTCATTTCTAAAGAATCTCCAGCAATACCAACAGAACGTTTTACATAGTTGGTTTTTTTATCAACAGGTTTGTAGGTGAATTTACCAGAAGTATCTCCCCACATTGTTGCTAAGGTATCAGCTGGCCAATTAAAACAAACAATATCATTGTTTTTAATTTTCTGTAAACCAGGTAAACGTGTATATGGAAGTTGTGGTTTTTTTAAATAAGAAGCTGTTCCTGTAAATGGTAAAGAATCATGAACCATTGGTGCAGCAATTACTGTTGATGGAACTCTTGCTCCGTAATGAAATTTACTTACGAATAAATAATCCCCAATCAATAAAGATTTTTCTAAAGAAGAAGAAGGTATCGTAAAAGGCTGCATAAAGTAAGTATGCACCAAAGTTGCTGCAACAATTGCAAAAGCAATAGAGCTTATCCATTCACCTAATTCAGAACGAGGTTTTAAACTTCTGTCAGCATTGTAATCTGTATCTGTAGCGTAATTAATATAATATATATAGAAACCTAAAGTTACAATTACTAAAAAAGAATCTAACTTTTTATAAAAACCAAAAGTTCTAATAGTTTCAATCCAAAGTATAGGGAACATTAATAGGTTTACAACTGGAATAAATAATAGGAAAATCCACCATTTAGGGCGATTTATTATTTTCATTAAAACAATTCCGTTATAAACAGGAATTGCAGCTTCCCAAGCTTTTCTACCTGCTTTTACATATAGTTTCCAAGTTCCTAAAAAATGAATTACTTGTACTGCTAAAAAAAAGATAAACCATTGTGTAAATGTCATAATATCGTATTTCATGTCTGGTCGAGCGCAGTCGAGACCTCAAAAGGAATAAAGCCTCTCGACTGCGCTCGAGGAGACAAACTTATTTTATATTAGAGAGCATTTGCTCTCATTTGTTACACTTTTTAACGGATGTTTAACACGTCTTTCATTGTAAAAACGCCTTTTTTTCCAATAATCCATTCTGCAGCAACAACCGCACCTAAAGCAAATCCTTTTCTGCTGTGTGCTGTATGTTTAATTTCTATAGAATCAACTTCAGAATCATACCAAACAGTATGTGTACCAGGAACTTCAGGAATCCTTTTTGCAACAATAGGTATATTTTCTTCAGATGCTTTATCTCCTAATTCCCAATCGTTTTTAGCAGAATTTTCAATAATTCCTTCCGCTAATGTAATTGCTGTTCCACTTGGAGCATCTAATTTTTTTGTGTGATGAATTTCTTCCATAGAAATATTATAATCTTCTAAAGAACTCATCATTTTTGCTAATTGTTTGTTTAGCTCAAAGAAAATATTGACACCCAAACTGTAGTTTGAAGCATAAATAAAAGCGCTATTTTTTTCTTTACAAAGTGCAACTGCATCGTCATATTTGTCTAACCAACCTGTAGTTCCAGAAATAATAGGAACATTATTGTTTATACAGTTTGTAATATTATTAAAAGCTGAAGATGGTACACTAAAATCTATAGCAACATCTGCTAAAGTAATATCTATTACATCATCTACGTCTTTTCTAATTACTATTTCATGTCCACGTGATAAAGCAATTTTTTCAATTTCTTTACCCATTCTTCCATATCCTAATAGTGCAATCTTCATTTTAAAAATTATATTTAATTGTTAGACCTACTTTAGGAGCCTCAACATAAATTGGGTCGTTAATAAAAGTAGGTTTAAATGATAAATTATCATCTGTGTTAAACTGTAGTAAATGTGCATTAACACTTGCTTCTACAATTTGTAGAACGTATAAAATTACAGTTGTCAATAAAGACATGTCTCTATTTTCTTGTAATTGTTTTTGAGCTCTTTCTAAAGTTTCTATTGATATTATTTCTACACCATCAACAGTAAACTCGTCTATTAAATTGTTTTTTCTTAGTTTGTATGCAGTTCTGTACCTTTTGTATTCTTTATTATTGTCTAAATAATAGTAAATACTAGTACCCATTGCTCCCCAAACAATAGGAGCTTTCCAATATTTTTTATTGTAAACTTGTCCCATTCCAGGGAAAATAGCAGAATAAAATGCAGCTCTAGATGGAGCTAAAGGATCGTAAACGCCACCTTTTTCAATTTTAATATCTCCTTTAATTTGGATATCTTTTACGTTTACAGAATCTTTCTGAGCAACAATGGTAGCAGAGAAAAATGTAAAGAATAAAATAAATATGATATTTTTTAAAAACACTTATTTTAATAAGTTTTTTATTCGGTTAAAATCTTCTTCAGAATGAAAAGGAATTGAAATTTTTCCTTTACCATTTGTACTAACACTAACGTCTATTTTATGACCAAAGTATTCGCTTATGTCTTTGATACTACTTTTTATAAAAGCAGGAACTTGTTTTTTCTTTGGTTTAACAACTGTAGCAGATTTTAAGCTCTTTACTAAATCTTCTGTTTGTCTTACAGATAATTTTTCTCGTAAAATTTTCTCGTAAATAGCTAATTGATCTTCTGTGTTTTCAACATTAATCATTGCACGACCATGTCCCATAGAAATAAAACCATCTCTCATACCAGTTTGTAAAATTGGATCTAATTTTAACAAACGTAAATAATTAGTTACAGTAGAACGTTTTTTACCAACTCTGGTACTTAATTCTTCTTGAGTTAGCTGAATTTCATCAATTAAACGTTGATAAGATAATGCAACCTCAATAGGATCTAAGTTTTTACGCTGAATGTTTTCAACCAAGGCCATTTCTAGCATTTCTTGGTCGTTGGCAAGCCTAATATAAGCAGGTACAGTTTTGTTTCCTATTAATTTTGATGCTCTAAAACGACGTTCACCAGAAACTAATTGAAACTTATCTTTGTCTATTTTTCTAACTGTAATTGGTTGAATTACACCTAATTCTCTAATTGAGCTTGCTAATTCTCTTAAAGATTCTTCATCAAAATAAGTTCTTGGTTGATAAGGATTTACATCAATTAAGTCTAACTCTATTTCTATAATACTTCCAACAACTTTATCTGCATTTTTATCAGATGCAGAAATAACGCTAGATGATTCTTGCAATAAAGCAGATAATCCTCTTCCTAAAGCTTGTTTCTTGGTTGCTTTTGCCATTTTACGAATTCTTTTTTAATAATTCTTGGGCCAAATTTAAGTAATTTACAGCACCTTTACTCGTTGCATCGTATGCAATAATACTTTCACCATAACTTGGTGCTTCACCTAAACGTGTATTTCTTCTAATTATCGTATCAAAAACCATACTAGAAAAGTGTTTTCTAACTTCGTCAACTACTTGATTAGAAAGGCGTAAGCGGGAATCAAACATCGTTAGTAATAAACCTTCTATATCTAATTCAGCGTTATGAATGTTTTGTATACTTTTAACAGTATTTAGTAGTTTTCCTAAACCTTCTAAAGCAAAATATTCGCATTGAATAGGTATAATTACAGAATCTGCAGCAACTAAAGAGTTTAAAGTAATTAAACCTAAAGAAGGTGCGCAGTCAATTATAATATAGTCGTAATCATCTTTAATTTCTTCTAAAGATTTTTTTAACATATATTCTCTATCCTGTTTGTCTACCAATTCTATTTCAATTGCTACTAAGTCTATGTGTGCAGGAATAATATCTACATTAGGAGATTCAGTTTTTACAATTGCTTCTCTTGCAGAGATGGAATGTTCTAAAACTTGGTAAGTACCAAATTCTACAGACTCAACATCAATGCCTAAACCAGAAGATGCGTTAGCTTGTGGATCTGCATCAATTAATAAAACTTTTTTCTCTAGAACACCTAATGAAGCAGCTAAATTAATGCTTGTTGTTGTTTTGCCAACACCACCTTTTTGATTTGCAATTGCAATTATTTTACCCATTATTTAAGTTTTCTTTATAGGTAGTAAAATTACATTTTTTTATGTTTTTAGAAAGTGAAAGATGTTAACAAAACGGTAAAAAACGCAATTAACTGACTATCAGTTGTTAAAGTTAATTATATTAAAGCTTTTAAACAAATTTTATCAAAAAAAAACCGAAGGATAAACTTCGGTTTTAAATAGGTATTAATGTTCTATTTCTTTGGAATGTTCTTTAAAATTTCTACTAAAAACTTCCAGAATTTTTGTGTTGATGAGATACAAGCTCTTTCATCTGGAGAGTGTGCTCCTAAAATAGTTGGTCCAAAAGAAACCATATCCATTTCTGGGTAATTTTGTCCTAAAATTCCACATTCTAAACCAGCATGACAAGCGGCAACATGTGCTTTTTCGCCATGTAATTCTTTATATAAATTAGCAACTACATCTAAAATTGCTGAATTTACATTGGGTTGCCAACCAGGATATTCTCCTGATAAATCAACATCAAAACCAGATAATTCAAAAGCTGATTTTAAAGAATTTGCTAAATCAGATTTGTTGCTTTCAGATGAAGAACGCGTTAAACATCCAATTTTTATATGTCCGTCTTTTACAATTACTCTAGCAATATTGTTAGATGTTTCTACCAAATCAGTAATATCAGGACTCATTCTATACACGCCATTGTGAGCAGCATAAATAGATTTAATTAAGCCTTCTTGTACACCTAATTCCATCACTTTTTCTGGTGATGCTATTTCTATAATTTCAACAGTTAAGTTAGGTTCTTTTGTTGAGAACTCTTCTTTTAAATTGTTGATAAGTAAACCTGTTTCAAAAAGAAAAGCTTCCTTAGAAATTGTGTCAATAGTTACAGTAGCAAAACTTTCACGAGGAATTGCGTTACGTAAACTACCTCCATTTATTTCAGAAATTCTTAAACCAAAATTAGTAAAACCATCGAATAATACACGGTTCATAATTTTGTTTGCATTTCCTAATTCTTTAATAATGTCCATTCCAGAATGTCCACCATTTAATCCTTTAACATTAATAGAAAATGCTGTAGAATTTTCAGGAACTTCTTCTTCGTTATAATTTCTAGTAGCTGTAACATCTACGCCACCAGCACAACCCATTCCTATTTCGTCATCTTCTTCAGTATCTAAATTTAAAAGAATATCACCTTTTAAAATTCCGCCTTCTAAACCCATTGCACCAGTCATACCAGTTTCTTCATCAATAGTAAAAAGTGCTTCAATATTTGGGTGTTGTAAATCATCAGAAGATAAAATTGCCATAATTGCAGCAACTCCTAAACCATTATCAGCACCTAAAGTGGTTCCATCAGCAGTAACCCAATCACCTTCAATAACCATTTTGATTCCTTCTTTATCAAAATCGAAAACGGTATCAGAATTTTTTTGATGAACCATATCTAAATGACTCTGTAAAACAACTGTTTGTCTGTCTTCTAGACCTTTTGTTGCTGGTTTTGTGATAATTACATTACCAACTTTATCTACTAAAGTATCTAGGTTTAGACTTTTACCAAAATCTACCATAAATTGAATTACACGTTCTTCTTTTTTTGAAGGACGAGGAACTGCATTTAAATCTGCAAAGTGTTTCCAAACAATTTTAGGCTCTAAATTTCTTACTGCTTCACTCATTTTATCAAATAATTTTATGGCATAAATTTAGTTAATTTCTATCACAATATCTTGAGTTTCTTTTCTAACTTTTGGTAAATCTTTCATGTAGCAATCATGAGCTCTAAAACCAACAGGTAAAACTAAAATCGATTTTAAATTATGTGATTTTAACCCTAGAATCTCATCATATTTTTCAGGAATAAAACCTTCCATTGGGCAAGCATCAATTTTTTCTACTGCACAAACAGTCATTAAGTTACCTAATGCAATATATGCTTGGTTTTTATTCCAAAGAAGTAATTCTTCTTGTGTTTTTTTCTCAATATCCGCAGTTAAAAAATCTCTAAAAGGTTTTGTAATTTCTTCAGGAGTATTTCTAATTTTCTGAACTAAATTAAAATAGTTTTCTACTTCTTCTGTCGTGTAATTATAAGGAACACAGATTACCAGAAGGTGAGAAGCTTCGAAAACTTGATTTTGATTAAAAGAATGTGGTACTAATTCTTTCTGAATTTCTTTATTTTTAACAACTACTAGCTTTATAGGTTGCAAGCCATATGAAGTTGCTGTAAGGTTAAAAGCTTCTTTTAATGTATTAATTTGTGCTTCTGAAAGATGTTTTTCTGAATCAAATTTTTTAACAGCATAACGCCATTTTAGACTATCTATAATATTCATTTGTCTTAATTATGTTGCGAAAATAGTTCATTCCTTTTGATGATTTCTGCATGTATGATTATTAAAACTTATGAAGGTATAGATGATTTTTTGTACCTTGAAAACAAAAACTATGAATGAAGATTTTCTTCATTATGTATGGAAATACCAGTTATTCTCTGTTCATAATCTAAAAACAACGACCAAAGAAAATTTAACGATTTTAAAAATAGGTAGTCATAATCATAATTCTGGGCCAGATTTTTTAAATTCTCAATTAAAAATTGATGATCAGCTTTGGGTTGGTAATGTTGAAATTCATTTAAAATCTTCAGATTGGTATGCACATCATCATGAAATTGATAAAAACTACGATGCTGTTATTTTACATGTTGTTTGGGAAGATGACGCAACAATTTTTATGAAAGATAATAAACCATTACCTGTATTGGTTTTAAAGGATTTTGTATTTAATTCTGCTTTAAATAATTATCGAAACTTATTTTCAGCAAAACAAAGATGGATTCCTTGTGAAAAGGAAATTAATTCTGTTGATGATTTTACTCTAGCGAATTGGAAAGAGCGTTTGTTTTTTGAACGATTAGAACGAAAATCTGATGAAATGAATCAGCTTTTAGAAACGAATCAAAATGATTTTGAAGCGGTATTATTTCAATTGTTAGCAAAGAATTTTGGGTTAAAAGTAAATGGAGACTCTTTTCTGAATTTAGCAAAGTCTTTTGATTTTTCGATTTTAAGAAAAGTAAGGTTTGATGAACAACAATTATCAGCTTTATTATTTGGACAAGCAGGTTTTTTAGAAGAAGTAATTGAAGATGAATTTTATCAACAATTAAAAAAGGAATATAAGTATTTACAGCATAAATACAATTTGCAACCGATTGTAAATATGCAGTTTTCTTTTTTTAGAATGCGACCTCCTAATTTTCCAACAATTCGAATTTCTCAATTGGTTTCTTTATACCATCTTCATCAGAATTTATTTTCAAAAATGATGCAAATAGAAACATTAAAAGGTTTTTATGAATTGTTTGAAGTGACTGTAAATCCATTTTGGAAAACACATTATACTTTTGATAAGGTTTCAAAATCATCACCCAAAAAACTCACAAAATCGTTTGTAGATTTATTATTGATAAACACAATTATTCCTTTAAAGTTTTTATATCAAAAGAATAGAGGAGAGGTAAATGAAAATGATTTCTTAGCCATTCTTCAGAAAATAAAATCAGAAAAAAATAGTATTATTTCTAAGTTTGATGAAATTGGAATAAAAGCGAAAAACGCTTATGAAACGCAATCTTTATTAGAGCTTAAAAACAATTATTGCTCAAAGAAATTGTGTTTACAATGTGTAATAGGAATTAAGTTATTGAGTAGTAAATAATATCAATCAGTAGTTTTTTTGTAAAAAAAAAAGCTCAAAAATTAATCAATTTTTGAGCTTTAGAATATGTTATTTAAAACGAAGTTTAGTATAAACTTTTAAATTTATTAGGATTCTCTTCGTTCATTATTTCGTAAATTTTTTCAAAAATATCTTCTGCAGAAGGTTTAGAAAAATAATCTCCATCTGTACCATAAGCAGTTCTATGAGATTTTGCCGTTAAAGTAGCTGGTTTGCTATCTAAATGCATGTAACCATTTTGGTTTTCTAAAATTTCTTGTAGAATATATGCAGAAGCTCCGCCAGGAACATCTTCATCAATAATTAATAATTTATTTGTTTTAGCTAAACTTTTTACACAATCGTGATTTAAATCAAAAGGAAGTAAACTTTGAATGTCTATAATTTCTATGCTAATAGCTACTTGCTGTAGTTCTTTTGCTACTTCTTCTACAATTCTCAAAGTAGATCCGTAAGAAATAACGGTTAAATCTGTACCTTCTTTAACGGTTTCTACAACGCCAATAGGAGTTTTATATTCCCCTAAATTTAAAGGTAATTCTTCTTTTAATCGATATCCATTTAAACATTCAATAACTATTGCAGGTTCATCTCCTTCTAATAAAGTATTATAGAATCCTGCTGCTTTTGTCATGTTTCTAGGGACTAAAACATGAATTCCTCTAACGTTATTTATAATTCCTGCCATTGGTGAACCGGCATGCCAGATTCCTTCTAATCTATGTCCACGTGTTCTTATAATTAATGGCGCTTTTTGTCTTCCAAAAGTTCTGTATTGAAGAGTAGCAAGGTCATCACTCATAATTTGCAAAGCATATAGCAAATAATCTAAATACTGTATTTCTGCAATTGGTCTTAAACCACGCATTGCTAAACCAATACCTTGCCCAATAATAGTTGCTTCTCTAATACCAGTATCGGCTACTCTTATTTCTCCGTATTTTTCTTGAAGACCTTCTAATCCTTGATTTACATCACCTATAAAACCTGCATCTTCACCAAAGATTACTACCTCTGGATATTTCTTTAAAATTGCATCAAAATTATCTCTCATGATAACTCTTGCATCTACTAAAGTTTGATTTTTAGCGTAAACAGGTTTTTTCTCTGATACATCTACAGTATTAAAATCTGATTCACTATGTAAATGTGATGAGAATTTTATGGTTGCTATCTTTATTATTTTTTTTATGAAATTTTGAAGTAATATTTTTTCGGCAAAACTTTCATCTGTTAAATAACGTAGCGTTTTTCTTGTTGCAGATAAAATGTCTTTTCTACTAGGTTCTACGATTGCTATTAAATCTTCTTTATGTTTGATGATAAAAGAACCATTTTTACTTTTTTCAGCAACGTTATCTAATAACTGACACGCAGTAGTAACTTCAGATTTTATTTCATTAATAAAAGCGTTCCATGCATTTCTTTTTGCACTTAAAACTTCTTTCTTTGCTTGCTTTTCTAGTATGATAATCTCTTCCTCTGATTCTACAAAACGTAAAATTTCACCACCTTCAGTTTCTAACTCAAAGTCTAAAATCCATTTTCGCATTTTTGTAATACAATCATGATCTTTTTCCCAAGCTAATCTTTCTGTTCCTTTATATCTTTCGTGAGAACCAGATGTAGAATGACCTTGAGGTTGAGTTAATTCCTTAACGTGAATTAAAATAGGAACATGTTCTTCTCTCGCAATTTTTGCTGCTTTATTATAAGTATCCGTTAGTTGAACATAATCCCAACCATTAACAACAAAAATTTCATAACCATTTGTGTTATCTTCTCTTTGGAAACCTTTTAATATTTCAGAAATACTTTCTTTAGTTGTTTGGTGTTTAGCGTGAACCGAAATTCCGTATTCATCATCCCAAACACTCATTAACATTGGTACTTGTAAAACTCCTGCAGCATTTATCGTTTCAAAAAATAAACCTTCACTTGTACTTGCGTTTCCAATAGTTCCCCAAGCAACTTCATTTCCTTTATTAGAAAATTTAGATTTATGCTGAACACTTTTTTCGTTTCTGTAAATTTTTGATGCTTGAGCTAATCCTAATAAACGTGGCATTTGACCAGCAGTAGGTGAGATGTCTGAACTTGAATTATATTGCTTTGTTAAGTCTTTCCAGGTTCCGTCTTCATTTAAACTATGAGTAGCAAAATGACCTCCCATTTGTCTACCTGCAGACATTGGATCTGCTTCTATATCTGTATGTGCATATAAACCAGCAAAGAATTGTTGTGGAGTTAATTCTCCAATAGCCATCATAAAAGTTTGATCTCTATAATAACCAGACCTAAAGTCTCCAATTTTAAAAGCTTTAGCCATAGCTAATTGCGGTACTTCTTTACCGTCTCCGAAAATTCCAAATTTTGCTTTTCCAGTTAAAACCTCCCTACGTCCTAATAAACTGCACTCTCTACTAATCTTAGCAATTCTGTAATCATTTAAAACTTCTGTTTTAAAATCCTCAAAAGAAAGTTTTTGTTTATTTTCAATTTGTGTTTCCTGCAGCATTTTATTGGGTGTTTTAGAGTAGTGCAAAGATAGTTTTTTTAGTTGATATTTAAAAATTTAAATATTCTTTAAGAAATTCGTAACATTTATTTGGTTTTACAGGTTTTTATTGAGGATAGTTTAAAAAACAACAAAACTGTTAAAGATTGTTTTTAAATTATAAAAATCCACGTCTAAAAAAGTTGTAAATAGATTTTATATCAGTAGATAATGAAAACCTTATTTTTTGTGGATATGCTGCCTGAGATACTTCCCAACCATTATTGGAGTAGAATGGAAAATAAACTTCAAATATTTCATGAACAAAGTTAAAACGTATTCCGTTTTCGTAAGCAAAATACAGAGGTTGCTCTCTATTTTTTAAGAAAGCAACATCGTTATAAACTTCTAGCCAGCGCCATAAACCAATGCTTGAGTTGTTTGAAATCATAAATTGATTTGCAAACCTTGTAGGAAGTACAGATTTAAAACCTCCTTCAGTAATAATGTACTGTTGACTAAAAAAACCAGTACTTTCTGATCTTCCTAAGTAATTTAATTGAAATAAATAATCATTACTTCTGTCTAAACCAAAGCTAAAATAATCTCCAGATGTTTTGTTGCTAAGAAACATACCTGCAAAAAATCTAAAATCTAATTGTGTGTCTGTAGATGTCAATGTTCTAAACCTAAGGTCTAAAGAAATTTTAGAAAATTTTTGAGCAAATTCAGTATTAAAACTATATCTAAATTCTTTTATAATATCTGGATTTGAATAATTATAACTTAAACTAAGAATACTGTAATTGTCTTGTGGGTTTCTTATTGCATTAGGGGCTATTTCTTTATCAATATGAGTTACTTTAGCTCTCAATGATTCTGATGTGGCGTCTCTTAAGGTTTTTCTTTTAAAAATTATATCTACATATGGTATGAATGATTTATAAGATAAATTTGGAGCGTAATCTAAGGTGCTTCCAAATAAGCCATATGTTATTTTTTGTATTTTAGTTTTTTCGAAAAACTGATTATATTGTAATGAGAATTGTCCAATAACTGTATTACTTTTTGTAGCGTAATAAGGAGCTATTTTAAACTCGAAATTTCTTTTAATAAGAGGTTTGTTGTGTAATTTAATACCAAGAATTAGTCCGTTGTAAAAATTATAACCAACATCTGGTTGATAAAAAACTTGATTGGTGTTTGGGGTATTAACATCTTTTAATAATGAAAACTTTATAGGTTTGTTAAATATTTGTTTGTCAATCCTTTTCCAGTTATTTAAAGTATTTAATTCAGGATATAAATTTTCGTAGTTCAATACAAACGTATCGTAATCTCCTTTCTTAAATTTTACAGTTTTTGTACTATCAATATCGTAGATCCATTTTTTAAACTGTACCTCTTTGTCTTTAAGTGCATAAATAGCCAAAGGAGTTATAATGTTTCTTTTGTTTTTTATGGTAACAGATACGCTATCTTTTTCTGTTTTTATGTGTTCTATTTTATGATCTATTTTTTTATTTGTTTTTACAAAATCATTAAAAAACCAATCTAATTTTTTAGTGGTTTTTGTAGAAATTAAATCATGGAATTTGTTACTGGAAATAATTTTCAATTGATTATTCTGATAAAACTCCTGAATTGTTTGGTTTAGAATACTGTCACCTAAATAGCCTTTTAAAAAACGGAATCCTAAACCAGCTTTGTATTTACTTACTATCTTTCTATTAAAGTTAGACAGTGAATCTGAAGATGTATTAAGTGCTTGGTCTAAAAATTGACGCGCTGTAAATTGATAAATAAACGGATATTTATCATTAAATTCTAATTTAGAAATATTAAAGTTTTTTAATGGCCAAGTGCTAGATGCATTACCTAATAGTTTAACTTCTGGGTAAAATTTTTCTACATATTCTATCATTAAATAATTCTGAATACCATCAATTAACCAATAATCTTTTCTTTTATTTAACAGAATTGTATTTTCTATATACCTTTTTGTTAAAGCTTTAAACATGGTAATATCCCATTTAAATGTATCAGAAAAAGGGCGTAAAAATTTTGGTAATTGATTTAAGCCAAAAATTGGGTTTTTACTTTGTGTGGCTTTATCTATGTAGATTTCTATATGAGGGTATTTTCCTAAGTATTTTTGTATAAAAAGTAATTCCCTATTTAAAATACTTGTGGTTAAATTAAAGTCTAATTCTTCAGAGAAAACATCTGTATGAACAGTAACCGTTTTTGTAACAAAGCTTTTTATTTGTGTGGTTTTGTTGATACCTAAAAGAACGTCAGTTTTGTTTTTTCCAACTAAATAATAGTTGTTTTTTTCTTTTTCTTTAGTTTCGTATTGATACAAATTAGATTCTACAATGAATTCTTTTGGTACGTCAATTTCAATCTTAAAATCTGTTCCTTTTTCATATAAATCATCTAGATTTAAATTACTCATATATTGCCATCCTTTGTTGTAAATAGCAGGAGTTATATACCAGTTTCTAAGATGATACCCTTTTTCTGTTTTACCATATTTAGTAAAACGTGCACTTGGTATTTTTACTATATAAATTAAAGATATTTTAATTTTAGAATTTGGATATAACGGGCTTTCAAGAAAAACTTCTAAGATGTCTGCTTGATCTTTTAATTCCTTAAAATTGACACTCGAAAAATCTACAGAAAGGCTTTTTATAGTAGAAGAACCTAGATCTTTTTCTTTTGCAAAGTATAGGTCTTTTTTAAAGTCTTTAATAAATCTTTTAGATAAAGGTGTCTTTCTGTCTTTGTAGCTATTTCCCCAATTGTGAAGGAAGATGCTTGTTAATATAGAGTCTGATGTATTGTAAAAAATAATTTCTTGTTGAATTTTTAATTCATCTTTCTCTGTATCTAATTTAGATTTTATGCTGATGGAGTTCTGTTGTGAAAACACAAAAGTTGATGCGAAAAGGCATAATAGTAATATGTAATAATGATTTTTCAAGTAAATTTCAGCAAATTTATTTTATGAAAGTAGTTTTTTTATACTGGTTCGTTTAGGTGAAAAAACGAACCAGTTATGTAAAAAAAAGAATATAAATTCTTTTTAAAAGTTAGGTTTTAATTGATATTTAGAATAGAATTTATTTAAATGTTCTACAGCTTCTTCTGCAGTATCAACAATTCTAAATAAATTTAAATCTTCTTCACTAATATTACCTTCAGCAATAAGTGTTTTTTTAATCCAATCTAATAAACCACTCCAAAATTCTGTACCTACTAAAACGATTGGGAAACGACCAATTTTTTTTGTTTGAATTAAGGTAATTGCTTCAAAAAGTTCATCCATTGTTCCGAATCCACCAGGCATTACAATAAAACCTTGTGAGTATTTTACGAACATTACTTTACGAACAAAAAAGTAATCGAATTCTAAATTTTTGTCACGATCAATCCAAGGATTATCATGTTGCTCGAAAGGTAATTCTATATTTAAACCTACAGAAATACCTTTTCCTCTGTGCGCGCCTCTATTACCAGCTTCCATAATTCCTGGTCCACCACCAGTTATTACTCCATATCCATTTTGTGTAAGTTGAAAAGCAATTTCTTCAGCTAGTTTATAATACTCGTGATCTTCTTTTGTTCGTGCAGAACCAAAAACTGAAACACAAGGACCAATTCTACTTAGTTTTTCGTATCCATCTACAAATTCTGCCATAACCTTAAAGATTCCCCAGGCGTCTTTTGTTTTTATTTCATTCCAAGTTTTGTGTTGTAATTTTTCTTTTATTTTTCTATCGTCGTTTGTCATTATTCGTCTTTTTTTAAATTTATGTTCCCTTTTTTTGAAAAAAGAAATGCTTGCTAAAATAGTTCTTTTTTCAAAAACTTAGCAGTATAACTAGTTTTATGTTTAGCAACTTCTTCTGGAGTTCCTTTACATAGAATTTTTCCACCTTTTTTTCCACCTTCCATACCAACATCAATAACATAATCTGCTAATTTTACAACATCTAAATTATGCTCAATAATTAAAACAGTATTTCCTTTGTCTGCTAATTTATTTAGAACATCCATTAAAACCCGAATGTCTTCAAAATGAAGTCCTGTTGTGGGTTCGTCTAAAATATAAAAAGTGTTTCCTGTATCTCTTTTAGATAATTCTGCTGCTAGTTTTATTCTTTGTGCTTCTCCACCAGAAAGTGTGGTAGATTGTTGTCCTAGAGTAATATACCCCAAACCAACATCTTTAATTGTTTTTAATTTTCTGTGGATTTTAGGAATTAGTTCAAAGAAAACGGTAGCATCTTCAATGGTCATATTTAAAACATCAGAAATCGACTTTCCTTTATAACGGATTTCTAAAGTTTCTCTGTTAAAACGTTTTCCTTGACACGTTTCACATTCTACTTGAACATCAGGTAGAAAGTTCATTTCTATAACTCTAACGCCTCCACCTTGGCAAGTTTCACATCTTCCTCCTTTAACATTAAAAGAAAAACGACCAGGTTTGTAACCACGAATTGCGGCTTCAGGAGTTTTTGCAAATAAACTTCTAACTTCACCAAAAGTACCTGTATAGGTTGCAGGGTTAGAACGTGGAGTTCTACCAATTGGAGATTGATCTATATCAATTACTTTATCTACATGTTCTAAACCTTCAACTTTCTTGTAAGGCATCGGTATTTTTACACCTCTATATATATGAGCATTTAAAATAGGATATAAAGTCTCGTTTATTAAAGTAGATTTTCCACTTCCTGAAACTCCCGTAACACAAATCATTTTTCCTAATGGAAAATCTACAGAAACATTTTTTAGATTATTTCCAGTAGCTCCTTTTAATTTAATGAATTTACCATTTCCTTCTCTTCGAGTTTTAGGAACGGCAATTTCTTTTCTACCTGTTAAATAATCAGCAGTTAAAGTGTTTTGTTTTTTTAAATCTTCAAAAGTCCCAGAAGAAACAATTTCTCCCCCATGTCTTCCTGCTCCAGGACCAATATCGAACACAAAATCTGCGTGTTCCATCATGTCTTTATCGTGTTCAACTACTAAAACAGAGTTTCCAATATCTCGTAATTTAACTAAAGAATCTATTAGTTTTTGATTATCACGTTGGTGTAATCCAATACTTGGCTCATCTAATATATAGAGAACTCCAACTAATTGAGATCCTATTTGAGTTGCCAATCTAATTCTTTGCGCTTCTCCGCCAGAAAGCGATTTAGAGGTTCTATCTAGTGCTAAATAATCTAAACCAACGTCTAATAAAAACTGGATTCTAGTTCTTATCTCTTTTAATATTTCAGAAGCAATGGTTAATTGTTTTTCTGATAAATCTTTCTCAATATTTTTGAACCATTTTGCAAGTTCAGTAATATCCATTTGAGCTAAATCACTGATGTTTTTGTCTGTAATTTTAAAATGAAGCGCTTCTTTTTTTAATCTTTTTCCTTCGCAAGAAGAGCAAGAAACTTCATCCATAAAACCTTTTGCCCAACGTTTTATAGAAGTACTTTCTGCGCTTGTATATTGATTTTCAATAAAAGAAATAATTCCTTCAAAATCAATTTTGTAATTTCTTGTTACACCAGCAGCTTTAGATTCAATTTCAAAAGATTCGTTTCCTCCATTTAAAATAATGTCTAAAGCTTCTTTTGGAATACTTTTAATGGTATCTGTTAATTTGAATTTATAACGTTCGGCAATGTTTTCTATTTGTTTAAAAATCCAGCTACTTTTTTGTTCTCCTAAAGGAATGATTCCTCCATTTTGAATAGAAACTGAATAATCTGGAATTACCTTTTTTAAGTTGATTTCGTTTGTAATCCCTAAACCATTACATTTATCACATGCGCCTTTTGGTGAATTAAAAGAAAAATTATTAGGTTCTGGATTTGGATATGCAATTCCTGATGTTGGGCACATTAACTCTCTACTAAAATAACGAGGATTATTGTCGTCAATATCAATAACCATCATAATGTTATTCCCAGAATACAAAGCCGTTTTAATTGTTTCCTCTAAACGTTTTTCTGATGATTCATTTATGAGAAGTCTATCAATTACAACTTCTATATCATGCGTTTTGTATCTATCTAAACGCATTCCTTTTTCTATTTCTTTAATTTCTCCATCAACTCTAACCCGTAAAAAACCTTGTTTAGAAATTTGTTCGAAAAGCTCACGATAATGTCCTTTTCTAGATTTAACTAAAGGTGCTAAAACAGCGATTTTTTTGCTATCAAAATCTTTTAAAATTAGTTGTCTGATTTGTTCATCAGAATAACTCACCATTTTTTCTCCTGTATTATAAGAGTAGGCATCTGCAGCTCGTGCAAAAAGTAATCTTAAAAAATCGTAAATCTCTGTAATTGTACCCACTGTAGAACGTGGACTTTTGTTTGTGGTTTTCTGTTCGATAGAAATTACTGGCGAAAGGCCATCAATTTTATCAACGTCTGGTCTTTCTAAACCACCTAAAAATTGTCTTGCATAGGCAGAAAACGTTTCAATATAACGTCTTTGTCCTTCAGCATAAATGGTGTCAAAAGCTAAAGATGATTTCCCACTTCCACTTAAACCAGTAATTACAACTAGTTTTTCGCGAGGTATTTTTACATCAATATTTTTTAAGTTATGGACTCTTGCCCCGTAAACTTCTATATATTCTTGGTCTTTCAAATGTGGAGTTTTTTTCGGAAAAACGCAAAGTTAAAGAATCCAATTTTAATCAAAGAACGATTGTTTAATGCTTTTAATATTTAACTTTTTGTTAAAAAGTGATTCCAGTAAAAACAGGAATCTAAATGTATTGCTATGAAACCATAAAATACTATCTTGCATTTAAATATTTTAACATTAAATGATTGATAGTATTCGACATTTTTTTGAAAGAAATGGATTTCATGTTTCATCGAGATTAGCTGATAGAATAGGAATGAGAGCTTTAAATGTGCGCTTATTTTTTATTTATGTTACTTTTTTTACAGTTGGTTTGTCTTTTGGTTTATACTTAACGATGGCATTTTTATTCAAGTTAAAAGATATGTTATACACCAAAAGAAGTTCAGTATTTGATTTATAGTTTATGAAGATAAATGTATTAGAATCTAAAATAAATAAAACATTTTTTTTAGTTGTTACTATTTTATCAATAGGAACAATTGGGTATATGTTGCTTTCTCATTATTCTTTTGTGGATGCATTATATATGACTGTAATTACTGTAACAACTGTAGGATTTGGAGAATTAAGACCATTTTCTCCAGAAGAAAAAGTTTTTACTATATTTTTAATTTTAACAAGTATTTCTGTTTTTGGTTACGCTGTTTCAGCTTTTTCAGAATATTTAGTAAGTGGTAGATTATTTGAACATTTTAAGCATAGAAAAGTGGAGAAACAAATATCAAATTTAAAAGGACATACCATTGTTTGTGGATATGGTAGAAATGGAAAGCAAGCAATTTTAAAATTAAAAAATTACAATACAAAATTTGTTGTAGTTGAGAAAAATAAGGAAAGAACTGAATCTTTAGAAGCAGAAGGAATCTTAAATATTTATGGTGATGCAACTTTAGATGAAACTTTATTAAAAGCGGGTATAGAAAAAGCTTCTAATTTAATTACGGCTTTACCTTCTGATGCAAATAATTTATTTGTGGTTTTAACTGTAAGTCAATTAAATAAAAATTGTAAAGTAATAAGTAGAGCATCAAACGAATCTTCTTATAGTAAATTAAAAATAGCTGGGGCAAGTAATGTTATTATGCCAGATAAATTAGGTGGGGATCACATGGCGTCGTTAGTTGTTACTCCAGATGTAATAGAATTTGTAGACAGATTAACCATAGAAGGAGAAACAACAGCTAATTTAGAAGAGATTGCTGTAGATGATTTACCGATAAAGTACATCAATAAAACCATTTTAGATTTAGATTTAAGAAAAGAAACAGGTTGTACGGTAATCGGTTTTATAAAACCTGATAAAGAATATATTATAAACCCAGAAGCAGATTGCGTTTTGATTAAAGGGTCCCATTTAATTGTTTTAGGTCGACCAGAGCAAATAATAAAATTAAGAGAATTATTTTAACTAGAACTTACTCTTGCAATGGTAGAAAAAACAATATTATATTTTAAAGTAAATGATTAAAGTTGTTATTACAGGTAGTAATGGATTGTTAGGTCAATCTTTATTAAATTTACTACTTAAAGAAAAAGATACATATAAGGTCTTTGGTTTTTCAAGAGGAAAAAATAGAAGTGGAAGAGATGACTTTTCTTATGTTTCTATTGATATCACTAATGAAGAAAACCTAAAAGATACACTAAAAGAGATTCATCCAGATTTTATCATTAATACTGCAGCAATGACGCAGGTTGATGATTGTGAAGGTGATAAAGAAGCATGTGATTTGCTAAATGTAACCGTTGTTAAATGGTTGACAGAAATTTCTGATGAAATAAATGCGCACTTAATTCATATTTCTACAGATTTTATTTTTGATGGAATAAAAGGGAATTATAAAGAAACAGATACTCCGAATCCATTAAGTTATTATGGATTGTCTAAATTGAAATCTGAAGAAGTTTTAATTAATTCTAAAATTGACTATACTATTTTAAGAACTATTTTAGTTTTCGGAAAAGTATATGATATGAATAGAAACAATATTGTGTTGTGGGTGAAAAGCATGTTAGAAAAAGGTAAAGAAATTACAATTGTTGATGATCAGTTTAGAGCACCAACTTATGTAGAAGATTTAGCTTTGGCTTGTAAAATATCTATGGATAAAAAAGCAACAGGAATTTATAATATCTCATCAAACGAATTATTAAGTGTTTATGAAATTGCACAACAAATTGCTGATGCATTTCATTTAGATAAAAGTTTGATAAAACCAATTTCTACATCAACTTTAAATCAAACTGCACCAAGACCAGCTAAAACGGGTTTCGATTTATCAAAAACAAATAAGGTTTTAGAGTTTTATCCAAAATCTTTTAAAGAAGATTTGCAAAGATTTAAAGTTATTATAGCGTAAAAATCACTTTTATCGCTCAAAACTTGTTGAAAGAGCAATTTTTTATGATATTGCGGCTACGATATAAAAACTAATCAAAATAAATTATGAATAAAAAACTTCTTTCGTTGTTATTTTTAGCAACGCCATTTTTCTCATTTGCTCAAGAAAAAGGTTTAGATCAACAAATTGATGAGGTATTTGGTAATCTTACAGGTTGGTTTGTAGACATCATTTTTTATCAAATTCCTTTTACAGATACAGTTAGTATTTATTGGGTATTATTTCCACTTATTTTAGGAGCAACTTATTTTACTTTTTACTTCAATTTTATAAACTTTAAAGGTTTTTTTACTTCAATAAATATAGTTAGAGGTAAATATGATGATTTAGAAGATAGAGTAGATCATAATGTAGAAATAGCGAAATCTAAATTTACAGATGAAGAAGATAATCCAGATACAATAAGAATTGAAGGGCATAGTGGAGAGGTTTCTCACTTTCAGGCTTTAACTGCTGCTTTATCAGCAACAGTTGGTTTAGGAAATATTGCAGGTGTTGCAATTGCGGTTTCTATTGGTGGTGCAGGTGCTACTTTTTGGATGATTATTGCAGGGTTTTTAGGTATGGCTTCTAAATTTGTAGAATGTACTTTAGGTGTAAAGTATAGAGATATTGAAGAAGATGGTACTGTTTATGGAGGTCCAATGTATTATTTAACAAAAGGATTAAAAAATAAAACATTAGGTAAAATTTTAGCAGGTTTATTTGCAGTCTTTGTAATTGGAGGTTCTTTTGGAGGTGGAAACATGTTTCAAGTAAATCAAGCTTTTCAATTAGTAGAAAATATTACAACACCAGTTGGAGGAGTATCTTTTTTACATGGTAAAGGATGGTTATTCGGGTTGGTAATGGCTATTTTAGTTGGTATTGTTATTATTGGTGGAATTAAAAAAATAGCAAAAGTAACTGATAAAATTGTTCCTTTTATGGTGGCAATTTATGTTGCAGCTTCTTTGTTTGTAATTTTTGCAAACTATAGTATGATTGGTGATGCATTTATGCAAATTTTTAATGGAGCATTTAGCCCAGAAGGAATTGCTGGTGGTGCAGTTGGAGTTTTAGTTCAAGGATTTAGAAGAGCAGCTTTTTCAAATGAAGCTGGTATTGGTTCTGCATCTATTGCACATTCAGCTGTAAAAACAAAGTATGCAGCAAGTGAAGGTATGGTTGCTTTGTTAGAACCATTTATCGATACAGTTGTAGTTTGTACAATGACAGCTTTAGTCTTAATTATTACAGGTAATGTTGCTGCTGAAAATGCATCTTTAAATGATGCGCAAGCTATTTTATTAACTTCAGGAGCATTCGAATCTGCAATTTCTTGGTTTCCTTATGTATTAACTGTAGCAGTTGTTTTATTCGCATTTAGTTCTATGATTTCTTGGTCTTATTACGGTTTTCAAGGTTGGGTTTACTTATTTGGTAGATCTAAAAAAATGGAATATACATATAAAGTATTATTCTGTGTTTTTGTGGTAATTGGTGCAGCAGCAAGTTTAGGTTCTGTAATCGGTTTCTCAGATGCAATGGTTTTTGCAATGATGGTTCCAAATATGATTGGTTTAATAATTCTTGCGCCTAAGGTAAAAGAAGAATTAGTGAAATATAAGGATGCTATAAAAGCTAGTAAAGCATAACATAATTTTTATGAACATATTTAAATCCCATTTCTGGTATAACAAAAGCCAAAGAAATGGGGTTTTCTTTTTAGCAATATTTGTAATCATATTACAATCAATTATTGTTTTTGGTGATTTTTTTTCGGATGACAAAACAGACTTAAATTCTTCAGAAGTCTTATCATTTCATCAACAAATAGATAGTTTACGAGCAATTGAAGTAGAAAACAGAAAGCTTAAAATATATCCTTTTAATCCTAATTATATAACAGATTATAAAGGAGAACAATTAGGAATGTCTTTAAATGAAATAGATAGATTACTTGCATTTAGAAAAACGAACAAGTTTATCAATTCAAAGAAAGAGTTTCAACAAGTAACCAAAGTTTCTGATAGCTTATTAAATAAAATCTCACCTTATTTTAAATTTCCAGATTGGGTTACAAAACGTAATAATTCTTCAAATTCGTCATTGCGAGGAACGAAGCAATCTGTTTATAAGAAACCGAAACCAACTTTAACTACTACGGATATTAATAAAGCAACTGCAGAAGATTTTAGAACTATTACCGGAATTGGAGCAGCCTTTTCAGAGCGAATTATTAAGTATCGTACTAAATTACAGGGCTTTTCTTTTAAAAGTCAACTTAACGAAGTTTGGGGTTTAGAAAAAGAAGTTGCAGAAAAAGTGTTATCAACCTTTAATGTGGCAGAGAAACCAATCATTCAAAAAGAAAACGTAAATACGGTAACATTTAAAGAGTTGTTGAAAAACCCTTACATAGATTATAATTTATGTAAAAAGATATTTGAATATAGAGATGAAGTAGCTGAACTTCAGTCTGTTTCAGAATTAAAAAAGATCAAGGATTTTCCATTGGAAAAGTATGATAGAATAGTCTTATATTTGGTCGCTGAATAATAAATAAATTTCTATAATAATGAACAGTATGTATTTTACTGAAGAGCATGAAGCTTTTCGTGCTAGTTTTAAAGATTTTTTACAGAAAGAAGTAGTTCCTCATATAAACAAATGGGAAAAAGATGGAAGTATAGAACGTTTCATTTGGAAGAAATTTGGAGAAATGGGATACTTTGGTTTAAATACTCCAGAAGAATTTGGAGGTTTAAACTTAGATTTATTCTACACTGTTATTTTTTTAGAAGAATTACAAAAAGTGAATTCAGGTGGTTTTGCTGCAGCAATGTGGGCACATGAATATTTAGCAATGACACATCTTAATAAAGAAGGTGATGATTTTATCAAAAACAAATATTTAGTACCAAGTGTAGAAGGAGATATGATTGGTTGTCTGTGTATAACAGAACCTTTTGGAGGATCAGATGTTGCAGGTATGCGTTCTACAGCAATTAAAAAAGGAGATAAATACATATTAAACGGCTCAAAAACATTTATAACAAACGGAGTTCATTCAGATTATTTAATAGTTGCCGCAAAAACTGATCCTTCAGAAAAATATAAAGGAATAAGTCTATTTGTTGTCGATAGAGCATCAAAAGGAGTATCAGCAACAATGTTAGATAAATTAGGTTGGAAAGCTTCAGATACAGGAGAAATTGCTTTCGATAATGTAGAAATTCCAGCAACAAATTTATTAGGCGAAGAAGGAAAAGGTTTTCCTTATATAATGCAACATTTTGCTTTAGAACGCTTAGTTATGGGAGTAAATGCCCATGCAAGAGCAGAATTTGCAATGGATTATGCTTTAGAGTATATGCAAGAGCGAATTGCTTTTGGTAAATCTTTAGATAAGTTTCAGGTCTTAAGACACAAAATTGCTGAAATGGCAAGTAGAGTAGATATGTGTAAAGAGTATAATTACTCAATTACAAAACGATTAAACGATGGTCAGTATGTAGTAAAAGAGGCAAGTATGTCTAAATTACTTTCTACAAAAATGGCGGATGAAGTTATCTACGACGCACTACAAATGTTAGGTGGTTATGGTTATATGGAAGATTATCCAATGGCACGTTTGCTAAGAGATAGTAGGTTAGGGCCAATAGGAGGTGGGACTTCAGAAATCTTAAAAGAGATTATCGCAAAAATGGTAATTGATAAAAAAGAATACAAGAAGGCAACTTAATAGTAAAATTACAGAGTCCCAGCTTACAATTCTTTAGTTTTGATAACTGATAACTGATAACTGATAACTTTTTTAAGGGCGTTACCTAAAGGTCGGGCTTTCACTACTCGCTTTTTATTTTAAAAAAAAAATAAAAGAGCTCAAACAAACCGTTCAATCCCTAACGCAAATCTGTTATTAAAAAGAATTAGCAATTAATAATTTGTAATTCGTAATTAATAATTACATTTGCAGTCGAAAAAATAAAATCAATAGTTTAGTTACTATTCAAAATATAAAGATACTATGAAGGGAGGTGCCAACTTATGTTAATTATACCAATTAAAGAAGGAGAGAATATAGATAGAGCTTTAAAACGTTACAAAAGAAAATTTGATCGTACTAAAACGATGAAAAACTTGCGTGCAAGAAAGAACTTCACAAAACCTTCTGTAGCAAACAGAGCTCAAAGAATTAAAGCTTCTTACGTTCAGAGATTAAGAACACAAGAAGAAGTAGGTTAGAAATAACTTATATTCTAGAAATAAAACCCGTATTGAATTTTCAATACGGGTTTTTTATGTTTAATTTTTTGTAGTTTTACTAACGACTAACGACTAACGACTAACGACTAACGACTAACTACTAACAATTTGATTGATGCTTTTTTAGAATATCTGTCTTTAGAGAAAAAATATTCTGTACATACAATTACTGCATATCAAAATGATTTAATCTCATTTAGAGATTTTTTAGCTACAGAATATACCCAAGAAGACTTATTGGAAGTTTATTATCCTCAAATAAGAAACTGGGTCGTTAGTTTGGTTGATAGTAAAATATCAAATAGAACTATTAATAGAAAAGTGAGTTCTTTAAAGTCTTTTTATAAGTTCTTACAGAAAACAAAACAAATAGAAAGTAATCCACTATCTAAACACAGAGCTTTAAAAATAGAAAAAAGAGTACAAGTACCTTTTTCATCTAAAGAAATAAATGCTGTAATTAATGAAATAGAAGTTGAAGATCATAATGATTTTGCTTCCATAAGAAACAAGTTAATTGTAGAATTGTTCTATTCAACAGGTATTAGAAGAGCAGAATTAATCAATATTAAACAAAGAGATGTTAGTTTTTCAGACAAAACTATTAAAGTATTAGGGAAAAGAAATAAAGAAAGGTTTGTTCCTTTATTAATGTCTGTAATTCAAACCTTAAAAAGATATTTAGAGCTGAAAAAAGAATTTACAATTGGGGTAGAAGAACTTTTTATTACAGAGAAAGGAAATAAAATTTATGAAACTCTTGTTTACAGAATTATTAATTCCTACTTTAGTAGAGTCTCTTCAAAAGAGAAAAAAAGCCCACATATATTAAGGCATTCTTTCGCAACACATCTTTTGAATGAAGGGGCAGATTTAAATTCAGTTAAAGAGTTGCTAGGGCATTCTTCTTTAGCTTCAACACAAGTCTATACTCAAAATAGCCTTGATGTTATAAAAAAAGTGTATAATCAGGCTCACCCTAGGAGCAATAAAAAAGGATAACGTATGAAAGTATTCACTCAGTCAGTAAATTTTAATGCAGATAAAGAACTTATAAATTATGTAGATGAAAAGGTTTTAACGTTAGTTAAGTACCATGATAAGATAGTTGATGCAGAAGTTTTTCTAAAAGTTCTTAATATTAGTGATAAAGAAAATAAATTAACAGAAGTTAAAATTAATATACCAGGAAGTGAATTAATTATAAAAAGAGAAGCAAAAACCTTTGAAGAGGGCATAAACCTTGCAGTTGATAATTTAAAGAGACAATTAAAAAGGTCAAAAGAGAAGCTTAGAGATTCAATAATTTCATAAGTTTCAAAAAAAAAATAAAAAAAGTTTTTGAAAAAGTTTTGAAATCTAAAAAGACTTCGTACATTTGCAACCCGTTAGGAATAGCGGGTTGTTTTTTGCATCAAAAGCCGATGTAGCTCAGCTGGCTAGAGCAGCTGATTTGTAATCAGCAGGTCGTGGGTTCGAGTCCCTCCATCGGCTCAAAACAACAAAATAATTGTGAAAGCAATTTAGTTCATTGAAATAGTAAATTTAAGGGGAGATACTCAAGCGGCCAACGAGGACGGACTGTAACTCCGTTGACTACGTCTTCGCAGGTTCGAATCCTGCTCTCCCCACAAATTTACATATTGCGAAAGTAGCTCAGTTGGTAGAGCGTCAGCCTTCCAAGCTGAATGTCGCCGGTTCGAACCCGGTCTTTCGCTCAAAAAAATATCAACAAGCCGGTGTAGCTCAGTTGGTAGAGCGCATCCTTGGTAGGGATGAGGTCGTGAGTTCAAATCTCATCGCTGGCTCACTTTAAAAAGAATATTACACGTTAAATATATTTAAACTAAGAATTAAAATTAATAATTATGGCAAAAGGAACTTTTGACCGTTCGAAACCACACTTAAACATTGGTACTATCGGACACGTAGATCACGGTAAGACAACTTTAACTGCGGCTATTACTAAAGTATTAGCTGATGCAGGATTTTCTGCTGCTTTATCTTTTGATCAAATTGATAATGCACCGGAGGAAAAAGAAAGAGGTATTACAATTAACACTTCTCATGTAGAGTATCAAACAGCTAATCGTCATTACGCTCACGTTGACTGTCCAGGTCACGCGGATTACGTAAAGAATATGGTTACTGGTGCTGCTCAGATGGATGGTGCTATTTTAGTGGTTGCTGCGACAGATGGTCCAATGCCACAAACTAGAGAGCATATCTTATTAGGACGTCAGGTTGGTATTCCTCGTATGGTTGTATTCATGAATAAAGTGGATATGGTTGATGATGAAGAATTAATCGAATTAGTAGATATGGAAGTAAGAGAATTACTTTCTTTCTATGAGTATGATGGAGATAATGGACCTGTAATTGCTGGTTCTGCTTTAGGTGCTTTAAATGGTGAGCAAAAATGGGTTGATAGTGTGTTAGAATTAATGACAGCTGTTGATGCATGGATTGAAGAGCCTTTAAGAGAAATTGATAAAGATTTCTTAATGCCAGTTGAGGATGTATTCTCTATTACTGGACGTGGTACTGTAGCTACTGGTCGTATTGAGACTGGTATTGCTAATACAGGAGATGCTGTTGATATTATTGGTATGGGAGCTGAGAAAATGGTTTCTACTATTACTGGTATTGAAATGTTCCGTCAAATCTTAGATAGAGGTGAGGCTGGAGATAACGCAGGTATCTTATTAAGAGGTGTTGCAAAAGAAGATATTAAAAGAGGTATGGTAATCTGTAAGCCAGGTTCTGTAACTCCTCATGCTAAATTTAAAGCAGAGGTTTATGTTCTTAAGAAAGAAGAAGGTGGACGTCACACTCCATTCCATAACAACTATCGTCCTCAGTTCTATGTAAGAACTACAGATGTTACAGGTACTATTAATTTACCTGATGGAGTTGAAATGGTAATGCCAGGTGATAACTTAACAATAACAGTAGATTTACATCAACCAATCGCATTAAATGTTGGTTTACGTTTTGCAATCCGTGAAGGTGGTAGAACTGTTGGTGCAGGTCAAGTTACTGAATTATTAGACTAATTAATTTTTAGTTTATTAATAATAAATTATAAGGGTGTTCCGTTTTTAACGGAACGCCTTTATCAATGAATAAGAAACGGGCGTAGTTCAGCGGTAGAGCACTGGTCTCCAAAACCAGCTGTCGGGAGTTCGAATCTCTCCGCCCGTGCAATAAAACATAAAAGTAATATGAACTTTATACAATATATCAAAGATTCTTTTGACGAATTAAGTAACCACATGACGTGGATATCTAAAGAAGATGCTCAGAAAACAACGGTAACTGTAGCTGTTTTTACAATTATATTCGCATTAGCAGTAGCTGGTATAGATTATGTTTTTCAAACTGGATTAGATAACTTTTTTGGAATGTTTAAATCTAATTAATTATGGCAACTGATTCAGTAATGAAATGGTATGTTGTAAGAGCCATTGGTGGACAAGAGAATAAAGTGAAAGCTTATATTGAAACTGAAATTTCGCGTGTTGGTTTATCTGATTATGTAAGTCAAGTAATTGTTCCTACAGAAAAAGTTATTCAAATTCGAAATGGAAAAAAAGTAAACAGAGAAAGAGCTTTCTTTCCTGGTTATATAATGGTTGAAGCAAATCTTTCAGGAGAGGTACCTCACGTTATAAAAGCAATTACTGGAGTTATAGGTTTTTTAGGAGAAACAAAAGGTGGTGAACCTGTTCCTATGAGAAAATCTGAGGTAAATAGAATGCTTGGTAAAGTTGATGAACTTTCAATTCAAGATGAAAACATTGCAATTCCTTTTAATATTGGAGAAACTGTAAAAGTTGTTGATGGTCCGTTTAATGGATTTGATGGAACTATAGAAAAAGTAAATGAAGAAAAGCGTAAACTTGAAGTAATGGTTAAGATATTCGGAAGAAAAACACCATTAGAATTAAGTTATATGCAAGTAGAAAAGATATAATTGTTACACAAATATTATATATAACGATTTGTTTTTAAGCTTCCAAAATTAAAACAAATCATTAAACATTTTTAAAATGGCAAAAGAAGTTAGTAAAGTAGTTAAGTTACAAGTAAGGGGAGGCGCAGCGAATCCATCGCCGCCGGTTGGACCCGCTTTAGGAGCTGCTGGTGTTAACATTATGGAGTTCTGTAAACAGTTTAATGCAAGAACGCAAGACAAACAAGGTAAAGTTTTACCTGTTGTTATTACTGTTTTCAAAGATAAATCATTCGATTTTCTTGTAAAAACTCCTCCTGCAGCAGTCCAGTTACTAGAAGCGGCCAAAATTAAAAAGGGTTCAGGAGAACCAAACAGAAAGAAAGTAGCATCAGTTACTTGGGATCAAATTAAAGTTATTGCAGAAGATAAAATGGTAGATTTAAATGCCTTTAAAATTTCTTCAGCAATGCGTATGATTGCAGGTACAGCACGTTCTATGGGATTAACAGTAAAAGGAGATGCTCCAGCATAAACTTTATAAAAAGTAGTAAAATGGCAAAATTAACAAAAAAGCAAAAAGAAGCTTACGCAAAGGTAGATAGCTCTAAATCTTATGATTTAGCAGCAGCTTCAGCGCTAGTCAAAGACATTACTAATGTAAAGTTTGATGCATCAGTAGATTTAGCAATACGTTTAGGAGTTGATCCTCGTAAAGCAAATCAAATGGTTCGTGGAGTTGTAACATTACCTCATGGAACAGGAAAAGATGTAAAAGTTTTAGCATTAGTAACACCAGATAAAGAAGCCGAAGCTACAGCAGCTGGTGCAGATTATGTTGGATTAGATGAGTACCTTCAAAAAATTAAAGGAGGTTGGACAGATGTAGACGTAATTATTACCATGCCTAGTGTAATGGGAAAATTAGGTCCTTTAGGTAGAGTTTTAGGTCCTAGAGGTTTAATGCCTAACCCAAAGACAGGTACAGTAACTATGGATGTTGCAAAAGCTGTAAAGGATGTTAAAGCTGGTAAAATTGACTTTAAAGTTGATAAAACTGGGATTATACATGCTGCAATTGGTAAAGTATCTTTTGATGCTAAGCAAATTGAAGAAAATGCAAACGAGTTAATACAAACAATTATTAAATTGAAACCAACAACTGCAAAAGGAGCGTATGTAAAAAGCGTTTTTATGTCTAGTACGATGAGTCCTAGTATTGAGGTTGAGGTTAAAGCTGTTTAATACGTTAAAACTTATAATCATGACTAGAGAAGAGAAATCACAAGTAATACAAGATTTAACAGCAGTATTAGCAGGAACAAATACTTTATATTTAGCAGACATATCTGGATTAGATGCACAAACTACATCTAATTTACGTAGAGAGTGCTTTAAGGCAAATGTTCAGTTATCAGTAGTTAAAAATACATTACTTGCAAAAGCAATGGAGGCTTCAGATAAAGAATTTGGAGACTTACCATCAGTATTAAAAGGTAATACATCAATGATGATTTCTGAAGCAGCAAATGCTCCAGCAAAATTAATCAAAGAATTCAGAAAGAAAACTAAAGATAGACCTATTTTAAAAGGTGCATTTGCAGAAGAATCTGTATATATTGGAGATGATCAATTAGATGCTTTAGTAGATATTAAATCTAGAGAAGAATTAATTGGAGAAATCATTGGATTATTACAATCACCAGCTAAAAATGTTATTTCAGCATTACAATCAGGTGGTCAAACACTTTCAGGTATTATCAAAACTTTATCTGAAAAATAATTACGCGCACAAATAAACTATAATAAACAAAATTTTTAAAACAATTAAAATGGCAGACTTAAAAGATTTCGCAGAGCAATTAGTTAACTTAACAGTAAAAGAAGTTAATGAATTAGCTACTATCTTAAAAGATGAATATGGTATTGAGCCAGCAGCAGCAGCAGTAGCAGTAGCAGGTCCAGCAGCAGCAGGAGAAGCAGAAGAAGAGCAAACTGAATTTGATGTAATTTTAAAAGCAGCAGGTTCTTCTAAATTAGCAGTTGTAAAATTAGTTAAAGAATTAACTGGTTTAGGATTGAAAGAAGCTAAAGGTATCGTAGATAGTGCTCCAGCAGCAGTAAAAGAAGGTGTAACTAAAGATGAGGCTGAAGGTCTTAAAAAATCTTTAGAAGAAGCTGGAGCTGAAGTAGAGCTTAAGTAAGATATTACTCTCGATTTCGAGTTAATCGAAATACGAGAAAACAAATTTAGGTTTAGGTACTAGGAACTATCGTTTTTAGGCCTAAACCATTTTGTGTATATATTCGTTTTTTATTTTTATTCAGATTTTAATCAAAAAAATATTCTCTTTTGGCAACGAAAAACACTACTGAAAGAATCAACTTCGCCACTTCTAAAATGATTAAGGAGTATCCAGACTTTTTGGATATTCAGGTAAAATCTTTCCAAGATTTTTTCCAACTTCAAACAAAAGCAGAAGAAAGAGGTGAAGAAGGTTTGTACAAAACCTTCATGGATAACTTTCCAATTACAGATACAAGAAATCAATTTGTATTAGAATTCTTAGACTACTTTGTAGATCCACCAAGATATTCTATACAAGAATGTATCGAGAGAGGTCTTACACACAGTGTGCCTTTAAAAGCACGTCTAAAGCTGTATTGTACGGATCCGGAGCATGAAGATTTCGAAACTATTGTTCAAGATGTTTATCTTGGAACAATTCCTTATATGACAAATTCTGGTACCTTTGTAATTAATGGTGCAGAACGTGTTGTAGTTTCTCAGTTACACAGATCACCAGGTGTATTCTTTGGACAATCTTTCCATGCAAATGGTACAAAATTATATTCAGCAAGAGTAATTCCTTTTAAAGGTTCTTGGATAGAATTTGCTACCGATATCAATCAAGTAATGTATGCTTATATTGATAGAAAGAAAAAATTACCAGTAACAACATTATTCAGAGCTATAGGTTTTGAAAGAGATAAAGATATTTTAGAGATTTTTGACCTTGCAGAAGAAGTTAAAGTTTCTAAAGCTGGATTAAAAAAAGTATTGGGTCGCAAATTAGCAGCTAGAGTTTTAAAAACCTGGCATGAAGATTTTGTTGATGAAGATACTGGTGAAGTTGTATCAATCGAAAGAAATGAAATTATTTTTGATCGTGATACAATTTTAGATAAAGAACATATTGATGAAATAATAGAAGCAGGTGCTAAAACCGTTTTACTTCATAAAGAAGACAACGATATGGCAGATTACGCTATTATTCATAATACTTTACAGAAAGATCCTACTAATTCAGAAAAAGAAGCAGTAGAACATATCTATAGACAATTACGTAATGCTGAACCGCCAGATGAAGAAACTGCGAGAGGTATTATTGACAAATTGTTCTTTTCTGAACAAAGATATAATTTAGGAGAAGTTGGTCGTTTTAGAATGAACACTAAACTTCAATTAAATGAGCCTATTGATCAAAAGGTATTAACAAAATTAGATATTATAACTATTATTAAATATTTAATTGAGTTAATCAACTCTAAAGCAGAAGTTGATGATATTGATCACTTATCTAACAGACGTGTAAGAACTGTTGGTGAGCAATTAGCAGGTCAGTTTGGTGTTGGTTTAGCTCGTATGGCTAGAACAATTCGTGAGCGTATGAATGTACGTGATAACGAGGTATTTACACCTATCGATTTGATTAATGCAAAAACATTATCATCTGTAATTAACTCGTTCTTTGGTACGAATCAGTTATCTCAGTTTATGGATCAAACGAATCCATTAGCAGAGATTACTCACAAGCGTAGATTATCTGCACTTGGACCTGGTGGTTTATCAAGAGAAAGAGCTGGTTTCGAGGTTCGTGATGTTCACTATACTCATTATGGTCGTTTATGTCCTATTGAGACTCCTGAGGGACCAAATATTGGTTTGATTTCATCTTTAGCAGTTTTTGCGAAAGTGAATAACTTAGGATTTATTGAAACTCCATATAGAAAAGTTGAAAATGGTATTGTTTCTACAGAAGAGCCTATTTATTTAAGTGCTGAAGAAGAAGAAGGTATGAAAACTGCCCAATCTAATTTAGAGTTAAAAGAAGATGGTACTATTGTTTTAGATAGAGTTATTGCGCGTGAAGAAGGAGATTTTCCTGTAGTTTCACCAAGTGAGATTAATTTGATGGACGTTGCTCCAAATCAAATTGCATCAATATCTGCATCTTTAATTCCTTTCTTAGAACATGATGATGCCAATCGTGCATTAATGGGATCGAATATGATGCGTCAAGCAGTTCCGTTGTTAAGACCAGAATCTCCAATTGTAGGTACAGGTTTAGAACGTAGAGTTGCAAAAGATTCTCGTATTTTAATCAATGCAGAAGGAGCTGGAGAAGTTACTTATGTAGATGCAAATAAAATTACTATTAAGTATGATAGAACTGATGAAGAAAAACTTGTAAGTTTTGAATCGGATGAAGTTTCTTACAACTTAATTAAATTTAGAAAAACAAATCAAGGAACAAACATTAACTTAAAGCCAATTATAGAAAGAGGTGATAGAGTTAGTGAAGGACAAGTTCTTTGTGAAGGTTATGCAACACAAAAAGGTGAGCTAGCTTTAGGAAGAAATATGAAAGTAGCCTTTATGCCTTGGAAAGGGTATAACTTTGAGGATGCAATTGTAATTTCGGAAAAAGTAGTTCGTGAAGATATATTTACATCTATTCATATCGATGAGTATTCTTTAGATGTTAGAGATACAAAATTAGGAACTGAAGAGTTAACTAATGATATTCCTAACGTTTCTGAAGAAGCTACAAAAGATTTAGATGAAAATGGAATGATTAGAATTGGAGCAGAAGTGAATCCTGGTGATATCTTAATTGGTAAAATTACACCAAAAGGAGAATCTGATCCAACTCCAGAAGAAAAATTATTACGTGCCATTTTTGGTGATAAAGCAGGTGATGTAAAAGATGCATCATTAAAAGCTTCTCCATCATTAAGAGGTGTAGTAATTGATAAAAAATTATTCAAAAGAGCTGTTAAAGATAAGAATAAGAGATTAAGAGATAAGGAAGCAGTTGCTACTTTAGAATCTTCTTTTGTTTCTAAGTTTGAAAGCTTAAAAGATGTTTTAATAGATAAATTATTTACACTAATCAGTGGAAAAACATCACAAGGTGTTTATAATGATTTAGGTGAAGAAGTTTTACCAAAAGGTAAAAAATATACACTTAAAATGTTAAATTCTGTTGACGATTATGTGCATTTAACAGGTTCTTGGACAACAGATAAAGAATTAAATAGTTCTGTAGGTGAATTAGTTCACAATTACAAAATTAAAGTTAATGATTTACAAGGTTCATTACGTCGTCAAAAGTTTACGATCTCTGTAGGTGATGAATTACCAGCAGGAATTTTAAAATTAGCTAAAGTTTACATCGCTAAGAAACGTAAATTAAAAGTTGGTGATAAAATGGCAGGTCGTCACGGAAATAAAGGTATTGTTGCTCGTATTGTTAGAGCGGAAGATATGCCTTTCTTAGAAGACGGAACTCCAGTAGATATCGTGTTAAATCCATTAGGTGTACCTTCTCGTATGAATATTGGTCAGATTTATGAAACTGTTCTTGGTTGGGCAGGTCAAAAATTAGGAACTAAATATGCAACACCAATTTTTGATGGAGCATCTTTAGATCAGATTAATGAGATTACAGATGATGCAGGTGTACCAAGATTTGGACATACTTATTTATATGATGGTGGAACAGGAAAACGTTTCGATCAACCAGCAACAGTTGGTATCATCTATATGATTAAGTTAGGACACATGATTGAAGATAAAATGCATGCGCGTTCTATTGGACCTTATTCATTAATTACACAACAACCATTAGGAGGTAAAGCTCAGTTTGGTGGTCAACGTTTTGGAGAGATGGAAGTTTGGGCATTAGAGGCATATGGTGCATCTAGTATCTTAAGAGAAATCTTAACTGTAAAATCGGATGATGTTATGGGTAGAGCTAAAACATACGAAAGTATTGTTAAAGGTGAAGCTATGCCAGAACCAGGTTTACCAGAATCATTTAACGTATTAATGCATGAACTTAAAGGTTTAGGTTTAGACGTTAGATTAGAAGAATAACAAAATTGATACAAGAAGTAGGTTTTTAATCTACTTCTTGTAATCATTTATTTATAAGTCTCATTGAGGCCATTTTTACAATTTTAATTCGAATCCATCAACATGGCAAGAAAACAAGAAAAGTACACTGTAAAAAAGTTTAATAAAATCTCAATTGGTTTATCATCACCAGAAGCTATTTTAGAAATCTCTAAAGGTGAAGTTTTAAAACCAGAAACAATAAATTACCGTACGCACAAACCAGAAAGAGATGGTTTATTTTGTGAGCGTATTTTTGGTCCTGTCAAGGATTATGAATGTGCTTGTGGAAAGTACAAAAGAATTCGCTACAAAGGTATCGTTTGTGATAGATGTGGTGTAGAAGTTACTGAAAAGAAAGTACGTAGAGATAGAGTTGGTCACATTAATTTAGTGGTACCAGTTGCTCATATTTGGTACTTTAGATCATTACCTAACAAAATGGGATACCTTTTAGGTTTACCATCTAAGAAGTTAGATATGATTATTTACTACGAACGTTATGTAGTAATTCAGCCAGGTATTGCAAAGAATGTTGAAGGGGAGCCATTACAAAAAATGGATTTCTTAACTGAAGAAGAATATTTAGATATTGCTGACGAGTTACCTCAAGACAACCAATACTTAGACGATACTGACCCAAACAAGTTTATCGCTAAAATGGGAGCAGAGTGTCTAATTGATTTATTAGCACGTATAGATTTAGAAAAATTATCTTTTGAATTAAGACATAAAGCAAATACAGAAACGTCTAAACAACGTAAAACTGAAGCTTTAAAACGTTTAAATGTTGTTGAAGCATTTAGAGATTCTCAAAAGAATAGAGAAAACAATCCAGAATGGATGATAATGAAAGCAGTTCCGGTTATTCCACCAGAATTGAGACCGTTAGTGCCATTAGATGGAGGTCGTTTTGCAACGTCTGATTTAAATGATTTATACAGAAGAGTTATTATCAGAAATAATCGTTTAAAAAGATTAGTTGAGATAAAAGCTCCAGAAGTTATTTTACGTAATGAAAAACGTATGTTACAAGAATCTGTAGATTCTTTATTTGATAACACACGTAAATCATCAGCAGTAAAAACTGAATCTAATAGACCCTTAAAATCTTTATCAGATTCATTAAAAGGTAAACAAGGACGTTTCCGTCAGAATTTATTAGGAAAACGTGTTGATTATTCAGCTCGTTCTGTAATTGTTGTTGGACCAGAATTAAGACTTTCAGAATGTGGTATCCCAAAAGATATGGCAGCTGAACTTTACAAGCCTTTTGTAATTAGAAAATTAATTGAAAGAGGAATTGTAAAAACAGTTAAATCTGCAAAGAAAATAATAGATAGAAAAGAACCAGTTGTTTGGGATATTTTAGAAAATGTAATTAAAGGTCATCCAGTTTTATTAAACAGGGCTCCAACTTTACACAGACTTGGTATACAAGCATTTCAACCAAAATTAATTGAAGGGAAAGCAATACAGTTACATCCACTTGCATGTTCTGCCTTTAATGCCGATTTTGATGGGGATCAAATGGCTGTTCACTTACCATTAGGACCAGAAGCTATTTTAGAAGCACAAATATTAATGTTAGCTTCTCATAATATCTTAAATCCTGCAAATGGTGCTCCAGTTACTGTACCTTCTCAGGATATGGTACTTGGTTTATACTATATGACTAAAGAGAGAATTTCTACTCCAGAAGTACCAATTAAAGGAGAAGGATTAACTTTTTATTCACCAGAAGAAGTAACTATTGCTTTTAACGAAGAAATGGTAGACTTAAATGCTGGAATTAAAGTAAGAACATACGATGTTGATGAAAACGGAGAACAAGTTAGAAAAATTATAAAAACTACTGTTGGTAGAGTTTTATTTAATGAAGTTGTTCCTGCGAAAGCTGGTTATATTAACGAAGTATTAACTAAGAAAAACTTACGTGGAATTATCGGTGGTATTTTAAAAGCTACAGATATTCCTACAACAGGAGATTTCTTAGATCAGATAAAAAATATGGGATATAAATTTGCCTTCCAAGGTGGTTTATCTTTCTCATTAGGGGATATTATTATTCCAAAAGAAAAACAATCTATGATTGATGCAGCCAATATAGAGGTAGATGCAATTGTAGGAAACTATAACATGGGTATGTTAACGCAAAAAGAGCGTTATAATCAGGTAATTGATATTTGGGGTAGAACCAATAACGATTTAACTGAGTTATCTATGAAACGTTTACGTGAAGACCAACAAGGTTTTAACTCAGTATACATGATGCTTGATTCTGGTGCAAGGGGTTCTAAGGAGCAAATTCGTCAGTTAACAGGTATGCGTGGATTAATGGCAAAACCTAAAAAATCGACAGCAGGTGGTGGAGAAATTATTGAGAATCCGATTCTTTCTAACTTTAAGGAAGGTTTATCAATTCTTGAATACTTTATCTCTACTCACGGTGCACGTAAAGGACTTGCAGATACCGCTTTAAAAACGGCAGATGCTGGTTACTTAACTCGTAGATTAGTAGATGTTTCTCAAGATGTTATCATTAACGAAGAAGATTGTGGTACATTAAGAGGTTTAGATGTTATTCCATTAAAGAAAAATGATGAGATTGTAGAATCTTTATCAGATAGAATTGAAGGACGTATTTCTTTACAAGATGTTTATCATCCATTAACTGAAGAGCTTATTATAGAAGCGAATCAACCAATTACTTCACAATTAGCTGAGGCTGTTGAGAAATCTGGAATTGATAAATTACAAGTAAGATCGGCATTAACATGTGAGTCTACTAAAGGTATTTGTGCAAAATGTTACGGACAAAGTTTATCAACTCTTAATAAAGTACAAATTGGTGAAGCAGTTGGTGTAATTGCTGCACAATCTATTGGAGAGCCTGGTACACAGTTAACATTACGTACATTCCACGTTGGTGGGGTTGCAGGTAACATTTCTGAAGAAAATAAATTAATTGCAAAGTTTGAAGGTAAAGTTGTTATTGATGATTTACGTACAGTTGTTGGAAAAGACAATGATGGTAAAGAAGTTGATATCGTAATATCTAGAACTGCTGAAATTAAAATTATAGATAAGAAATCAGGAATTACTCAGAGTACAAATATTCTTCCTTATGGTTCTCATATCTTTGATAAAGATAGAAAGTCAATTAAAAAAGGAGATGTAATTGTTCAATGGGATCCATTTAACGGTGTAATTGTTTCTGAATTTGGAGGAAGAGTTAAGTTTGATAACTTACAACAAGGTATTAATTACTCTGTAGAAGTTGATGAGCAAACTGGTTCTAGAGAACAAGTAATGATCGATTCTAAAAATAAGAAAATCATTGCTTCTTTAATTGTAGAAGATAAAGACGGTGTTGCTTTACGTTCATATAGTTTACCAGTAGGTGCACACTTAATGGTAACTGATGGAGAGAAAGTAGAAACTGGACATACTTTAGTTAAAATACCAAGAAAATCTGGTAAGGCAGGAGATATTACAGGAGGTTTACCACGTGTAACAGAATTATTCGAAGCACGTAATCCTTCTAACCCATCTGTTGTTTCAGAGATTGACGGTGTTGTTTCTTTCGGGAAAATCAAACGTGGTAATAGAGAGATTATTGTTGAATCTAAAACTGGAGATATCAGAAAGTATTTAGTTAAACTTTCTAACCAGATTTTAGTTCAAGAAAATGACTTTATTAAAGCTGGTATGCCTTTATCAGATGGAGCAACAACTCCTTCGGATATTTTAAGAATTAAAGGACCATCTGCAGTACAAATGTACTTAGTAAATGAAATACAAGAAGTATATCGTTTACAGGGTGTGAAAATTAATGACAAGCATTTCGAAGTTGTTGTTCGTCAAATGATGCGTAAAGTTAAAATTATTGATTCTGGTGATACATTATTATTAGAGAATCAATTAGTTCATAAAATTGACTTTATCAAAGACAACGATGCTATCTACGGAATGAAAGTTGTTGAAGATTCTGGAGATTCTGAAAACTTAGTAGCAGGTCAAATTATTTCTGCACGTCAATTAAGAGATGAAAATTCTTTATTAAGAAGAAATGATCAAAACTTAGTTGAAGCAAGAGATGCTAAACCGGCAACTGCAGAACAAGTTTTACAAGGTATTACAAGAGCATCACTACAAACAAAATCATTTATTTCTGCAGCTTCTTTCCAAGAGACTACAAAAGTATTAAATGAGGCTGCTGTAAGTGGTAAAATAGATACATTAGAAGGCTTAAAAGAAAATGTAATTGTTGGTAAGAGAATTCCAGCAGGTACAGGTATGAGAGCTTATGAAAAAATTCTAGTTGGTCCTAAAGACGAAATAGAAAAAAGTTTCTAAATAAACGTTTATTGGTTTAAAATTTTTAAAAGTTGAATTGTTTACTGTAATTTATTTACATTATTCAATTCAACTTTTTTATTTTTTGTACATTTCAACAATTATCGAATTGAACAATATAAATTATGGAAGAAAATAAAAACAAAGAAGGACAAATAAATATTGAATTAGATCAAGAAATTGCTGAAGGAACGTATTCTAATTTGGCAATTATAAATCACTCAATGTCAGAATTTATAGTTGATTTTATTAATATTATGCCAGGTGTTCCGAAGGCAAAAGTAAAATCGAGAATTATATTAACTCCACAGCATGCAAAAAGATTAACACAAGCATTAGCAGATAATGTTAGGAAGTTTGAACAAGCTCATGGAGAAATTAAAGATTATGAACAACCTCCAATTCCAATGAATTTTGGACCAACAGGTCAAGCTTAGTATCATAAAAAAATCCGAAACTTTATAGTTTCGGATTTTTTTATTTTTTATATAGTTCTTGTTTTATTGAGTAACCAATAATCAGCTAAAACCAAAGCGGTCATCGCTTCTACAATAGGTACAGCTCTTGGTACAACACAAGGATCATGTCTTCCTTTACCTGTAATCTCTGTAATTTCATTTTCTGAATTAATTGTTTGCTGAGAGCTCATAATGGTTGCAACTGGCTTAAAAGCGACTCTAAAATAGATATCCATTCCATTACTAATTCCACCTTGAATACCTCCAGATAAATTAGATTGTGTAGAACCATCCTCATTAAAAATGTCATTGTGTTCAGAACCTTTCATTTTTGCACCACAAAATCCACTTCCAAATTCAAAACCTTTTACAGCATTTATTGATAACATTGCGCTACCTAATTGAGCATGTAGTTTATGAAAAATAGGTTCTCCTAATCCTACAGGTACGTTTTGAGCAACACAAGTAATTGTACCACCAATTGTATCACCAGCTTTTCTTATTTCTTGTATTTTATTGATCATTTTCTCTGCTGAAGCTTCATCAGGACAACGAACAATATTACTTTCAGTTTTAGAAAAATCTAAATCTTGATACGGTTTATCTATAAATATTTCTCCTACAGAAGATGTAAATGCATTAATTTTCATGCTAGCAATCAATTGTTTTGCTAAAGCACCAGCAACTACCCAATTGGCAGTTTCACGAGCAGAACTTCGTCCTCCACCTCTATAATCTCTATTTCCAAACTTTTTATCATACGTGTAATCTGCATGAGAAGGTCTATAAACATTAGTGTTGTGATTGTAATCCTTCGATTTCTGATTTGTATTTTTAATGATAAAACCAATAGAAGTACCTGTTGTTTTACCTTCAAATATTCCAGAAAGAAATTCTACAGTATCTGGTTCTTTACGTTGGGTAACAATTTTAGATTGCCCTGGTTTACGTCTATTTAACTCATTTTGTATAGCATCAAAGTCTAGCTTCAATCCTGCAGGAAAACCATCTATAACTCCTCCAATAGCAGTTCCATGAGATTCTCCATACGTTGTTACTTTTAATAAATTTCCGAAAGAATTAAACGACATAAATTATATAATTAGAATAATAAACGCAAATATAATAAACTAGTATACAAGAAATCTATATTACATCAGTTTTGTAATGATTTCTAAAAAGTCTAATTTATCTATAGTAGTTGATTATTAGAAAGATAGGAATTGTATATAACTATATTCAAAAATAAAATAAAAAAAAACCGTTTTTTGTTTTTATAAACTAAAAAACCTTTATATATTTGCAGCCGCATTCAGGGAATACCTGATGAGACACACTGGAGAAATGGCAGAGCGGTCGAATGCGGTAGTCTTGAAAACTATTGACTGTAACAGGTCCGGGGGTTCGAATCCCTCTTTCTCCGCTTAGAGAATCACAATTCTCTCCAAAAGCCCATAAACATTATGTTTATGGGCTTTTTAACTTTCCACAAATATCATATAAAAGCAACGAAATACAAGAGTTTGGTGACCAATTAGGTGTCACTTTTATGTTTTTTAAAGTGACACCTAATTTGGTTTAATTTGTTGTAGATTAGTTAGTTAGGTTTGTTTTAGTAATTAATTTTTCGTATATTTATTACGAATTAATAACTGACACCTATGAATAATTTATTTTCTTTCATCTTTTATATCAAGCGTAGTAAGGCTGATAAGAACGGAAAAGCCAACGTATACTTACGTATAACGGTAAATGGAAAACGTTCAGAGCTAAGTATTTCAAAAAAAGTAGATGTAAATAAATGGGTAGGGGCAGCAGGTAAGCTAAAAGGTGGTTCGGCAGAAGCTCAACAACTAAATAGATATATAGATGATATTTCGAATAAGATTCACAAAATACATCAGAAGCTGGTGGAGGAGAATAAAAAAATTACTGCTCTTAGAATAAAAGAAATCTTTTGTGGTAAAGATGAAAGGCAAAAAATGCTTCTTATAATATTTCAGGACCATAATAATCAAGTGGAAAAATTAGTCGGAAAAGATTTTGCTCCAGGAACACTTGAAAGGTATAAGACTGCAAAAAAACATGTACAAGCTTTTATAAAATTAGATTACAATTTAGAGGATATCAATATAAAAGATGTGAATCATAAATTTATTCATGGTTTTGAATATTATTTAAAGACAGAAAGAAATTGTAGTCATAATACAGCTATTAAGTACATCACTAATTTTAAGAAGATAATCAGAATTGCTTATGCCAATGGTTGGATTAGTAAAGATCCTTTTTATAATTGGAAAGCAAGGCTTAAAACTGTAGATAGAGAATTCTTATCTAAAGAAGAGATTCAAAAATTAGTAGAAAAAGAACTTGCCATTAAACGACTGGATCAAGTTAAAGATATATTTATATTTAGTTGTTTCACGGGATTGGCGTATGCTGATGTTAAAAAATTATCCAAAAATGATATTGTAATAGGTATAGATGGAGACCGATGGATAAAAACCAAAAGAACAAAGACCAACACGAGAAGTAACATTCCGTTGCTAATTACTGCAGAAGCTATTTTAGAAAAGTATAGTGAGCATCCGGATGTAGTACAAAGTCAATTCTTATTACCTGTTTTAAGCAATCAAAAAATGAATGCTTATTTAAAAGAGATAGCAGATGTTTGTGAAATTAATAAAAACCTCACCTTTCATTTAGCACGTCACACTTTTGCTACTACGGTCACTTTAACGAACGGTGTACCTATAGAATCCGTTAGTAAAATGTTAGGACATAAATCACTAAAAACGACCCAACATTATGCTAAAATTTTAGATAGAAAAGTAAGTGAAGATATGCAGGCATTAAAGAATAAGTTCTTAGAACAAAAATCGAATGATTTTAATTCTGAGGGTTTAAGTACGGGGAGTTAATTTAACCATTTTATTTGATGTTTAATTTTAGTAACTATTTAACCAATAGGATCTTTACGTTTTAATTGTTTATTTTTAGACAATTGATTTTGCTAAGATTAAACTATGAAAAGAATCCTCCTACTATTCGAACAACATAATGTTCGTCAAAAAGACATTGTCTTAAAAGAAAAAATATCTATTGATATTCTAAAAGAACAAATAGAAATATCGAAAGATACCCTACAAAAGTTAAAAGTAAGTATCAGAAATATTAATTTTAAAAATAATTCTGAAGAGATTTATTTCTTTAAGCAGATCAAACCCAATATTTATGCAGATTTTATTTTTTATACAGAACAATTAAGATATTTAATTAGTAAACCAAATACGACAAATTCTATCTTAAAAAATTACATAAAAAATGAATTAAAGAAAATAGAAGGTAAAAAGAGAAAAAATATTAAATTCTATAGATATATCAAACAAAAAGGTTTTAATCTAGATAATTGCTATTTTTTGAGAGAAAATAAGCAATTAGAAGTCTTTGATATTGATTTATCAGCTTCTCTTGATAATGAATTTTATACAAGCCATGATACCTTGGCGGCTGAAGTTATTGCTTATGAATTATTAACCAACTTCTATAAAAAAGAAATTAAGATTATTTCCAATCTTGAAGAAGGTCGTTTTGATACAAAACACAATGATGAAATAAATTCTAATTTAAATTGGACAAGTTCTAAAACGGATTTAGTTGAATTGATTTATGCGCTCAAAGTTTCTGGAGCTATAAATGGAGGAGCTGTTAATATTAAAGAATTGATAGAAACCGCTTCTAAATTATTCAATATAAATATTTCTAACTTTTACAAAACCTATTCTGAAATTAAAAACAGAGGAAAAGAAAGAACAAAATTTCTAAATACATTAGTTAATAATTTAAAGACAAAATTAGAGTATGATGATAGTCTTTAGTTTTTCGTAACCTCAACGTAACTACGAAGAATTTTAAAAAGTTAAAAAGAGTACAAAATCATTAGTAAAATAGAGCTATTGATCGTTTTAACAGCGAAAATATTTTTTTCGGTAGTAACGAATAACTACCGAAATTGATTCAAAATATCTTCAGATGTTTGCCTAACGAAAGTCAAAATCGTTGGTTCACGAACACATATTTCTTTAAATAGTAAAAATCGTGAGCTAAATTAACCCAAAGAGGCTGCATGCAATGTGGGGGCATTCTGCAGCTTCTTTATTAAAATAAAGTTTATGTCAGCAACAATTATTACCACAGAAGATCTTCTAGAATTTAAACATGAGTTATTAGAAGGTATCAAAGAAATGATCAATAATCAGTCTAGTTTTGCGCCAAAAAAATGGTTAAAATCATCAGAAGTTAGAGAGTTATTGAGTATTTCTCCAGGAACATTACAAAATTTCCGAATCAACGGAACATTGCCATATTCTAAAGTTGGTGGTGTTATCTACTACGATTATGAAGATATTCAAAAAGTATTAGAAGATAACCGTATTGATAACAAATATTGACGCTAGTTTCATACTAAAGTTCTTTTGGTATTTCATCGCGAGCATCGTGAAAGCAATCTTAGTATGAGAAGTTGAATTTAAAATCCAAGGATTGAATTTTTGTTTCTTTTTGTTTCAAGACAAAATGAAATAATCAAATAAAAAGTACATGAATAAAAGCTTTATTTCTTTATGCAAAAAGTCAATTACATAAAACATCTAAAAGGTGTGTTTATTCAATTCTCTAAAGACAATCGTTTAAATCCAACACACATAAGTCTATACGTTGCATTATTCCAAATTTGGAACAGCAATCGGTTTTTAGAAGAATTCTATATTAATAGAGAAGAGGTGATGAGTTTTTCAAAAATAGGCTCAAAATCAAGATATCATAAATGTATCAAAGAATTAAACCATTGGCAATATATTATTTATTATCCATCACACAATCCATTCAAAGGCAGTAAAATTAAGATGTTCGATTTCGGGACAACCTCTGGACAAGTGCTGTACCCAAGCAGTCCTAAAAATGGACAAGCACTGGTATCTATTAATAAACATATACAAACTAATAAAAACATTAATAAACTTGACAAGCCTAAAAATGAAAAAATAGTAATTGATTTTTTTAAAAAAGAAAACTGGCCAAAAATTGAAGCTCAAAAATTCTTCAATCATTATCAAGGCATTGGTTGGAAAGTTGGTGGGAAAACAAAAATTGTTAATTGGCAAGCCACTGCCAAAAATTGGATGCTAAAAGCTGAGGAGATAAAAAACAAACAATCTTATAAACCAGTTAGCCAAAACTCTGTCTCGAGCTTGACGAGAGGTCAAGACAACCTAAAAACAACTAAAAATAAAAGCTACAATAAACCTCTTTGATGCTATGCATCATTCAGAACTTGTTTCAGATTCTCAAAAATAGAGTTGTCATTGCGAGGAGAAACGACGAAGCAATCTCTTTATATAACAAATACAATACAAAGTCAGAATCTAAACCGACCTATTCAATTTTTAAATCAGATCAAAAAAATGAGTCAGGATTTTTAACCGCCATCGAATCTGGCAGGCGAGTGTCTTCAGTTTAAAAATCACGTAAAATGAAATGCTGTTTGACACTGACTGTAAGGAAGTGGAGTTCATTTCATTTAGTGATTGAGAACTAGAAAGACCGCCGAAGATTCAAGGCTAGATTTTTTTGCTACTTTTTTGATCAATGCAAAAAAGTAAGGATTAAAAAATAAATAAAACAAAACCCAATACACAGTCAGAATCTAAAACCGACCTATTTTATTTTTCGTAAGAATTCAATTTTTATGGAATTCAGAGAACCCAAATAGCCTGCGGTCTGGGTTCGGAAATGGAATAAAAAGTAGAAATCAAGTAAAATAAAAGTGAGTCTTGATTTTTGAATACTTTTTATCAAGAAAAAGTATTAGCATTAAAAGGAAAAGAAATAATACCCAATCTCTAAATTAGTAAGTAATGAGTACCATTCATTCAACATACAATCCACAAAACCCTAGTATAGTTTCTATAGAAAGTACCCAATACCAATTAGGAGAACTAAAAGGAAATCACATTGAATACGATTTCAATAAAATGCTAATATTTCTAGTAGCAAAAGGAAAATCTCTATTTGGCCAAAACTTCAAAATCTTCAAAGAAGACCTAGAAATTATATACAAGCTATGTGTGTACATTATTCAAGACGAAGAGAGTTGTAAAGCACATAAAATAGACCCAAACAAAGGCATTCTATTATCGGGACCTGTAGGATGCGGAAAAACAACATTAATGAAATTAGTAAGACATATAACGCCACATAAAAAAGCATATAAAATAATCCCTTGCCGCAATGCGGTTTTTAGTTTCAATCATATAGGATTTAAAACAATTGAAGATTATGGAAATGATGGTTTTTATTGCTTTGATGATATTGGTATTGAACCTATGGGAAAACACTTCGGAGTAGATTCTAATGTAATAGGCGAAATTTTACTTTCTCGGTACGAGTTGTTTACTCGTAATCCAGAACTAGCTTCAAGATCTTATAGTAAAACCTCAACGGCAAAAAGTGGAAAGGCAATAGTAACACATGGCACTACAAACCTCAACGCAGATGAAATTGAAGAAAGGTACGGAAATCGAGTGCGTTCTAGAATGAGAGAACTCTTTAATTTAATTGCGTTCGATAAAAACTGTAGCGATAAAAGAAAGTAGGTTTCAAAATGTTATTGCGTGGATTTTTAAGTTTTACTGTGCTTGGTCGAAGTATGGCAACCTCATCAAAATAATCACTTTAGGTACAGTGTAAACTCCTCCAAATATATTTTTTGTTGCTTTTTAGATTATTTAGTCGAATCTATATTTTTTGTCTTGGGTAAATTTAATAATGGAGGCATCCTCAAACGGGTAAAACATTAAAACCGATCTATCAATATATGATCGATAAATATATCTGTAGTAAATAAAGGTTTAAGATATTTAAAGGAATTCTGTTGTTTTTTCGATTTTTTAGGTGAATTAAAATCTAAGTATGAAATCACTTTCTTACAATAAGCAATAATTCCCAAAGCTAAGTAACATAATGCGCAGTTATACTGCTCTTCCGTAAAAACTTCAGGCACTAATGCCATTATGTAAAATAGCGGCTCAACGCTGCTTAAAATAATAGCAATAAGTTTATTAGTAGCTATTCATTAACACCAGTAAAATAAAAAAGTCGTGAACTAAATAGCAGAATCCTGCCGCATAAAATAGAAGATAAAAAGAATTAATAGACAATTTTTAAACCTTTAGTGTTTAATATGAAACCATTTTTTCTTGTTTGTTCTCTAAATTTGATTTCACCTCATTAAAATGAAGTTATTTGAAAAACGAAAATTTATCTATTTTTAAAATTCAAACCAGTGCCTTTTTCTTATATGTTTAATTTTATCATATTTAATTACTTATTTTTACTTATAAAAAATTAACAAAATCACATGTTGAATTCAAAAACGAAGTTATTTTATTTTTTTATTTTATTTTTTTCGCAATTAGGAATTGCTCAAAATGCTTTAGAGTTTTCACAATTGTCAGGAGAAAATGTCTCAACACAGAGTATTACTTACGATATTAAACAAGATAGTGTTGGAAATTTATGGATTGCATCTGAAGAGGGTGTTTTAAAATATAATTCTAAATTTTTTAAAATTTATAATAGTTACAATGGTTTACCAGAATCTTTAAGTAACAGGACAAACAAAATTTTTGTAGACTCTAAAAATAATATTTGGGTTGGTTTAAATAACGGTTTTTGTATATATAATAAAGACTTAGACAAATTCGACTTAATAGAAGATAAAAAAAATCTTAATCCGTCTTTAATAAAAGAAATAGGCGAAGATTCAGATGGTAATATTTGGGTTGGTGGGTTTAATGGTTTATGGAGCTATAATGTTACAAGCAAAAAAATAAAAAGGCATATTTCTAAAAAGTCAATTCAGACTTTTGTAATTGTAGGAAATGAAATTTATATTGGGACACAAAAAGGCTTTTTTACATATAACCGAAAAACCGATATCGTAAAGAAAAATAAGCTAAAACCAGGTTTAAAAAATATTTTTTCTATCAATAAAATAAAAAACGATTTATTAGTTGGTACAAAATTTGGAAAATTATTTAAGTTAAAAGTTTCTAATAATAATGTTGTTTTCGATACGATTATTAAAAATTTTTCTCACCGAATTTCTGATGTAATTTTAGATAATTCAGATAATATTCTTGTTGCTACAGATGGAGGTGGTATTTTAAAATTAGATGCTGATTATAACTTAATTAATCAATTTACAGAAGATCCAAATAATATAAATTCAATATCTAGTAATGGTATTTATGATTTAGAAATAAATAAAGAAGGTGTTTTGTGGATTGCTACTTATGGTGGAGGTGTTAATTACGTTGATTTTAATAAATTACCTTTCACTAAAATAGAGCATAAACTTAATAATGAAAACAGTTTAATTACCAATTTTACTAGGTCTATCTCTCAAGACAAAAAAGGAAACTTATGGTTTGGCACCAAAAAAGGGGTTAGTATTTTTAATAAAAAAAATGGAAATTGGAAACATTTGCAGAAGTTTTCGAAAGACAATAAAGTTCAAGCCATTGTTTTAACATTAGAGTCTGATAATAATTTTATGTGGGTTGGTACATATAACCTTGGTTTGTTTAAAGTTAATATTAATGATTATTCGATCGTTCATTATAACTCTCTTTATCCAAAAGAAGACCTAATATCAAGAATTTATAACATAAAAAGAGATTCTAAAAATAATATTTGGGTAGCTGGTATAGAAAAAGATTTAGCAGTTATTTCTCCAGAAAACGAAATTAAAAAATTTCCAATACTTCAAGTAAAAACAATTACAGAAACTTCTGATGGTTTAATGTTGGCTTCTGGTAAAAATGGCGTATACAAAATAAACCTTCAGAATAATAGTTTTGAATTGATAGAAAATTTAAAACCAAATAAAAAATCACTTGCTTTTTCTTCTATTCATTCTGTTGAAGAAACAAAAGATAAAAACCTAGTTATTGGAACAAATGGAGCCGGTATTGTTTTTTATAATCCAAAATCAAAAGAAGTTAAAAAACTAACAATAAACTCAGGCTTACCTTCAGATATTATTCAAGGTATTTTGTTAGATAAAGATGATTTTATTTGGGCTAGTACAACAAAAGGATTGGTAAACATAAAGATTATTGAGAATGACACACTAATAAATGTATTCGATAAAAAAGATGGTCTTGCTAGTACAGAATATAACTATGGGAGTTTTGCGAAGTTAAATGGTGATTTATTTGCATTTGGTGGAGTAAATGGTGTTACTCTTTTTAATCCTGAAAAAATTATTGCTCAAAAACAAAAACCAAAATTAGTTTTTGATGATTTTAAATTGTTTAATAAAAGCATAAAACCATCTGAAAAACCTTTAGGGAAGCATATCAATGAAAAAGAGTTAATTACGCTTAAAAACGATGAAAACTCAATAGAAATTAAATTCACAGGAATACAACATAGTGCTTCTAGTAAAATGAAATATTCTTGGAAATTAGAAGGTTTCGATGAAGAATGGACGAAACCAAGTATAAATAACTTTGCAACTTATACTAATATAGGTAGTGGAGAATATGTGTTTAAAGCCAAAGCATTAAATAAATATAATAATGAAAGTAATACAAAAACGATTAGGATTACAGTTTCTTCTCCTTGGTGGACCACCACTAATGCTTTTATTATTTATTTTATCATTATTGTTTTATTAATTTTTGGAATAATACATTTTACAACGGTTATTATCAATAAGAAAAATGCAGATGATCAAATAGAATTTTTCAACAATATCACACACGAAATAAAAACACCTTTAACAATTTTAATGTCTTCATTGGATAATATTACCAATGAAAAAACAGATGAAAATACTACATCGAATAAAAGAATAAAGACAACTGTAAAAAGAATAAATTCTTTGTTTGAACAAATGCTGAATTTTCATAGAGTAACTTCTCAAGACAGTATTTTTCAAGAAGTATCAAAAATTGATATCAATAAGTATTTAGAAAAAAGAATTTATAATTTTAAACCATTAACAGAAGAACGAAATTTAACGATAGAAGTAAATAACAAATGGGAAAACGAGATTTTTTACTATTATAGAGATGTCTTTGATAAGATTATTTTAAACTTACTTTCGAATGCCATAAAATACTCATTTAACGATGGTAAAATTTTAATCAACTTAAATAAAACTTCTAAGTCAGAACTTAAAATAGAAATAGTAGACCAAGGTTTAGGAATTCCAAAAGATCAACAGAAATATATTTTAAAGCGTTATTACCGAGCAAGAAATGCGATTAATAGTCAAAGTCCAGGAACTGGTTTAGGGTTAATAATGACAAAAAAATTAATTGAAAAAACTGGAGGAAATATTAGTTTTGAAAGTTTAGAAAACAAAGGAACAACTTTTACAATACTACTTAAAAATTTAAAATCTGAATATAAAGAAAGTGCTATTCATGAAAATAATTTGCTAAAAAAAGAACATTCATTAAACGATCAAACAGAAATTGATAAGTTTAGTGATGCTAAAATTTTAATAGTAGAAGATAATGATGAGTTAAGATCTATCTTAGTAGAAGCTTTTGGTACATTTTTTCAGATTTTTGAAGCTAGTAACGGAGTAGAAGGAATAGAAAGTGCTTCTCAAAATTTTCCAGATCTTATTCTAACCGATTTAATTATGCCAGAAATGGATGGAATGGAAATGTCTAAAAAACTTAAAGAAGACATTAACTTAAATCACATACCAGTGTTTATGCTAACTGTTTTACAAAATTCTGCGCAAAAACTAGAAAGTATAGAAAGTGGTGTTTCTGAGTATATAGAAAAACCTATTGATATTAATTTATTGTTGGCGAAAATTATAAATACACTTAAATTTCAAAAGAAATTAAGAGAAAAGTACATTCATGATACTGATGCTGAAAATGCAAATTTATTCAGAAATAAAAAAGATCAAGACTTTTTAATGAACCTAGAAAATAAAGTTATTGAGAATATAGAAAACAATTCTTTTTCTGTGCACGACCTTTCTAAAAGTTTTGGTATGAGTAGAACTTCATTATATATGAAGTTAAAAAATTTAGTAGATTTATCTCCTCAAGATTTTGTAATTCACACCAAATTAAAATTTTCGAAAAATTTATTAATTAAAGGCGAATTAAGTATTAAAGAAGTTGCTTATAGTTCTGGTTTTTCTAATCCAAAATACTTTAGTACTTCTTTTAAAAAATTCTATAGTCAAACTCCTAGTGGTTTTTTAGAAGGGTTAAAAAATTAACTCTTTTACATATTTCTTTTTATTGTTTTTAGTTTTTTTACAAGAAACCTAGTAAAAACAGTCACTTTGACAATTATCGAACCTTTTATGATGTTAATTAAAATCGGAAATCGTAAGGTATAGATAAATTAGCATCATATAAATCAATCCAAATTATGAGAAAAATATTTTATACTCTTTTGTTTTTTTTGCCACTGTCTTTATTGGCTCAAACAACATTAAAAGGGAAAGTCATTGATGATAGTAAGTATCCGCTTCCTGGAGCTTCAATTATTATTAAAGGTAGTACAACAGGTGTAATTACAGATTTTGATGGTAAATTTACGATAAAAATACCTAAGACACCAGCCAGTTTGTTAGTAAGTTATCTTGGTTATACTACTAAAGAAGTTAGAATTACAAATCAAACGACAATAACAATTGAACTAAAGGCCGATAGTGAGCAATTAGAGGAAATTGTTGTCATTGGTTATGGATCTTCTGCAAAAAAAGATTTAACAGGTGCTTTGTCTGAAGTAAAAGAAACTGCAACCGTTGCTGCTCAGTATAATAGTGTTGCTTCTTTATTACAAGGTAGAACTTCTGGTTTACAGGTAAGTTCTAACACAGGTTCTCCGGGAGCACCTGTAAGTATTAGAATTCGTGGTGCAAATAGTTTAAGAGGTAATAATGAGCCTTTATATGTTGTAGATGGTGTAATTATTAATTCTGCGGGTGAAGATGTTTTAGATGGTTCTAGTGATTCTAATGAGAAACAATCAACTCAAAATGGATTAACAGGTATAAACCCAAGAGATATTGAAAGTATGGTGGTTTTAAAAGATGCATCTGCTACTGCAATATATGGTTCTAGGGGAGCTAATGGAGTTGTTTTAATAACAACTAAAAAAGGAAAACTTGGTAAAGCTGTTATAAACACTTTTTTCTCAACAACAATTACTGAAGTAACTAATAGAATACCTGTTTTAGATGGAGTAGGTTTTGCTAATTATAGAAATGATATCGCAGTTCTTAATGGAAACCCTATTGCATATGCAATAGAAGGAAATAGTGTATATTCTACAGATGCTTTAGGTGACAAAACTGGAGATGAACTACGTCAATTAAATTGGCAAGATGAAATATTTAAAACAACTTTCTCTTCAAACATTGGTTTAAACATTAGTGGAGCTACAGAAAAAAATAATTATTATTTGTCTGCAAGTTTTGATGACACAAATGGAATTATTCCAAATACATTTTTAACAAGTTCTAATTTACAGTTCAATTATACGAGTCAATTAAATGACAGGTTAGAGTTAAAAACTAGAATTGGTGTGTATTTAGGAAGAGGTAATATGAATCAAGGAGCATCTATTTCTGGAGGTTCAAGAAGTTTTACAAGACAATTAATTAGTTATAATCCACTTTTAAATGGAGAAATTGAAGATGATCAAGAATTATCTAATCCTTTTAAATTTATTGAAGGTGTTGAAGAAAAAATTAATGAGAAAAGAATAAATGCTTCTGTAAACCTTACGTATTCAATAACTGATAATTTAAAATATCAAATGAGAGCGGGTACTAATTACAGGAACAAAAGTCGTTCTCGTTGGTATGGTGCAGAAACTGCTAAAGGCTCTTTTACAAACGGATACTTAGCACTTGCTAATTTAGAAAAGACATCTTATACATTTGATAACTTATTAATGTATACTAAAAGATTTGATAACAAACATAGGTTAAACGCTACAGTTGGTATTACTTATGATGGTTCAGATTCTAATAATAGTATTTATGAATTAGGAGATTTTCCTATCAGTAATTTAAGAGAAAAAAGCCCCCAATTGGGAGAGTTAGTAATTACTCCTTTTACAGCTTTAAGGTTTAAAGATAATATCTTTTCTTATTTAGGAAGAGCTACTTATACAATTAATAATAAGTATGCTTTTAATGCATCTTTTAGAGCTGATAAGTCATCTAAATTTCAAGGAACAAATCAAATAGGGTACTTCCCAGCGGCATCTTTTGCTTGGACAGCATCAAACGAAAAATTTCTTAAAAATAATGAAGTTATTAATAATTTAAAAGTAAGAGCTTCTTGGGGGCAAGTAGGTAACCAAGCAATTAGCCCTTATCAAACATTTAATAATTATGATGCTGTTTTTTATTCAGATCCTAGCAACTCAACAGTTTTAGGAATAGCAGCTTTAAATATAGCTAACAAAGATTTAACTTGGGAAACGACTTCTCAAACGAACGTTGGTGTAGATCTTAGTTTATTTGATAATAGAATAACTACAAGTATAGATGCATATAGAAAAGAAACAACAGATTTATTAATAAATAAATCATTAGCAACATCTACTGGTTTTCAGAACTTTTTATTAAACCAAGGTGGTTTAGAAAATAAAGGGATTGATTTTACAATTGATGGTTTAGTGGTTAATAAGGAAGATTTTACTTTTTCTATTGGAGGTAATATTTCGTTTAATCAATCTAAAATTACAAATTTACAGGCTTTACCAACAAGTGATATATATATTGATGGAGAATTAATAACCACTCCTTTTTACGAGGGAAGCGCTGTTTCTACAGGAAATAATTTTAAATCGGCTTCAAATGCTTTTATCCAAGGACAAGAAGTAGGCTTATTTTGGGGGTATAAAACTGCTGGAATTTATGAAGATCAAATAGTTGCTGATTCTGGACCAACTTTTAATGGAAATGGAAACTTAGCAGGTGATGTAATTTTTGTTGATGTTAATGGTGATGGAAACATTAATGATTTAGATAAAACTAATATTGGAAATCCTAATCCAGATTTCACATACGGTATCAACACCAATTTAACATATAAAAACTTTACCCTTTCTGCATTATTTAATGGAGTTGTTGGTAATGATATTTTAAACGGAAATTTATTAGTTGAAGCAAATGCACAAGGAGGATCTAATAATATTAGACCAGAAGCTTATAATGATGCTTGGTCTCCAACCAATACAACCGGACAATATCCAAGAATTGGATCTTTAACAGCTACAAATGTACCAAGTGATCGATTAATAGAAGATGGTTCTTTTTTTAGATTAAACAATGTAACACTTGGTTATGATTTTGATATGGCAGAAGGTTCTTTCTTTAGTTCATTTAAACTTTTTGCATCAGGAAATAATTTATTGACAATTACTAATTATAGTGGGTACGACCCAGAACTTACAAGTTTCCTGTATGATGGAACTATCCTTGGTGTAGATTGGGTAGGAACACCAAACACGTCAAGTTTTGTAATCGGTGCTAATATCAAATTTTAAAAATTATAATTATGAAAAATTTATATAAAATATTAATTTTTACCATATTCACTTCTTTATTATATGTGTCATGTGATTTAGAAGAAAATCCACCATTCCTAGCTGAAGAAAATGTTTATACTTCTGTTGAAGGTGCTAGTGCTGCATTGAATGGAATTTATAGCTCAATGGCTAATTTTAATAACTTGAGTGCTGATTTTCATCACGCTACGTTATATATGTCAGGGATGTTTGTAACAAAAAAAGGGTCAGATAAAGCCACTATTGGGAGTTTAACACCAGAGCCAAGTATGAATTATACAACCAATCTTTGGAGAAGTTCATACCAAGCAATTGCGAGAGCAAATGATATGATTGCGAATGTGCCTAGTGATACAGACGATGAAGAGTTAAAGAACATCTTAGGTATCTCTTATTTTTTACGCGCTCATAATTACTTTACTTTAGTTCGTTTATACGGAGGTGTTCCTTTATATTCTTCTCCAGCAACTGTTACAACACTTAATAAAGAAAGAGCTAGTGTAGAAGAAGTGTATGCTCTTATCATAGCGGATGCAGAAAAAGCAAAGAGTTTAATGTTTGATGCAGGTATGCAAACAGGTGGTAGACCAGGTAAATATGCTGCAAGTATGTTATTAGCAAAAGCATATTTAACTTTAGCAGGAAATGATAATGCAAGTCCTAATTGGAAAAAAGCGTATGATGAAGCAATTCAAGTATATGGTAAATATTCTTTAGTTGCTAACTATGGTAATTTATGGGCATCAGAAGGTACTGCGAATAATAATACAGAATCAATTTTTGAAATACAATTTAACGAAGAGAATTCATCTGTATTAACTAAATTATTTACTCCAAATGCAGCATATCCTGGTAGAGGTTGGGAACGTTTTAGAGTGAATCCTGAAGTTGTAGATGCTCACATTGCAAGATATCCAGGTGACCCTAGAATCGACTTTACTTTCGTGTCAGAATACTTAAAACCAAATGGACAAACTGTAAAAGTATATCCAGCAAGAACTAGAGCAAGTTTTAATAATTCTTATCCTTGGGTAAGTAAATACTTTATTAAAGATCAAACGGCTACAACAGATGCTAGTAATTTTAATTATGTACACTATAGATATGCAGATTTATTGCTAATGTTAGCAGAAATTGAAAATGAATTAAATGGCCCTGCAAATGCATATACTTATGTAAATGAAGTTTTAACAAGAGCAAGAAATACAGCTGCAAGTGCAGAACCTGCAGATTGGTCTGGTTTAAGTCAAGATGATTTTAGAGCTGCTATAATGAAAGAATATCATTATGAATTATTAGCAGAAGGGCAAGACTTTTTTGTTGGTCATAGAAGAGGTTATGATTTCTTTAAAACGAATTATATAGATGTTCATAATTCAAGAAATGATAAATCATTTGATATTACTTACCCAGACAACAATAAGGTAATGCTTTTTCCTATTCCAAGTGTAGAAATTGATAGAAACGAAAAAATTTCTGGTACGGATCAAAATGTAGGTTACTAAAACATATAATTCAGAGAAGTCTAATTAATTATTAATTAGACTTCTCTTTCAAATACCTTTTTTTAATTGATGTTAGATAAAATATTTTTGCAAGTAATTTTAATTACAATACTCTTATCATCTTGTTCTTCTAAAGAAACAAGTAATTTTAGTAGTGCAATTTATTTAGAGAAAACACAAACAGTTGAAGAAAGAATAAATGACCTAATGTCTAGAATGACGATTGAAGACAAAGTCTATCAAATGTGTCAATATGTAGGCTTAGAACATATGAAAAAAGCAGAAACGAAGCTTTCAAAAAAAGAGTTAGATAAAAATGACGCTCAAGGTTATTATCCTGGTTTGAATAGCGATAGTATTGCAAAAAGAATTACGCAAGGTAAAATAGGTTCATTTTTACATGTACTTACTGCTAAAGAAGCGAATTATTTACAAGAATTAGCATTAGAATCTCCTTTAAAAATACCATTATTAATAGGTATTGATGCAATTCATGGAAATGGATTGGTAAAAGGAGCTACAATTTACCCTTCTCCAATTTCACAAGCAGCAACATTTTCTGATGATTTAATAAAAGAAGGTAGTAGACAAACTGCGTTAGAAATGAGAGCCAATGGAATGCATTGGTCTTTTACCCCAAATATTGATGTATTAAGAGACCCTAGATGGGGAAGAACAGGAGAAACTTTTGGAGAAGATCCTTTCTTGGTTGGAAATATGGGAGTTGCAACTATAAAAGGTTTACAATCTGATGATTTTAACGGAGAAGATAATGTAATAGCTTGTGCTAAACATTTAATTGCTGGTAGTTCTTCTATTAATGGTTTAAACGCTGCACCAACAGATGTTTCTAAAAGAACACTGTTCGAAATTTTCTTACCACCTTATAAATGTGCAGTAAAAGAAGCGAATGTTTTTTCAATTATGACAGCTCATAATGAAGTTGCTGGTTTACCTGGACATATGGATTCTTTTATGATGACTGATGTTTTGCGAAATCGATGGAATTTTGATGGCTTTTATGTAAGTGATTGGAACGATATTTCTAGAATTGCTAATTGGCATCACGTAGCAAAAGATTTTAAACAAGCTATTGAATTTTCTGTAAATGCAGGAATGGATATGAACATGCATGGCCCTTTTTTTGATGAACATCTTTTAGAATTGGTTAAAGAAGGTAAAGTTTCAGAACAAAGAGTAAATGATGCTTGCTACAAAATATTAGAAGCTAAGTTTAAATTAGGGTTATTTGAAAAACCTTTTGTGGATATAGAAAAGGCTAAAAAAATAAATTTTAAAAAAGCGCATCAAAAAACGGCTTTAGAACAAGCTAGAAAAGGAATTGTTTTACAACAAAATAACACCAGTTTTTTACCAATTTCTCAAAATGGAAATGGAAAAACTATTTTTATTACAGGTCCAAATGCAAACAACCATACAACTTTAGGAGATTGGGTTAAACCGCAACCAGAAGAAAATATTATTACGATGGTAGAAGGAATTTCTGACCTCGGAAAAAAATATGGTTACAAAATTAAGTATTACGATTCTGGAAATCGATCTAAAGAAATAACAAATTCTAAAATTCTTGAAGCAGAAAAGAAAGCAAAAAAATCTGATATTATTGTATTGGTTTTAGGTGAAAATTCTTTTCGTCACGATGCTAGAAGAAAAACTACAGGCGAAAATGTAGATAGAGCTACATTAAAATTATCTGGAAACCAGATGAGTTTAGCTAAAAAAATGTTAGCAACAGGCAAACCTGTTATTGTAGTTTACGTAAGTGGAAGTCCAATTGCAGAACCTTTATTAGAAGAAAAAGCAATTGCAGTTCTAAATACTTGGGAAACTGGAGCTTTTGCAGGACAAGCAACGGCAGAAATATTGTTTGGAGATATGAATCCTTCAGGAAAATTACCGTTAACAATTCCAAGATCTGTAGGTCAATTACAAATGGTTTATAATCATAAGCCAACTAATTTTATCCATAAATATAATACAGAACTTAAAACCCCTCTATACCCATTTGGTTTTGGTTTGAGTTACACAAAATTCCATTTTGAAAAACCAATTTTATCAAAAGAAATTTTCACCAATAAGAATGATGTTATTACTGCTAAAGTAAAAGTTACAAATATTGGAAAAGTTACAGGAGATGAAATAGTACAATTATATATAAGAGATAATGTAAGCTCATTTACAAGACCTGTAAAAGAGTTAAAAGCATATAAAAGGATTTCACTAAAACCAGGTGAATCTAAAATAGTTTCATTAAACATAACAGCAAGTAGTTTAGCAATGTATGATAAAGACTACAATTTTGTTATTGAACCTGGAGAATTTACAATTATGACAGGTAATTCATCTTCTTCAAAAAACTTAAAAGAGACTATTTTAATTTCTAAAGGTGATATAAAACTAGAGCACTAAAATGATCAAAATAAAAAAATATATTCCTATTTCTTTCGCCATTGTTACGGCTTTATTCGTTTTATCTTATTGTGGAAATAAAACAATAAATAAGATTTCTCAAAATAAAACCATCAAAGAAAGACCTAATGTTATTTACATTATGGCTGATGATTTAACGACACAAGCAATTAGTGCTTATGGAGGTATTTATAAAGATATTGCTCCAACGCCAAATATTGATAGGCTTGCAAATGAAGGTATGCTTTTTCAAGATGTTTTAACTACAAATGCTATTTGTGGACCTGCTAGAGCAGCAATTCTTACAGGTAATTATAGTAATTTAAATGGGTATTACAAAAATGAAAGAGGAGGGAAGTTTGACCAAACAAAATGGACTTTCCCACAAGAATTTCAAAAAAATGGATATCAAACTAGTTTATTTGGTAAATGGCATTTAGGTACAGAACCTCAGGGTTTTGATACTTTTAAGTATCATAACTCAGCAGGTCAGCAAGGTATGTATTGGAATCCTGTTTTTAATGAAAATGGAAAAGATGTTAAAGAAAAAGGATACTCTACAAATCTAAGTACAGATTTTGCAATGAATTGGTTAGAAAAAGATCGTAATCAAAAAGCTCCTTTTTTAATGGTTTTGCAATACAAAGCGCCTCATAGACCTTGGGAACCTGACACAAAATATGAAAAACTTTGGGATGATATAGAAATGCCTTATCCAGCTACTTTTAATGATGATTATAAAGGGAGGGAATTAACTGCAGGTGATGCTGAAATGACAATGGATTATTTTTCACGAAGAGATATGAAATTGGAAACTCCAAAAGAATTAAAAGGAAAGGAAAAACTAAAATGGGAATTTTATGGAGCAAAACCTGGCGAAATAGTTCAGCCAAAGAATTTGTCTGTAGAAGAAGGCAAAAAATGGAGATATCAAACATATATAAAAGATTATTTAGCTTGTGTTAAATCTGTTGATGATAATATTGGTCGTGTTTTAAAGTATTTAGATGATAATGATTTGGCAGAAAATACAGTAATTGTATTAACTTCTGATCAAGGATTTTATTTAGGAGATCACGGATTCTTTGACAAACGTTTTATTTATGAAGAATCTCTTAGAATGCCATTTATAGTTAAGTATCCTAAAAAGGTAAAAGCTGGTAGTATTAATGAAAATATTATTACAAATATAGATTTTGCACCTACTCTTTTAGATTTGGCAAACATAGAAACATCAGTGTCAATGCAAGGAAAAAGCTTTCAACCAATTTTATTTGGAAACACTCCAAATGATTGGCAACAATCGATGTATTATCATTATTATGAATTTCCTTATTGGCATCACGTTCAGCCTCATTATGGTATTAGAACAGAGCGATATACATTAGCACATTTTTACCATAATATAGATGTTTGGGAATTATATGATTTAAAGAAAGATCCAAAACAAATAAATAATAGTATAAACGATCCTCAATACACGAATGTAGTTTCTAAATTGAAACTAGAACTTAAAGGTTTAATGAAGAAATATCAAAATAACAAACCTTTAGAAGATTTCAGAAATATAACCAATACAGATTTTGGTTCAATCGTTGAAGGCAAAAAAGGAGAACCTTCAGTTCAAGATATTATTACGAATAAAAAGAAATAAAGTTTTTTAACCTTTTTGATTCTCTTTTCTTCAAAATGAGAGCTATGAGCTAAAAGTTAGCGAATTGGCTCTCATTTTGACGATATAAATACCTCTTCTGATTTTAAGTAGACCATTCTCTTTAGCTTTCACTCTATTTTTACTTCACTAATTACAAGACTAATAATACGTTTTCTTAAAGAGTTCGAATTTATCTGTCTTCTATTTTATTTAAATGAAGAAACTAAAATTAAGAGAAAAAATTGGATATGCCTTAGGTGATGGAGCCGCAAATATTGCGTGGAGAGGTGTCGCTACTTTTTTATTTATTTTTTATACGGATGTTTTTGGATTGAGTCCAATAACTGTTGGTGTCTTATTTTTAGTCGCTCGTTTTAGTGATGGAATTTCTGATATTCTAATGGGAATTATTGGTGATAGAACCAATACAAAGTATGGTAAGTTCAGACCTTGGATTCTTTGGACTGCAATTCCTTTAGCAGCTATTCTTTCTTTACTATTCACAAGTCCAGATTTTAATGATTCAGGAAAAATTGTGTATGCATATATAACATACATTTTATTCACTCTAATTTATACAGCCAACAACATTCCTTATGGAGCATTAATGGCTGTTATGACTGGTGATGATAAAGAGCGTGCAAGTTTAGGTTCTTACAGAATGGTTGGCGCTTTTGCTGGAGGAATGTTAGTGCAAGGAGCTTTATTATATTTAGTGGCAAGTTTTGGAAACATTAATCCAAACATAGAAATTCAACAGATTGAAAAAGATTCTTACAAAGTAAAAGTTTCATCCAAAGATAATTACGAAAACGTAAATATCAAAACAGAAAACGGAATTGCAACTTTTTCTATGATTGATAAAAAAGAAGAACCATCCAAAGGAAAAAGTTTTTCTATGATTGCTGATGAGACATACACTTTTTATGTTTCTGGAGAAGAAAATTTAAAAACTTCAAGTATTTCAATTATAAATCAAGACAAAGGCTATAGCAATGCTATGTATGTAATGTCTGTATTTTTAGCATTGTTACTTTTAGTTACTTTTTTCACAACAAGAGAAAGAGTACAACCTCCAAAAACTCAAAAGCACAATTTAAAACAAGATTTTAAAGATTTAATTTCGAATAAACCTTGGTTAATTTTATTAATAGTTGGTTTGTTATTCAATATTTATAATTCCATAAAACAAGGAATTGTAATTATCTATTTCACACATTATTTAAATGACCAGTTATTAGCTGCTTCTTTTTTAATAGGATTAATGATTGCTTCTATTTTCGGAGCAATGGTTACTGCTCCGTTGAGTAAAAAATTTGGTAAAAAGAATCTATTTATTGGTGCCTTATTATTTTCTGGAGCCATTAATAGTTTATTTCTTTTTTGTTCACCAGAAAATACAACAGCCATATTTTCTATCGGAATTATCTCAGAATTTACAGCAGCAATTTTTCCAACATTATTTTTTGTGATGTTAGGTGATGCAGCAGATTATTCAGAATATAAAAATAAAAGAAGAGCCACAGGACTCATTTATTCTGCAGGTTCTTTCGCGACAAAATTTGGTGGTGGAATTGCAGGTGCAATTATAGGTTTAGTTTTAGGAATGTATCATTATAATGGTCAAGATGCTGTTTCAATTGAAGGAGCAATTCCAGGAATAATAATGTTAATGAGTTGGATTCCTGCAATAATTACAATAATGGCTGCAGCATTAATGACATTGTATCCATTAACACAAACAAAAACTTCTGAAATAACAAAAGAGTTAAACTCAAGAAGACAATTAGAACAAAATAACAACATCATATAATTATGAAAAAATTTCCAGAAGATTTTATTTGGGGTACAGCTACTTCTTCTTACCAAATTGAAGGAGCTGCTGATATAGATGGTAAAGGACCTTCTATATGGGATTCATTTTGCACTATTCCAGGGAAAATTGCAGAAGGAGAAACGGGTAACATAGCTTGTGATCATTACCACAAGTTTAAAGAAGACATTCAATTGATGAAAGAGATGGGCGTAAAAGCATATCGATTTTCAATTGCCTGGGCCAGAGTAATGCCCACAGGAAAAGGAGATGTTAACGAAAAAGGAATTGAATTTTATTCTGAATTAATTGATGAACTTCTTAAAGCCGGTATAGAACCTTGGGTAACACTTTATCATTGGGATTTACCACTTGCTTTACAGTTAGAAGATGATGGTTGGTTAAATAAAAATATAACGAATCATTTTTCGGAATACGCAAATCTATGCTTTGATAGATTTGGAGACCGTGTAAAAAATTGGATTACATTAAATGAACCTTGGGTAGTTTCTATTTTAGGGTATGGCCAAGGTGTATTTGCTCCTGGAAGGTCATCTAATTCAGAACCTTATCTCGCCGCACATCATTTAATTATCGCACATGCAAAAGCAGTTGCAGTTTACAGAGAAAATTACGGGCATCAGGAAGGGCAAATCGGAATTTCTAACAATTGTGATTGGCGTGAACCTCTTACTGATAGCGAAGAAGATAAACAAGCAGCGCAAAGAGCTCTTGAGTTTTTCTTAGCTTGGTTTGCAGACCCTGTTTATAAAGGTGATTACCCAACTGTTATGAAAGAAAAACTGAAGGAACGTCTTCCTAAGTTTTCGGAAGATGAGAAAAAAATGATAAAAGGTTCTTCAGATTTTTTCGGATTAAACCATTATACAACAATGTATGCCGCACATTCAGACGGTACTAAGCAAGAAGAAATTTCAGTTAATGGAAATGGAGGTATCTCAGAAGACCAAGATGTTAACTTGTCTTTAGACAAAAGTTGGGATGTAACGTTAATGGACTGGGCAGTTGTGCCATGGGGTTGTAAAAAACTGCTAAAATGGATTGACGATCGTTATGATCAACCAAACATTTACATCACTGAAAACGGTTGTGCCTATCCAGATAAATTAGTTGATGGAAAGGTTGATGACCAAGAAAGGGTCGATTTTTATCAAGGATACTTAAAATCTTGCCAAGAAGCAATTGAGGATGGTGTTAAATTGAAAGGTTATTTCGCTTGGTCATTTATGGATAATTTTGAATGGGCCTCAGGATACGAAAAACGATTTGGTTTGCATTATGTTGATTTTGAAACTTTAGAAAGAATTCCAAAAAAGTCTGCACTTTGGTTCAAAGATGCTATCGAAAAGAACAGTGTTGAATCAAATAATATAATCAAACAAAAAATTAATTAATTATGGCAGAAAATACAAACCAAGTTGTTAGTAACGAAGACAAAGTTCCTTTTTCGAAGAAACTAGCTTATGCTGCAGGTGGTCCAGTAGATATTTTAGGAGTTTGGGTAATGGTAAGTATTGCTTATCAAGTATTCAACTTCGAGTTAAAAATGCCTCCAACTTATGTGGCGATTATTTTAATGTCGTTACGTCTTTGGGATGGAGTTATGGATCCATTAATGGGTTGGATTTCTGATAATTTTCGTTCTAAATGGGGACGAAGAAGACCTTTTATTTTAGTGGGTGCAATTTTAGCAGGTTTAACATATCCTCTTATTTGGTGGTTTCCAACAGATATGAGTCAAGAAGGAATAATGTTTTGGGTAATTGGTTTCGGAATTTTATTCTACACCTGTTTTACAGTTTGGGCAATGCCTTACCAAAGTATGTTAATGGAAATGACCCCAGATTATAATGAACGTACAAGAGTTGCAGAAATACGTGGGTACTTTCAAACGGTTGCCGGTTTTTTTAACGGTTGGGTTTGGTGGTTAAGTATGTTGCCAATTTTCTTTATTGATGGTGTTGCAAGTCCGGTTAATGGAATGCGTTACATCAGTATTATAATTGCTGTTATTATATTGGTTATGGGAGTTATACCTGCCATTTTTGTAAAAGAACGTTACTATGAAACAGATTTAATTCAGAATCAGAAAAAGGTAAAACTAACAGATAGTTTACGAGAAACATTTTCTAATAAACCCTTTATAATTTTATGTTTATTAACACTATTTTTCTTATTAGGAACCTCAATTTTTGATAGTTATGGTCGATATGTTGGAACCTATTATGTATTAGGTGGCGATTGGAATGAAGGTGCAAAATTTGCAGGTTATGGAACATTTGTGTACACAGGTTTCAGCTTTCTATTTATACCTCTTTTTAGAAAATTATCAGAAAAAATAGGAAAACCAAAAGTCTTAATGATTTCTATGATAATTGTAGTTGTAGCAGTTACAACAACTTGGTGGACGTTTACACCAGATAATCCATGGTTAATGTTAATGAATACAGCTTTTATTGGAGCAGGTTATGCCGGTTTATGGCTAATGATACCTTCTATGCAAGTAGATGTAGTTGATTATGACGAATTAAAAACGGGTGAAAGACGTGAAGGTAGTTTTGCTTCTATATTTTCTTGGGTTCTAAAATTCAGTTTTGTAATTGGTTTTATGATTTCTGGGCCTGTAATTGAAATGACTGGTTTTGATGCTAATTTAAATGGTAATCAAGCAGAAGGTGTTTATGATATTATGAGAATTGGCTTTTTAGTGATACCAATTGTATCCTTATTAATTGCAATTTTACTGTTAAGGAAGTTCCCAATTACAGCTGAAAAAGCATCAGAAATTAGAGTGCAATTAGAGGAAAGAAGAGGGAAGGTTTAATAGTAAACAGCAAAGTTTACTTCGTGAAATAAAAATTAAAAAAGTTATAAGATTTGTGAAATCCGTGATATTCGTGTCTATTTTTTAGCACACAGAAAGGATTTTAAAACGAATCAAACCAATAATCAACGTAAAAATATATTAAAATGAAATACGGATATTTTGATGACAACAAAAGAGAATACATTATTACAAACCCGAAAACGCCAGTAAAATGGACGAATTATGTGGGTACATTATCTTTTGGAGGTATAGTAGATCAAACAGGAGGTTCTTTAATTTGTAAAGGCGATCCTGCATTAAATAGAATTACAAAATATATTCCACAATTACCAGGATCAGATTTTAAAGGAGAAACTTTATACATCAGGTTTAAAGATGAAAATGGGAAAAATAAAATATTTTCTCCATTTTTTGTACCAACTTTAGATGATTACGATTTATTTGAATGTCACGTTGGTTTGTCTTATCAAAAAATAATATCAGAATTTTACGGAATTAGAACAGAGGTTACCATTTTTGTTCCAAATGAAGAAAATAGAGTTATTCGTAAGATTGAAGTAAAAAATATAAGTGGAAAAGAATTAGAAATAGATGTAATTCCTGTTATAGAATTTACACATTTCGATGCTTTAAAACAATACACAAATGCAGATTGGTGTCCTCAAACAATGACAATGAGAGCCAATAAAAATACAGATGGAACTTTGCTTTTACGTCAGTATGCTTTTATGAAAAAAGATACTGAAAACAACTTCTTTACATCTAATTATCCAGTAGATTCTTTTCAAACTGATAGAAAATTATTCTTAGGAGATAACGAATACGGAACTTGGAAAAATCCATTGGAATTACAAAACGAAAGTTTATCTAATTTCGAATCGAACAGAGGAGATAATATTGCCGCTTTATTGCACAAGTTAGGAACTGTTTCAATCGGAGAAACGAAAACGGTTATTACGCAATTAGGACAAGGAGCGCCAAATGAAATTGAGAAAAACGCAGAAAAATATAAAGATGTTGCTGAGGTAGATAAAGCTTTCAAAGAATTGTCAGAATTCTGGGATGATTATTTATCAAAAGCATCATTTAATACGCCAGATTCAGCATTCAATTCAATGGTGAATATTCACAATCCACGTCAATGTCATACGACATATAACTGGTCTCGTTATTTATCTTTATATCAATTAGGTTTGGGAGCAAGAGGAATTGGTTTTAGAGATAGTTCTCAAGATATTTTGGGAATTTTATCTGCAATGCCAGAAAAAGGAAAAGAATTAATCAAAAAATTAATATCTGTTAAGAAAGAAGATGGTTCTGCAATGCACCAGTTTTTCCCTTTAACAATGGAAGCTAACGAAGGTGATTCTCGTGAAGAATCTCACTTAAAAGACTTTTATGGTGATGATCATTTATGGATTGTACAAACGGTAATAGAATATATTAAAGAAACAGGAGATTATGATTTCTTAGAGGAAGAAATTACTTTTTATGATAAAGAAGTGAAATTAAAAGATCGTAAAAAAGGAACCGTTTTAGAACACTTAAAACGTTCTTTAAATTTTACAAAGAACAATTGTGGTCAACATGGTTTACCAATGTTAGGTTTTGCAGATTGGAATGATACTGTAAACTTACCTGGAGATTCTGAAAGTATTTTTAATGCTAATCTTTACGGAAAAGCATTAAACGAAATGGCTGCTTTGTTAGATCATTTAGGAAATACAGAATTAGCGGATACATACAGAAAAGACCACGCTCATATGAAAGAAGTGGTAAATACAAATTGTTGGGATGGAGATTGGTATTTACGTTATTATGAAGATAATGGAAACGCTATTGGATCGAAAGAAAATAGCGAAGGACAGATTTATACAAATGCACAATCTTGGACAATCTTAGCGGGTTTTGCAACTCCTGAAAGAGCTGAAAAAGCGTTAGATTCTGTGGAAGATAAATTGAATACTAAATTCGGAATTAAATTATCTTATCCAGGTTATAATGGATACGATGAAACCAAAGGTGGTGTAACAACATATCCTCCAGGAGCAAAAGAAAATGGTGGAATCTTTTTACATTCTAATCCTTGGGTGATGATTGCAGAAACGATGATGGGTAATGGAGACAGAGCTTTTCAATACTATAATCAAATAAATCCTGCATCTAAAAATGATATTATAGATACTTTTGAATGTGATCCATATTGCTACCCACAAAATATTTTAGGTGATGAACATCCACAATTCGGAATGGCAAGAAACTCTTGGTTATCAGGAACTTCTTCTTGGACATATCAAGCAGCTACAAAACACATAATGGGAGTTCGTCCAGATCATAAAGGATTAACAATTGATCCTTGTATTCCTAAAGCTTGGGATGGTTTTTCTGCGGTTCGTAAGTTTAGAAACGCAACATATAACATCACTGTTACAAACCCGAACAATGTTTCTAAAGGTGTTGTTTCTATGATTGTTGATGGTCAAAAAATAGAAGGAAATATTGCTCCTGTTTTTAATGATGGAAAGGAACATTCAGTAGTAGTTATTTTAGGGTAAATTTTTTAAAACAAATAAATCCTGCAAGATTTAAAAGCCTTGTGGGATTTAAATATAATCTTGATTTTATGAATTCTCAGATTTTGAAAATGTTGTTTTTATCACTTTTTACAATTTTTATTATCTCTTGTGATAATAAGTCAGGTAAAAAAGAAGGAGCAAAAAATCAACCAAAAAATATATTATTTATTGCGGTTGATGATCTAAAACCAATATTGGGTGCTTATGGAAATACAGTTGTAAAAACACCGAATATTGATAAGTTAGCTGCTAATGGTTTTGTTTTAGAAAATAATCATTGTCAACAAGCAGTTTGTGGACCTTCTCGAGCAAGTATCATGACTGGTAAAAGACCTGATTATACTAAAATTTGGGATTTAAAAACACATATCAGAAGCATAAACCCTGATATTGTTACGATGCCACAATATTTCAAACAGAATGGATATCAAACTGCTCCTGTTGGAAAAATTTTCGATTTTAGATCTGTAGATAGACAGCAAGATTCTATTTCTTGGACGCATAGATATGCGAATTTGAAAAGGAAAAACAAAGAATATGTAAATGAAACTACACACATTTCTTACGAAGTTTTACATATTCCTGATAGTGCAACTGTAGATGGAATGGTAGCAACTAGAAGTAACCATTTATTAAGAAAATTTTCAAAAGAGAAAAAATCTTTCTTTTTGGCAACAGGTTTTCATAAACCGCATTTGCCTTTTGTGGTGCCTGAAAAATATTGGGATATGTACCCAATAGAAACAATTACGTTGCCAGAATTTCAAAAAACTCCAGAAGGTGCTCCATATTATGCAACGCAACCAAGTTGGGAGTTAAGAGGTGGTTATGCAGATTTTACAAAAGATTATAGTGTACCAATTTCTGAAGCTAAACAGAAGAAATTGATTCAAGGTTATTATGCAAGTGTTAGTTTTATTGATACGCAAATAGGTTTGGTAATAGATGAATTAGACAGATTAGGGTTAAGAGAAAACACAGTAATTGTGCTTTGGGGAGATCATGGTTGGCATTTAGGCGACCACAATATGTACTGCAAACACACAAATTACGAGCAATCTACCAGATCTCCATTAATTTTTTCAGCAGGAAAAGATAAGATAGGGAAATCTAATTCTCCAACTGAATTTGTAGATGTGTATCCAACCTTGTTAGAATTAGCAGGGGTAAAATCTCCAGAAAATTTAGATGGTATAAGTTTAGTTCCGTTATTAGAAGGAAAAGTTGAGAAAGTAAAAGATTTTGCGGTAAGTCAGTTTCCAAGAGAAGATGATAAAATGGGGTATACTTTCAGAAATAAAACACATCGTTACACAATTTGGATGAAAGATAACTTTAGATCAAATCAACCTTTTGACGCTTCTTTAGTAGATGCTGAAGAATTATACGATTATGAAAAAGATCCAAAAGAAACAAAAAATTTGGTAAAAGAAGAGGCTTATAAAACTGTAAAAGAAGATTTAAAAGCACAAGCAATTGCATTTTTTAAAACTCAAGAAGTTAAATAAAATATGAAAACGAACATATTCATCTCATTAATAATAGTAACGTTTTTCGTTACTATTATTAGTTATAATAAATCCAAAGAACACAAATTACCAGAAGCAATTTCTTATAATTTTACTCCTAAAGATACTACTTGGAAAAGTTTATCAATTAGAGAAAAAATAGGGCAAACTATGATTGTACGTGCGTTTCACAAAGCGCAAGTTGCTGAGTTTGGCTCTATTGAAAAAATGATGGATGAATATCCTATTGGCGGAATTTTTGTTCCCTATTGGGATTATCTTTTTACGCCTCCAAGAGATCAAGTAATTCCGACTATTAAAAATGCGATTTTAGATTATGAAAACGCATCTAAATACCCAATGATTGTTACTGAAGATTTTGAAAGAGGAGTTGGAAGTATTTATAGTGAATTTACAAATATGCCTTCAGAAATGGCAGTTGGCGCTGCAAATAACACAGATTTAGCGTATAAATTTGGGAATGCAATTGCAAAAGAATCGAATGCTTTAGGTGTAAATTGGTTGTTACATCCTTTAGTGGATTTGAATATGAATCCGTTGCAAAGTTTGGTTATTGAACGTGCAATTTCTGATGATGCTACAAGAGCTTATCCGCTTTTAAAAGCGCAAATTGAAGGTATGAACGCTCAAGGCGTAGTTTCAACAATTAAACATTTCCCTGGAGATGGAGCAACCATTAAAAATCAGCATTTAATAACTTCTGCAAATAACTTATCAATTTCTGAATGGAATAAAACCTTTGGTACAATGTATCAAAAAATGATAAATAACGGAACACCAGCAATTATGGTCGGTCATATTCGTTTTCCTGCCTATCAAAAAGAAAAGAGAAAAGGTGTTTTCTTACCAGCTTCTTTATCCGAAGAATTGATGGTTGGTTTGTTGAAGAAAAAAATGAAATTTAACGGAGTAATTATGTCTGATGCTTTAAATATGGGAGGAGCAGCTGGTTATTATGAAAATGAAATTGAAACTTCTTTAGCTGCTTTTAAAGCAGGAGTTGATATGGTATTGTGGCCAACTTTAAAATTTATGGATTCTTTAGAAGTAAGAATCAAAAGAGGTGATATTCCAATGTCTAGATTAGATGATGCAGTGGAAAGAATTTGGGGAGTTCGTGAGCAATATAATCTGCTAAAAAAGAAGGAAACTATTTTTTATCCAATTTCGGAAAAAGAAACAAAAGTTATTCAGAAATATGCACAAGAAATTGCAAATAATGCTGTGACCTTGCTTACAGATAAAACTAAAATTCCACTAAAATCATCACAAAATAAAAGAATTGCAATTGTAAATATTAGTCACGAAAATAGAACAAATGAGTTGCGCTTAACTCAAAAATTATTGCAAGAAAAAGGTTTTGAAATAGATACTATTTTACACAACCCCAATTTTTTAGATTGGGGAGAAAAGTTGAAGTTTTTTGATAAATACGATAAAGTTTTAGTTGCTTTCGAAAATCGATATTTTAGTCCTTTAGGAGCTTCACTTTTAAAAGATAAAGAAGCATTAGGTGTTTGGACAATGGGAATGTTGCCTCAAGACAAAATTATTGCAGTTTCTTATAGCAATCCATATTACGTCAATTTCTATTTCGAGAATGCTTTTATTGGAATTAATGCATATAGTATAGATCGATTTTCTCAAAAAGCAGTTGTAGATGCTTTGACTGGAAATATACCTTTTATAGGGACATCTCCAGTGAAATTAGAGCACGATATATTAAAGTAATATTTATATAAATAACATTCAAAATGAATAAAGTAACCTTCTTTTTATCATTAGTATATTTTCTTTTTTTTAATTCAATAACTGCTCAAAATATTTTACATGTAGCAACAATTGGATCAGATTCTTCTGGAAATGGATCAGAATCTAATCCTTACAAAACATTGCAAAAAGCAGAACAAAAAGTAAAAGCTGGTGATACTGTTTATGTACATACAGGAACTTACAGAAATAGTGATTTTAATGATGGTGATATTTGGGGAGGAGAAAACTTATTAAAAATAACTGCAAATGGTACAGCTACTAATTACATTACATTTAAACCATTTCCTGGTGATGTTGTGATTTTAGAGTTTGATGCTACTTATGGAGTTTTAATAAAAGATTCATCTTATTTAATTTTTGAAGGTTTTGATATAAAAGGAATCTCAGATAATATTACACAGACTGAAGCAGATGATGCCTGGGGATTGTATATTGATAAAAATGACGGACAAGTTTATAATTTAGAGGATGAAATAGGCATAAGTTATCCAAATCCAAGTCCATATAAAAGAGGTGATGACATCCCTAAAATTTCTAAAAACCTTACAAAACCAAGTTATTTTTCTGGAAAAGGGATTGTTGCAAATAATTCGCATCATATTATTATTAGAAACAATATTGTTAGAGAAACTCCTGGTTCTGGTATTAGATCTAATGGTAGCGATTATGTAACAATTGCAAATAACGAGGTGTATAATTGCACTTTTTATACAACAGCAGGCTCAGGGGCTGTTACAGTTGCGGAGGCAAAAGTTATTCCTGAAAATGATTTGTTTGAAGGTGTTAAAATAATTCTTGAGAAGAATTATATACATCACAATGAAAACAGAATGGTTTCTTATGCGTCTTCAAAAGATTTTTTACATTTTGTTATTGATGAAGGTACAGGTTTGTTTTTAACTAGAAATCTAACATATAATCACGGTTATATACAGATTTCAAACAATATTTCATCTTATAATGGAGCATCAGGAATTGTAGTTCATTTTACAGAAAGAGTAATTGTAGAGCACAATACCGTTTTTAAAAATGGGACTACCAATGATAGTTCAGCAGGTGGAATAGGAATCAATAATACAGATAAACTAACAATTAGAAATAATATTTCTTACGCAGAACCAAATCACTGGGCAATTGGTACGTTAGCGAATCCGAATACAAGTCTAACAGTGGCTAATAACCTAGTTTATAATGAAGATGGTTCAGAAAGTATAAGTAGAAATATTTCTACAGGTTGGACAGAAGAAAATCCCTTGTTTGAAGATTCAGTAAATGGTGATTTCTCATTAAAATCGACTTCTCCAGCAATAGATAATGGTTCTACTGACGGAACCCAAACGACAGATTATTTTGGAAATAATAGAGATACATCACCAGATATTGGAGCGATAGAATTTGGTTCAGTGTTGGGGATTAAAGATGAAGATAAATTAGATGCTATTCAAATGTATCCAAACCCAACAAAATCTTTGTTAAACATTAATATTAAAGATGCAAATCTTGAAAAAGGGAAAATTGAAATTTTTGATATATCAGGAAGATTGATTCAGTCAAAGTTAATCACAAAAGATTGGATACAATTAGACTTGAAAGGCCCAATAGGTATATATGTAATAAAAATACAAAACAACAATTCTATAATTATTAAGAAAGTAGTAAAACAATAAATAGATTTAAAACTTAAATTTTTCCCTTACCAATTCATTATATACTTTTTCGCTAATTTACCAGATTCCGTTAAATCTTCATCAGACCAATTTCCAGAAATGTCTGCTGTTGGTTTTAATGCAGAAGCCCCTTCGTCTTTATTATTAATTGACCAATTACAATGTGTAAGATTGTTTTTCTTCATAAATTCCATCCATTTTCTTGTAGATTCTGGGTCTGCTTTTCCTCCTCCATCAGCCATAACACTTCCCCATTCTGTAACAATTAAAGCAACACCATTATCAAGTGCTTTTTGTGCTTTATTCATTAACCATTGGTTATGAGAAGCTGCATAAAAATGTAGCGTGTAAGCAATGTTTTTATATCCTTTTATTGGGTTTTCTGAAGCGTTATCAACATCTTGAGACCATTTTGGTGTACCAACTACAATAATATTATCTGGATCGATTTTACGAATTGCTGCAATCACCTTTTCGGCGTAAGGTTTTATAACAGTATCCCAAGAAACTTTTAAAGGTTCATTATATATTTCATAAATAATATTTGGGTGCTTACTATATTTAGTCGCCATTTTGGTAAAGAATTCAATGGCTTCTTTTTCGTTGTCTTCCGCTTTATGACTGTGCCAATCTATAATTACGTACAAGCCTAATTCTAAACAAGCATCAACAACAGTTTCTAATTTAGTTTGATTTGTTTCCTTGTCAAAAAGATAACTATCGTGAATATCTGGATCTGAAGTCATTGGTATTCTAATAATGGTTGAATTCCAATCAGTTTTTAAATGTTGAACTACATTTTTATTATAAAAACCATTTCCTCTATAATAGTCATTAGACCAAAATAAACTGTTTCCTGCAAAACTTACGGCTTCATCTTTACTGTTTACAATTTGATTTCCATTTACAGATAAAGCACCATTTTTTGAAACCACAGTTGCTTCTTTTCTATTATTTTCTTTATTCTTTATTGATGTTTTTTTTGAGTTACAACTCATAAGAATCATTAAAACTAAAAGGATACTTCTCATATTTTGTTTTTAGTAGAATTAGCACTTCAAACAAATTTAATTTATTTTTTACTGGAAATCCACTGTTTACAGTACGTTTGACGATATCTAAACCTTTTAAGATGCTGAATAAACCTATTTTTTAAAGTTGAAGAGTACTTTTACGGTGTAAAATTATCATCAATTATGAAAGACCATATTTTAAAATCTATTTATTTAAGTTTAATTGTTTTATTCTTTGTTGGCTGTAAAACTGAAAACAAAAAAACAGCAATTAGTGAAAAAAAGAAACCAAATATTGTCTTTTTTATTGCTGATGATATGTATCCGTGGATGTTTAATAATACTGCTGAGGGAAAAGATAAAGACGGAAAGCCTTTAAATTTAACGCCTACCTTAGACAGAATGGCTGCAGAAGGTGTTTGGTTAGAAAAGATGAAAGTAGTTTCGCCTGTTTGTACTCCAAGTAGATATAATTCTTTAACAGGAAATTATGCAAGTAGAGCTAAAAACGAAGCTTTTACTGGTTTTACAGAAGTAAATGATGGTCAAACTGTAATACAGTGGAATTCTTATATTGCTCCTGGTGAAAAAACAATGGGAACTTACTTTCAAGATTTAGGTTATAAAACTGGTTTTGTAGGTAAAAATCATATTATAGAAAGTTTATCTCAAGTTGGAGATGGAGGAGAAAAACCTGAATTAGATGCAGATCCAAATGATCCAAAAGTTCTTGAAGGTTTAGAATATAGATATAAGGAGTTACAAAAAGATATAAAAAAATCTGGATTTGATTATGCGGATAAATTATATCACAACAATCCAAATTGGTTAGGCATAAGAGCGTTAGCTTATCAAAATATGGATTGGATTGCAGAAGGTGGTGTAGAATTTATAGATAAGTATAAAGAAGATCCTTTTTTGCTTTACATTGCATCAACATTACCTCATGCACCACTGCAACCAAAAGTTTCTTGGCAAGCAGACAGAAGAATTACACCTAAAGGGATTTTAAAAAATGCACCAACTGTTTTACCTCAGCCTCCAGTAAAATCTTTACAAGAAAGAATAAAGAAAGCTGGTTATGAAGGAACAAGCAGAGAAAATATTTTATGGTTAGATGATGCAGTAACTGCGTTGTTTAATAAATTAGAAAAAGAAGGGGTTTTAGACAATACAATTGTTGTTTTCTTTAATGATCATGGTCAAAATTTTAAAGGAACTTTATATGAAGGTGGTGTAAATTCGCAAGCTTTTATTTGGAAAAAAGGAGGATTTAAAGTTGGTAGTAAAATGACAAACCCGGTATCTAATGTAGATTTTTTACCTACGCTTTTAGATTTGGCCGGAGATACAAAACATAAAGATAGTTTTGATGGAAAAAGTTTTAAATCTGCTTTAGAAGGAAAAGAATTTGCAGGAAGAACTTCTATGTATCACGAATTAGGATATGCAAGAGCAGTTGTAAAAGATGGTTTTAAATATTATGCAGTAAGGTATCCAAAATGGGCAACAGATTATACTTTGGAACAACGTAAAGATACTTTAGCAAAATACACAAAATTCAGAGAATCTTTTGGTGAACATGCAATTTCAGATAATCCAAAAGATCCTTATGGTCAATTAGAAATGGTTCCTGGTGGTGGAGGAGCAGAACACAATGCTTATTTGAATCATCCTAACTTTACAGCTTCTGATCAATTATATGATTTAAAAAATGATCCTGAAGAGAAAAATAATTTATTTAATGATCCAAAATATGCTGAACAATTAAAAATGTTGAAAGCAGAATTAAATTCTTACATTTCATCTTTACCTGGTAAATTTGATATTTAAATAGAGAAAAATAAAGCAATAGAAAGTAATAAAATAAAAGATGAAATTAAAATTAACGATTATAGCTTCTTTGGTAATTGCAACAATAATAAGTTGTAAAACGCAACAAACGAACTCATCAAATAATAAAAATAAAGTTGTTTCTACAGTATCTAATACAGCTAAAAAGAACATACTTTTTATAGCTATTGATGATTTAAAACCTTTGCTTTCTAATTATGGAGAGACTCAAATGATAACTCCAAATTTTGATAGATTATCAAAGTTAGGAATGACATTTACAAATGCACACGTGCAATATGCAGTTTGTGGTGCGTCAAGAGCAAGTGTCATGACAGGGACAAATCCTGATACAAACAAGGTTTGGGATTTACATACAGATTTTAGAGAATCTGCTCCAAATTTAGTTTCTATGCCAGAACATTTAATTAATCAAGGTTATGAAAGTACTGGATCTGGTAAAATATATCACATTCCTTCAGCAGCAAAAGGACATGATGGAAAAACTTGGAGTATTCCTCATCAAATGCCTAAAAATTATGACCCAAAATATGGAGAACCTGCTTTAGCATATTACCAAAATCCTGAAACTAAAAAGGAAATTGCAAGACTAACAGCAGAGGCAGAAGCTAAAGGATTAAAAAGAGGGAAAATAAGAAGTTACGTTTTTAAAAGATTTAAACCTTCAACAGAAAGTGCAGATGTAAGTGATACTGCTTATAATGATGGTTTGTATACACAAACAGCTTTGAAGCAATTAGAGAGTTTAGAAAACGGAAATAAACCTTGGTTTTTAGCAGTGGGTTATCAAAAACCACATTTACCGTTCGTTGCTCCAAAAAAATATTGGGATTTATATGATAGAGCTAAAATTGAATTGGCTCCTTTTCAGCAATTATCAGAAGGAACACCAAAGTTTGCGTTTCACTCCTTTGGAGAAATTAGAGCATTCTCTGATATAGATAGTAAACTAAAAATTGGTGATAAGATTCCTGAAGCAAAACAACGTGAATTAATACATGGTTACATGGCTTGTATTTCATACATAGATGCTCAAATAGGAATTTTATTAGACAATTTAGAAAAAAGAAATATTTTAGATGAGACTGTAATTGTTCTTTGGGGAGATCATGGTTTTCATTTAGGAGATCATACAGAATGGTGTAAACATTCTAATTTTGAGCAAGCAACAAGAATTCCTTTTATGTTTGCTGGACCAGGAGTTGCTAAAAATCAGAAGAGTCATCATCCGGTTAATTTAGTAGATTTATTTCCTACAATATTTGACTTAGCAGGAGTTAAACAACACCCTCAAACTGATGGAAAATCTTTAGTGAATTTATTAGATTCAAATTCTAAAACAACTGTTGAAATGGATTATGCATATCATCAATATATGAGAGGTTCAAGAATGGGTTATGCAATTAGAACAGATAGATTTAGATATACAGAATGGCATGGTAAAAACTATAGAAGTTCAGATAATTATTATACTTCTGAAATTGTTGGAAGAGAATTGTATGATTATGAGAAAGATCCTTTAGAAACACGAAACCTTGTAAAAGATAAAGAATATACTGCTGTGGTTGATGAATTAAAAAGTAAATTAAAAAATCATTTAACCCAAAAGTAAAGATTAATTTTTTTTGCACATTTTCTAAATTAAACTTAATAATCATAAACAAGTCTAAAGACAGTGTTTAATTAAAACATTAAAATGAAAAAAAGTATCTTATTTTTTACACTCTGCTTTTCTGTTTTGGCTTTTGGTCAGAACAAACCAAACATCTTAATTATTCATACAGATGATTTAGGGTATCATGATTTAAGCTTTACAGGTTCTCAATTATATGATACTCCAAGCATAGACAAATTAGCAAAAGAAGCGGTTTCTTTTACAAACGCTTATAGTAGTTATCCTCGTTGTACACCTTCTCGTTATGCAATGCTTACAGGAACCTATCCTGTAAACGAAAATAAAGGTTGGCTTGGTGGCATACCAAAAGAAAAGAACTTTATAAAGCAGTTTAACAATGCTGGTTATAACACTTCTTACGTTGGTAAATGGCATATTGGTAATGGAGATAGTGCCCCAGATAAATTTGGATTTTCTCATATTTATGCTGCTGGTGAAGCAGGTGGAATTGCATCTCGCCATTATCCTTTTAATATTACAGTCAAAGGCAAAAAGGGTAAATATATTGTTCCGAATGTACAAGAAGATGGAAAAGAAGGAGATTATGCATCAGATTTATTAACAAATGCTACTATTAAATTCATAAAAAACACACCTAAAGACAAACCTTTTTTAGCTGTTTTGGCATATTATGCTGTTCACACGCCTATTGAGGCAAAGCCAAAAGATGAAGCAAGAAATAAAGAACAATTAAAAAATATTGACTTCGGAAACACCCCTGAATATATTAAAGAAGGTGAAGGAAGAAGAAAAATGAGACAAGATGATGCTGCTTATGCTGGTATGGTTGAAAATGTTGATGAAAATGTTGGACGAATTTTACAAACACTGAAAGATTTAGGAATTGATGAAAATACAATCATCGTTTTTTCTTCTGATCACGGAGGATTATCAAATGATGGAAATAAAAATGAACGTCATTTAGCAACTACAAACTTACCTTTAAAAGCAGGCAAAGGTCATTTATATGAAGGTGGAATTCGTGTTCCATTATTTATCAAATGGACAAAAGAATTGAAGCCGAAAGTTGATGATAAATCAATAGTTATTGGTATGGATATTTTTCCAACACTTTTAGATTTAGCTATTGATAAAAAAGTTGATGGAATTGATGGTGAAAGTTATGCAAAAGTTTTAAAAGGAAAAGATTGTTGGGAAGATAGAACTGTTTTTTGGATATCTAAAAAAGCAAGACCTCATAGCACTGGAGATAGTAAAGCTGCAGTTGTAAGATCTGGAGATTACAAGTTGATGCAGTTTTTAGGAACGGATAAAGTAGAAGTATACAATCTAATAAAAGATATTGGAGAAGAAAATGACGTGTCTAAATCCAATCCAAAGAAAACAGCAGAACTATTAACACTTCTTAAAGATTGGAAAAAAGCGTACTTAATTCCTGAAAAATTAAAAATTACAAATCCGAATAAACAGAAAGGGAAGAATAATAAGAACAAAAAGAAAAAATAACAATGAAATTTACTTTAAACCTTTTATATAGAAAGGTAAACTTAGTTGTTCTCACGGTCATAATTAGTCTTTCTCTAAGCACAAATTCTCAAACCATTACCACTTCATTAAAAACTGAAGTTACTGATGTTTCTGATTTAGATATTGGATTTAACAGACGTTCTGATAAAGGAACTTGGTGGACAGACAATTCATTTAAAACATTGGTTTCAGAAATGAATCCTGATGTGGTAAGATATCCAGGAGGTACACAAGCTAATTATTGGGATTGGAGAACAGGAAAATTTTTAGATAATACAGATAAGACTTGGAATAATAAAGAAGTACTTAAAATTCCAGAATTTGTAAACGTTTTACCAAACAGAACTAAAATTGTGTATGTGGTAAATATGGCAAGACCAACTCCAAATACAGGGATTTCTGTTACCGCAAATGAGCAAACTTTAAAAAGTACAGCAACACTAAACTTAAAAATAGACGATATGATATCGGCAATAAACAAGTTTAAAGAAGCTGGTAAAATGCCTTTTGCAGTAGAATTAGGTAATGAATTTTATTTTGGAAATGAAGAAAGTGGAATTTTTCATATTGTAGAAAATGGAGGGTTTTATTATTCTGGTTGGAATGCAGCAAATAATGCGCCCATTAAATCAAATGATAAAAAAGAAGCCACAGTTGTAAATGCAAAATTCTATTTACAACAATGTAAAACGATTGTAAGTAAGTTAAAAACTGAATTTCCTACGTTAAAATTTGCGCTAACAACTACAAAAGAAGAAACAAATGCTGCAGCAAGAGAAAGATGGAATACTACAATCTTTAATGAATTACAAAATAATTCTAATTTTTCTGCTCTAAAAAATGATATTTATGCAGTAACTCAGCATCATTATTTAAATGATAAATATGGTGTGCAAACTGTAATTTCAGATAATTCTTCATCTAAAGTTGCAATCTCTGAAGGAATTAAATATCCAAATGATAAAATATCAGATTATAATTTAGTCCCTAATAATTATAAAATTTGGTATACAGAATTTGGCGAAGTAAAAGAAATTGCTGAAGAAACTTGGGCATCTGCTATAAGATATGGAACATTTATTTATGGTTGGTTATCTTTAGGTGATAAAGTTGGGCAATTAGATTGGCATTATATTTCTGATAATAATGTTGTTAAAATTGGTTCTCCGATGAAGTTAGCGCCAGTAGGAATCGCTGCTAAAATTGTTTCAAAAGCTTTTGCAGATATGGAGCAAATGCAAGAAATTAATTTCACAAATAACCCAATTTCAGTGAGTAATGTAAACTCTTTGTACGGTCTTAAATTTAAAAATGATAAAAAAGAAACGGTATTAATTATTAATACTAGCAATTCTGATTTTTCTCAGGTAGATTTTAATAATTTATTCAGTTATTC